>CAZSNA010000033.1:28881-34834 GCA_964607825.1 uncultured Fibrobacteraceae bacterium | reverse complement strand
CCTGGCCCCCCTGCTGATCGCGGCCACGCCCGGCTTCGCCGCCGAGGCGGTGCAGGGCCTCGAGACCACCGCCTTCGCCCTGCTGGTCCTTCTCGGCGTGGGCGCCGCGACCGAGGCGCTGGCGTCGGACGACGGCCGCCGCGCGGTGCGGGGCTGCGCCCTGGCCGGCCTATGGCTGTCGGCGGCGGCCCTGACCCGCCCCGAGGGCGTGGGCGTGCTGGTCCTGGTGATGATCGGGGGCCTGCTCTCGCGCCGCGGCCGCGCCGCCGCCGGCCCGCTGGCGGCCGCCGCGCTGGTCTTCCTGACGATCTACCTGCCCTACTGGTGGCTGCGTTTCGACTGGTACGGCCACCCCTTGCCCAACACCTTCCACGCTAAGACCGGCGGCGGCGTCCATCACCTCTGGCGGGGGCTGGGCTACCTGGGACGCTTCCTGCTCGGACACCCGGCGCTGGCCGCGTTGACCGTCGCCGCCGCCTGGCCGCTGCGTGGGCGCCGTCCGACGCGTCCGCGTCCGGCCGTCGCGGTGCCGCTGGCCGTGGTGCTGGGCTATCTGGGGTACGTCACGCTGGTGGGCGGCGACTTCAAGGCCACCTGGAGGTTCGTGCTGCCGGTGCTGCCCCTGTGGTCGATGCTGCTGGGCGCCTGGGCGGCCCCCGCGCTGGGCCGGGTGCGCTGGGCGGCCTGGGCCCTGGTCGCCCTGGCCGTCCTGAACGCGGCGCCGACCCTGCCGGGCACCCTGCGCTGGTCGCGTCAGCGGGCCCGCGACCTGGAGCACCGTGTCCTCTGCGGCGAATGGCTCCGCGACAACGCCCGTCCCGACGCCCTGCTCGCCATCCATTCGGTGGGCATCGTGCCCTACGTGAGCGGTCTGCGCACCGTGGACATGTGGGGGTTGAACGACCTGCACATCGGCCGCCGCCGCATGCCCGACATGGGTCGCGTCCACGCGTCCGGCCACGAGAAGCACGACTACGCCTACGTCCTCGCCCGCGAACCCGACTACATCCTGCCCCGCAGCTGGGTGCTGGTCACCGGCGCGCCCTACAGGGGGCTCGCCCGGGAGGTCTTCCACGATTTCGTGGACTGCGAGATCCCCGAGGGGGCCTACGCCGAGCGTGCGGCGCCGTTGCCGCCCGCCGCCGACGGATCGCCGCGCTGGTTCAACTACCTGGAACGGGTCACTTCAGCAACGACCAGCCGATGATCACCCCGGCCGTCGCCTGGGGCGCCTCCAGCATGACGAAGTGCCCGTTGTGGGGCATCGTCTTGTAGCTGATGGTCTGCGCGTTCGCGTAGCCCATGGCGTCGAGGTAGTCCATGGCGTGGTCGGGCTCGGGGAGCATGGTGGCGGTGCCGATCACCATGATGGGGACGGTCTGGTAGTAGAGGTCCTCGGTGACGTCGAAGTCGAAGCTGCTGACCAGCAGCTGGGTGAGGCTGATCTGCTCGGTGCGCAGGGCCTGGTCGACGATCAACCCGGTGACCTCCTCGTCGGGACTGAGGTTCAGGAAGTACCCCGCCACGAAGGCGTCGTAGTCCTCGGCCAGCCGACGCGCGGTCTCGGCCTTCTGGTCGCGGTCGGCGAGCTGCCTGGGGGCGGCGTCGATGATGATCAGCTTCTGCACGTCGTGGGCGTGCCGGAAGGCGTAGTTCATGGCGATCATGCCGCCGATGCCGTGACCGACGACGATGGGCTCGGTCACCCCGTTCTCCTGCAGCCACAACGCCAGGTCCTGGGTGGCCGACTCGATGCTCAGGTTCCGCAGGGGCGGTTTCTGCCCGTGGCCGGGGATCTCGTAGAGCCACAGCTCGAAGCCGTGGGTCATGAAGGGCACGACGCGGTCCCAGCACTGCGGGCTCGAGCCCGCGCCGTGGATCAGCACCATGTTCATGACGACCGGCGCGTCCGGGTCGGCGGGATCGGCCGCCGTCGCCGTCGCGGCGAAGGGGAGGGGCGTCGCGAGCAGCAGGGCCAGGGCGGCGAGCAGATATCTGCGGAACGTCATGTCAGTCCTCTCCCAGGGCGAAACGATCGCCGTCCACGGCGGCGACCACCGGTCCGCCCCAGCGCGAGGCGACCAGGGACGCCGGATCCTCGCGGGCGACGTCGGGGAAGATGTGGGTCAGCACCACCCGGCGCGGCGCGGCCTCGGCGCAGAGGGCCGCCACCCGGGCGGGGCTCAGGTGTCCGTCCATCTCGTAGGCGTCCGGGGTGGTGCACTCGAGCACCAGCAGATCGGCGCCGCGGGCCCGGTCGGGCAGGTCGCCGCCGGGGCCGGAGTCCGAGGAGAACACCAGCCGGCGGCCGTCCTCGTCGCGGATCTCCAGGCCCAGGTTGTCCTCGCTGAAGCGATGCTCGGCGTGATCGGCCGCGAAGGCCGTCACCGAAGGTCCGTCGGGAGTCTCCACCACGCGCCAGAGGCCGTCGTCCGGACCCGGGACCAGCGAGTCGCCGGGCGCGATCTCCAGCACCTCCAGAGATCGCTTCTCCGGCTCGACCCAGCGACCGTAAAGCTCCCGCAAACGCTCCAGATAGCCCGATAGTCCCCGCGGCCCGATCAGCTGCAGGGGGCGCGTGGACGGCAGCACCGGCGAGCGCAGGGCGAAGAGCAGCGGCGCCAGGTCGGCGCAGTGGTCCAGGTGCAGGTGCGTGACCAGGACGGTGTCGAGGGTGTCGATGGAGTCGGGACCGTGCGGGTCGCGCACCAGCCGCACCAGCGCCCCGGGACCGGGGTCGATGAGCAGACCGCGGCCCGCGAGGTCGAGCCAGTAGGCCGCCGGCCCGCGTTCGGGAGTCGGTATGGCGCCGCCGGCGCCCAGGATCAAAAGGGAAACCATGGTGTATAAGCAACATGCGTCCCCGGTTCCGGTCAAGGTGCGAACCTGGACACCCGCTCCGGCGGACACTATCATGACTCGTCACATCGACGCTCCCCGGCCGGTTTCCACGGAGACCGGTTCTCCGGAAAGGACAGGCATGGTCCCGCGCGATCTCATCTCCGCCCTGCTGGCGCTGCTGCTCCTGGCCGCCGTGGCGCCCGCGGCCGCCCAGGATACGAATTCAGCGGCGTCCGACATCCCCGTGGACGTCATGTCCAGCGATCTGAGCGACGAGGAGAAGATCAGCGCGTTGAACGAGCTGCTCCTCCTGAACCCCCGCAACGCCGATCTCTACAACAATCTGGGCGTGATCTACGCCCGGCGCGAGGAGTGGGTCCCGGCCCGCGACGCCTTCATCGCCGCGATCCAGTGCGATCCCCGCCTGCCCGAGTCCCATCGCAACCTGGGCATGGTCATGAGCAAGCTGGGCATGCCCGACATGGCGGTGGCCGAGTTCCAGGCCTACCAGCGCTTCTCGGCCGACGGCGGGCTGGACGCCTGGCTGATGATCGGCGACGCCTGGCGCGACGCCGGCCAGGCCGACCAGGCCCTGCAGGCCTATCGCGAAGGCCTGGGCGCCTTCGGCGGCGCCTACGGGCCCGGTTCCGCCGAGCTGATCATGGCGCAGATCCTGTTGCTGGAGTCTTCCGGCGGCACCGAGGAATACGAGGCGCTGCTGCGACGCTACGCGGTGCCCGCCCGCGACTACCTGGCGTCGTTCGACGGCGAGGTCGTCGACCAGACCGGCCGCGCGTCCAAGGCCATCTCCCAGCGCATGCTGCGCCTGCACGTGGAAGACGCCCAGGCCATGAGCCGCTCCGGCCTGCACGCCGAGGCGGCCGCGGCCTACGAGGACGCCATGGCGGTCGATCCCGAGAACGACGACCTGCTGCCCCTGGCCTCGGCCGCCTGGTTCGAGGCCGGCGAGACCATGAAGGCCAAGGTGCTGGCCCAGCGCGCCGTGATGGAGCAGCCCGACCGTCCCGGCGGCTGGAAGGCCCGCGGCCGTATCGCCGAGTTCGAGAAGCGCCCCCGCGACGCCATCTCCGACTACCGCAAGGCCTGGGATCTGGACCAGGAGCAGAACGACGTGGCCGCCAAGATCGGCGCCCTCTACCTGAGCCTGGGCGACAACGCCAACGCCCGCAAGTTCATGGGCCTGGTGGCGTCGGACCCCGACACGCCGCCCGAGCTGCTCTTCAACTACGCCCTCAGCCTGCAGCGCGCCGGCGACCACTCGCTGGCCCTGAACCCCCTGCGCAAGGTGGTCGAGCGCCGCCCCGAGATGGCTTCGGGCTGGCGCGCCCTGGCCGCGTCCCTGCGCAAGACCAAGCGCTACGGCGAGGCCGCCCGCGCCTACGGCAAGGCCTTCGGCCTGGAGAGCGACGCCAAGCTGGCCTTCCAGCAGGGCTACTGCCTCCATCGCGACGACCGTCCGTCCGAGGCCGCCGACGCCTACGCCCTGGCCGTGGCCATGGCGCCGGAGGAGGGCAGCTACCTGTACAACCTGGGCCTGGCCCAGATGGCCGCCGGCGACTACGAGCAGGCCCTGGCGAGCTACGTCGATCTGGCCGAGCTGGAGCCCGATTCCTACCGGGTCATGTTCAACACGGGCGTGTGCCAGCAGAATCTCGGGCTCTACGACGAGGCCCTCACGACCTACGAGCTGACCCTGGACATCGAGGAGACCTCGGCGGTCTGGACCAACATGGGGTTGGTCTTCGACGCCCTGGGCGATAAGATCGAGGCCAAGGGCTGCTACGAGGAGAGCGAGCGGCTGGAGGCGGAGGGGAAATGAGCTTCAATCACCGCATGACGTCGCTCGCGGCGGTCCTGCTGCTGGTCGCGGGCGCGGCCCTGGCCCAGATCCACGCCCATCACACGCCGCCCCTGACGCCGGACGGCCCCTATCCCCGCATGACCCCCGAGGAACTGGCCGCCTCGGGCTATCCCGACCATCGGCACGCCACCACCT
The DNA here is from genome assembly GCA_964607825.1 of uncultured Fibrobacteraceae bacterium. Taxonomy (GTDB): domain Bacteria; phylum Krumholzibacteriota; class Krumholzibacteriia; order LZORAL124-64-63; family LZORAL124-64-63; genus JAHIYU01. Next base: position 29,976 of record CAZSNA010000033.1, on the reverse strand, counting down.
GGCCCGGCTGGCAGCCCCTGCTGGACGACGACGGCGAGCCCTACGGCCCCGGCAGCCTCTGCCGCGGCATGCTGTGGCTCGAGCGCGATGACGTGGACTTCGAGCGGGGCCGCATGACCCTCGGCCGGGTCAAGCTGCTCTACAACCCGGGCTACAAGCCCTGCGCGGTGGCGCCGTACCTGGAGCTGACCGAGATGGCCCTGCTGGACGTGGGCGACCTGCTCGGCCTGGCGTCCGAGGACACGCTCGTGCTGGACAACACCGACCTGTCCCGGATCTACACGACCCGCACCGGCCAGGGCGTGTGGCGCATGTACAAGTGCGAGGGCGACACGGTGGTGCTGCAGCCCATCCCCGTCCTGATCGCCCGCTCCCTCTCCGAACACGCCGCCTACGACATGTCCGTCGCCTGGCTGCTCGCCGAGAACGGTTGCGGCGACCTGCCCGCCTGGCTGCGCGAGGGCCTGCAGGCCTACGTGGCCGAGCTGGGCGTCCACCTCAACAACTACATGCTGCAGTTCCGTCACCTGGGCGACATCATGCTCTCGCCCGTCGACGCCGAGAAGATCCTGCAGTCCGCGCCGATTCTGGACGACGGCCTCGATCGCGAGCTCTTCCGGCGCGCCCGCTACATGGCCTTCATGATGGTCTGGCGCCTGGTGGAGGAACGCGGCGGTCTGACGCCGATGCGCGAGATGCTGGCCGCCGTCGCGGCCGGCGGCGATCCCGACGAGGCGGCCCGCGCCGCCTGGGGCCTCGACCTGGCGGCGCTGGCCGTCGAACTCGATCCCAACACGCTCGGCGAGCCCATCGGCGACGCCGTCCAGTCCCGCAAACCCCACCTGCGGCCCGAACCGGCGCAGACCGAGTCGGCGGAGTCCGACACACAAGAGGACGAGTCCCGACCATGAGCGACAACGCGATCCGCGTCCGCTTCGCCCCGAGCCCCACCGGCTACCTGCACGTGGGCGGCGCCCGCACGGCCCTGTTCAACTGGCTCTACGCCCGCAAGACCGGCGGCAAGTTCATCCTGCGCATCGAGGACACCGACCGCGAGCGCAGCACCGACGAGGCCACCGCCGCCATCCTGCGCGG
>CAZSNA010000033.1:26732-28781 GCA_964607825.1 uncultured Fibrobacteraceae bacterium | reverse complement strand
TGGGACGTGCCCAAGTTCGGCCACATGCCCATGATCCTGGGCCCCGACCGCAAGCGCCTGAGCAAGCGCCACGGCGCCACCAGCGTGGAGGAGTTCGCCAAGCTGGGCATCCTGCCCGACGCCATGGTCAACTACCTCGCCCTGCTGGGATGGTCGCCCGGCGGCTCGGGCGACGAGGTCTTCGCCCGCACCGAGCTGATCAAGAAGTTCAGCCTGAAGAAGGTGAACAGCTCCCCGGCCGGCTTCGACTACGACAAGCTCGAGCACATCAACGCCCAGCACCTCAAGCGCCTGGAGCCCAAGCAGCGCCTGGCGCTGACCATGCCCGTGCTGGAGGAGAACGGCTGGGCGGTCGACCCGGACTGGCGCGTGCCCGCGCGCGACACCGCCGGCTACGCGAAGCTCGTGCTGAAGACCCTCGGCGGGCGGTTCAGTTCGTTGTTGAGGCTGCCGGAGCAGATCGGGTTCTTCTTCGCGGAGGACTTTCCGCGGGACGAGGGGGCCGTGGCGGAGCACCTGGCGTCGGACGAGGCCCGGGCGCGGCTGGTCGCGCTGGCGGATGCGCTGGCGGCCGGCCTGCCCGACGACGCGCCGGCGTCGCAGGACGACTTCGAGGCCGTTGTGCGGTCGACGGCCGAGGCCGCGGGCTTGAAGGCGGGGGACCTGATCCATCCCGCGCGGGTGGCCCTGACCGGCCAGACGCGCAGCGCCGGCATCTTCGAGGTGATGTGGCTGATCGGGGCGCCGCGGGTGGTGGCGAGATTGAAGGGCGCGGCTGAGGCTTGATCCGTACTTTACACGTGTAAATTGCGTCCAGTCCGATTGATGGTCCACGAGTGTCTCGATATGGGATTATCGCATGCGCATCGATAGATTCTTGATGGGTTTGATCTCGCTCACCCTCTGCACGGCGCTCGTTGCTTCCGCAGGCGATCCCGGCGGAATCCGGCAGAAAGCCACGGGGCTTCTACTGCCTGCGAGAGGTGATTCGATCCGTTTCTCCATGCCGGAGAAGGAAATCAATCGCTCCATCCATATCTTGAGAGACAACGTCCCCGAACCACCCGCCGGCGTCTTGCGTGCCGGAAACGATGTCCTGCTCCTGGGGCGGCTTCTGTCGATCGATTTGGTATGCGTCGAAGGGTTCGATGCTCCTTTCGGCTTATTCGATTATGATCACAACGGAGCGGCCCACATCACCGCCCGGGTCGATTCACTCGTCTGGGGCGTGCTGGAGCGCGATACCGTTGATGTCCTGTGCTTCGGGTACGACGTCGAGGGATGTGTGGACTATTCAGAGGATGTCGACGAAGTCAGGACCGATATCTCCGATCTGGTCGAGGGCTGCAGGTTGGCCGTCTCGGCCTGCCACCACGGAGAATGGCTGGTGTATCCCTTCGGCCCGGCCGTTATCGATGAGTCGGTCGTTTGCGTGCTCGATGACGGCAGGACCGGCGTGTCGGCAGCCGAACAGATGCGCCGCGCCGATGTGGTCGTCGACGGCATCTATCGGGAACGGGTCCACAAGGAGTTCCATGTCGAGATCGACAGCGTGCTGGTCGGCGAGTTCGATGATCCGATCCTGACCGTAGACCTGGTTGATCGGCAGGACTCCGGATATCACGTGCAACCTGGTGAACCTGTTCGTGTCTTTCTTACAATCCTGCCTACAGGTCGATATGGCCTTCTCGAGGACAGATACAGCGTCATGATCCTTCCGGCCGCAGAGCCCACTCGATAATTCCCTGTCTCCCCCTCCCCATTTTAGGCATAGTGGGTCCAACCCCGTCCTCTCGAACCCGGAGGCCGACCCCTGTACCTGCGCATCCTCATCCGCTACCTCCTGGTGTGGGCCATCACCACCGTCTCGGTGGTCTTCGTCGCCTGGCTGCTGCCCGGCATCTGGTTCGACACGGCCGTCGACGGCTGGTGGCGCGCGCCCATCCTGCTGCCCATCGAGTTCGCGCTGCTGTTCCTGACCGTGCGGCCGGTGCTGGTGCTGGCCACCCTGCCCCTGAACGCCTGGACCATGGGGCTGCCCACGATCCT
>CAZSNA010000033.1:0-26632 GCA_964607825.1 uncultured Fibrobacteraceae bacterium | reverse complement strand
GGGCGGGGCGCCCCTGCTGGCCGGCGGCTCCTGCATCAACAGCATGTTCGGCGGCGGCGCGGCCAAGCGACTGATGACCCTGACCGCCGTGCGCGAGGGCGCCGACAGCAAGCAGCCGGGGGAGAAGGCGGACTTCTCCCTGTTCTGGCTCAACCCCTACGCCTACACCACGGCCCTGGCGGCCACCCTGTGGGACTTCCTGACCGCCCTGTTCTGGCACGTCGCCTCGCGCTTCCATCCCCGCAAGCGTCTGGTGGGACGGTCCCTGCGCACGGCCGCCCTGCGGGCCGTCGGCAACGCCTTCCTGCGCGAGACCGGCTTCTTCTGGCTGGAGCAGGACGTGGTGCGCGGCGTCCCGGTGATCTACTCCAACTTCGTGGGCTACGACGAGGTGGCCCACCACGGTGGGCCGGACTCCGGCGAGGCCCGCGCCACCCTGACCGCCTTCGACCGCAAGCTGCAACGCCTGCGTCGCCAGATCCGCCGCGTGGCGCGGGTCGAGTACGACCTCGTGCTGCTCTCGGACCACGGCCAGAGCGACAGCGTTCCCTTCGATCGCCTCTACGGCCAGGGACTCGACGACCTGGTGCGCGACCTGGCCGGCCGCGTGTTCTCGGTCGAACCCCATGAGGACACCGAGGCCGCCTACGTGGGCGGCCTGCTGGAGGAGATGCGGCTGAGCGAGCAGGTCCACCACACCTGGTTGAAGGCCCGCGGCCAGTGGACCCTGGAGCGCATGCGCCACCGGGAGCCGGCCCCGACTCCGCCGCCGCCCGAGCCCGACGCCGAGACCCACCTGATCGTCTGCGTCTCCGGCGGCCTGGCGCACATCTATCGGCGCGGCGCGTCGCGGCCCCTGCGTGTGGACGAGCTGCGGTCGCTCTACCCCAGCCTGGTGGAAGGGCTGGCCAGTCATCCGGGCATCGGCTTCGTCCTGGTGCGCGACGGCGACGGCCGCGCCCTGATGATCGGCGGCGACGGCCTGCGCCACCTGCACACCGGCGAGATCCGCGGCGAGAGCGACCCCCTGGCGCCCTACTGGGACACCGAATTGTGGGCCGGCGAACTGGCCCGTCTGGCCGAGGGGGAGATGTCCGGCGACCTGATCGTCGTCGGCGCCCTGCGCGGCGCGCGGGAGGTCGTCACCTTCGAGGAGCAGGTCGGCAGCCACGGCGGACTGGGCGGTCCGCAGAACCAGCCCTTCGTGCTGCTGCCGGAGCATTTCGGGACGGCTCGGGAGGATCTGCGTTCGCCGGAAGCCCTTTACGCCCATCTTTACAAGCACTTGCCGGCGCGGGACGAAGGTGCGGAAAACGCGTCGTGAAATCTTGCAAAAACCGGAGGTCTGACCTATATTCTTGGACCGAATGCCCGGTCGTTCAATGGTAGGACAGCTGACTCTGGATCAGTCGATGAGGGTTCAAATCCTTCCCGGGCAACCAGAACTCGGCGCCGGCCTACGGGCTAGCGCAGCAGAACGTGCCCCGTTCGTCTAGTGGCCTAGGACGCTGGCCTCTCACGCCGGTAACACGGGTTCGAGTCCCGTACGGGGTACCACTTCAGAGGACCGCTCTCATCGAGGGCGGTCCTTTGCTGTCTGAAACCGGCAATTCCGACGGCATCGACAGGCCCTCGCGTGCACACGACGATCGTGGGCCGGAGAGGCGAAGCCGGCCTGATGTCAGGAATATGTTGAAATCAAGTGAAAAATACTATTCAATAGCGGGATCATGATCATCTCCGGCTGATGCTTGCGTCCAGGAGGGGGTATAGCATGCTGACCCACATCGCCAAAGGTCGAGCCATTGTACTCATCACCGTGATCCTGGCCGCCGGGCCGGCCGGGGCGAACTACCTGGCGGACATCACCGTGTCCCAGGAGAGCCCCTGCTCGCTTCCCAACAACTGGGTCATCGAGGTGGCCTGCGACTGGCAGTGGGACGGCGGCGGCCCCGACGTCGATGCGGTGGTCCGGGTCATGCCCATGACCGGGGGGAGCCCGACGCCCGGGGCGTGGTCCGTGGATTACTCCGTTCCCGGTCCGGGTTCAGGTGCGTGCTGGCCCAGCTTCACCGTCCAGACCGGCGAGGTGGTCGTCGACGAACTCGTGCTGACATTGGAGACCGCTCCACCGGACTACGAGGTGCTCCTGGAGTTGAGCATTCCCGTCGACATCCGTTTCGGGCCCCACGCCTTCTACGGCATATCCAAGAGCCTGGAGTCGCCCAACCGGGTGCAGTTCAACCAGCACGTCGTGGTCGACTACACCTGGCAGAGCACATATGCGGATGGGAAGCGGATCGTGATCCGGCCCATGACCGGCGACGCCTATACGCCGAACCTTGCCGTCACCGGGTCGGGGATCATCACCGGGACCTCGGGGCAGCTCAACCCCTACTTCACCGTGACGTCCGGCGAGGTGGACGTCGACGGGATCCAGTTCGAGATGTACAACGACGACTGGAGCGAGCTCCTCCACGTGTTCCGCATACCGGCGGACTACCACTTCTCCTCGACCGCGATCCAGAACATCGAACTCGACCCGCCCTGGCCGTCGTCTCGGATCCACAACAACAACATCACGGTGGACTTCGACTATCTGACCGACCATCCCATGGACCCCATGGTCATCGTAACACCCTATACGGATGGGGCGCCGACGCCGGGCGCCGAGGTGATCCCGCCGACCCCGCTCGCTCCCGGCTCGGGGAGCGGGACAACGAACTTCGACATCCTCCCGGCGGGAGGCATGGTGGACGTGGATGAACTGCTGTTCGAGATGCGCGACTTCTTCGACCCGGACATCCTCATCGACAGCTTCTTCCTGCCCGTCTACTACCATTTCTCGGAGAATGCGATCCGCATCGTGGACCTGGATCCCCTGCCCCCGGCGATCCTCGGCCACGATACGTACGTCGAGGCGACTGTCACCTGGGACCACGTAGGGGATGAGGACTTCGGCCTGTTGTACGGGACGCCGCAGACCTGGTACGCGGACACGCCGGACCTCAACGGCAATTACTCGGTCTGGTCGTTTCCCGGCAACAACGTGGACCTCATCGATTTCAGCGTGTCCGCCGGCGGACACCTGGTGGATCATCTCCATTTCGAGCTGTTCCGCGAGCCCGGGAGCGTGCTCGCCATGACCTACTTCCTTCCGGTCTGGTATCAGTTCGGCGGCCCGGCGGTCCTGGTGCCGGTCGACGAGAGCGAGCCGAGCGCCGCTCCGGAGCTGCTCGGGAACTTCCCCAATCCCTTCAATCCGCGGACGACCATCACCTTCGATCTGCCGCGGGGGGAGACGGTGACTCTCGGCGTGTTCGACGTGGCCGGCCGCGAGGTGAGGTCGCTGGTCGCCGACGTCCACTGCGGCCCCGGTCGGCACGAGGTCGTGTGGGACGGCAAGGACGATGCGGGAGGTCGGGTCGCTTCGGGCACCTACTTCTGCCGGATCGACGCGGGCGGAATCAGCGAGACGAGCAAGGTGGTGCTGGTGAAGTGACGGCCGGCATGTGTCGTCGGGCGAATTGAACGAGCCGCTCATACGAGCGGCTCGTCGTCCATGAAGGCCAACGCGGCCATGTGATTCGTGATCCCGACCGGCCCGCTGGTTGCATAACGAGCAACGGCCGCTTACCTTGTCCACCTCAATCGGGCGCCAGCCCGTCAACGGCGAACAACAGGACTCCCGTTCATCACCAGAGTCACGCCGTCAACGCTTTCTCCCTCTTGCCCTTTACTGTTGTTGGGTCGGATACCTACGGCCGTGCCGTCCAGGCGATGCCTGCGCGCGTGCGGCGGAGACCAGGGAACATATGTCTTCAAGAGCTACCGACACCCCGAGCGGCTTCGACCGCTTCGGGCTCGACAAGGTCGTCAGGCGCGGCATCCGCGCCGCCGGCTTCACGACGCCCCGGCCGATCCAGGCCGCCGCCATCCCGGCCGTTCTCGACGGTCGCGACGTGCTGGGTCTGGCCCAGACCGGCACGGGCAAGACCGCGGCCTTCGGGCTGCCGCTGCTGGACCGGCTCCTCAGGGGCCGTCGTCAGGGACCTCGCGCCCTGATCATCGCTCCGACACGCGAACTCGCCACGCAGATCGCGACCGAGATCCGCCTGCTGGCCAAGTTCACCCGCCTCAAGGTGATCACCATCTACGGCGGCGTCTCGATGCGGAATCAGGTGGATTCGCTGCGCCGGAACCCGGACATCATCGTGGGCTGTCCGGGCCGCGTGCTGGACATGCTCCAGCAGGGCGTGCTCCGTCTCGATCAGGTCGAGGCCCTCGTGCTGGACGAGGCCGACCACATGTTCGACATGGGATTCCTGCGGGACATCCGCAAGATCATCGCCGCGTTGCCCGAGCGGCGGCAGAACCTGCTGTTCTCGGCCACCATGCCCGAGGAGATCCGCCACCTGGCCGACGACCTGCTGAGCTCCCCGCACGTCGCCGAGCTGGCCACCGCCGCGCCGGCCGCCACCATCGATCACGCCCTGATCCTGGTGAGCGAGCGACGCAAGCGCGACCTGCTCCAACATGTCCTGGATCGCAAGGACTGCGACTCGGCCATCGTCTTCACCCGCACCAAGCATCGAGCCCGACGGCTGGCCGAGCAGCTCGACAAGGCCGGCTATCGAGCCGTGGGACTCCAGGGCAACCTGTCCCAGAATCAGCGCGACCGGGCCATGCGAGGCTTTCGGACCCGTCGGTACAACATCCTGGTGGCGACGGATATCGTGGCCCGCGGGATCGACGTCAGCGGCGTGTCCCATGTGATCAACTACGACGTGCCGAACACGCCGGAAGCCTATACGCACAGGATCGGCCGGACCGGTCGAGCGGAGAACGAGGGCGTGGCCTGCACGTTCGTCACCGGCGGCGATCACGGCTGGGTGCGCGCCACCGAGCGCATGATCGGGGCTCCGATCGCTCGTCTGCGCGTGGACGGATTCGCAGCTGACCGGGAAGAGGCTGCGGGGACCCGGCCTGCACCGCGAGGAGGAAGGTCCGACCATGCGCGCGGCGGTCAGCAGCGCAATGGGCGGCATCACTCCCCGAGACGCAGACGTCGGCGCAGGCGGGCGAGTTAGCCCCCGCGAATCGACCATAGGCGCCGGGTAGCCCGCCTGGGCTCCCGTCCCCACCCATGGGGGGCGTATCGACGGGTCGTCCCATCCGGGACGACCCGTTTTCGATATGCTCTCCGGATCGGCCTGAGGAGCGGCGGGTGATCCGTCGGTCGGAAACAGGAAGAGCTTGCCTGTCATGTCCCGGTGTTGACACAATCGAGCTCCAAGGCTGGCACAGGCGTGGCCGCTCGCTGACACGGCAATTAGAGGATGAGAGCGATGAACACCGTCAGATGGGGCATCCTGGGGCCGGGGCGAATCGCCAGGGCCTTCGTGGAGGGTCTGCGCGCCGCGCCGGGGGCGGAGATCGTCGCGGTCGGCTCCCGCGACCGCGAGAGGGCGGCCTCGTTCGCCTCGGAATACGGTATCAGGAACACGCACGGCGGATATGACGACCTCGTGGCCGACCCCGAGGTCGACGCCGTCTACATCGCCACGCCCCATTCCTTCCATCATGATCACACGCTGATGTGCCTGCGCGGCGGCAAGCATGTGCTCTGCGAGAAGCCCCTTGCGCTCAACGCGGTCCAGGCCGAACGCATGATCGACGCCGCGGACGAGGCCGGACTGCTGCTCATGGAAGGGGTGTGGACCAGGTTCCTGCCGGCCATCGAGCGGGTCCGGGAACTCGTGGGGGAGGGGGCCGTCGGCGAAGTGCGGTCGGTCGTCGCCGATTTCGGGTTCCGGGCGGAGTTCGATCCTCGGAGCCGGCTCTTCTCGCCCGCCCTGGGGGGCGGTGCGCTGCTCGACATCGGCGTCTATCCCATCAACCTGGCCGTGATGATCTGCGGAGAGCCGTCGGAGATCCGGACGATGGCGAACCTGGGGGAGACGGGTGTCGACGAGGAGTGCGCGATGCTCCTCAGGCACGACGGAGGGCGGCTTTCCGTTCTCACGGCCTCGTTCCGCGCCGATACGCCGCGGGAGGCGCGTATCCTGGGCACCGAAGGATCGCTGACCATATGCTCGCCGTGGTGGGCGGCGACGCGGATCGTGCTGACCGACGGCGCCGGGCGTGAAGAGACCTTCGAACTGCCGAGCCGGGGCGGGGGGTATGCACACGAGGCGGAGGCGTTCATGGACCTGATCCGGTCCGGGAGCAGGGATTCGGCGATCATGCCCCTGCAGGACAGCCTGGCCGTCATGACGATCATGGATGAGATCCGCACCCGCTGGGGTCTGACGTATCCGTCAGAGTGACAACCTGTTCCGACGATCCTGACCATGATCTGCGGGCTGCCCGGCATCCGGTCCGTTCGATTCTCGTATCCCGACTCCATGCGGTTCCAGGCGAATTGTCCGCAACATTCCCCTTGCATCTGCGTCATGTATGGCCTAAAGTGTATATAGTTTATACACAGCAATCCCGGAGGCCCTCGTGTTCATCGCGCTGTCCCACGACAACCCCGACCCCATGTACCGGCAGGTCACCGACCAGATCCGCGACGCCATCGCCTCGGGGGACCTGAAGCCCGACGAGATGCTGCCGTCGATCCGGGAGCTGGCCCTGGCGCTGGACGTCAGCGTGATCACCATCAAGCGGGCCTATCGAGACCTGGAGGCGGAGAAGCTCATCCGGACGCGGCGGGGCATGGGGTCGTTCGTGACGGCCGTGGATCCGGAGGTCCTGCGCGACGGCAAGCTGGCCGAGATCCGCGACGAGCTGGCGCGCACCCTCGCGCGGGGGCGCAAGTTCAACATCTCGCCGCGCGACGTCGTCGAGCTGATCGAACAGATCGAAAGGGACGGACATGATGCCGATTCTTGAACTCGTCGGGCTGGGCCTGTCCTACCCGGGCTTCGAGCTGAGGGACGTCGACCTGCGCCTGGAGGCGGGCAGCATCCTGGGGCTCGTCGGCCCCAGCGGCGCCGGCAAGACGACCCTCATGAGACTGGTCATGGGGCAGATCACGCCGGGCCGCGGCGCGCTCGCGGTGATGGGGCTGACGCACCCCGGCGATCTCAAGGAGATCCGCAGCCGCATCGGCTACGTGAGCGAGGATCCGCCCTTCATGCCGAACAAGCGCGTGGAGGAGATCGCGAGGTTCGCGGCGCCCTACTATCCGCGGTGGGAGGCCGGACGTTTCGCCGACCTGCTGGACGAGTTCGGCATAGAGCCCCGGCTTCGCGTCAAGCACCTGTCGCGGGGGCGCCGGTCGCTGCTCACCCTGGCGTTGGCCCTGTCCCACGGCGCCGACCTGCTGCTGCTCGACGAGCCCGCCGCGGGTCTCGACGCCCTCCACAGGCGCAAGGTGCTGCGGCTGATGAACGAGTTCGTGGCCGACGGCGGACGGAGCGCCGTGATCTCGACCCACCAGACCGACGGTCTGGCGTCCCTGGCCGACCGATTGGCGGTCCTGCATCGGGGGCGGCTCATCCTCGACGGCGAGACCGAGGACCTGCTCGCCTCCTGGAAGTGGCTCCACTATCGCGAGGGGGCGGTGGACCCGGAGCTGGCGGCGGACCTGGCGAGCCGGGAGAGCGGCGCGTTCGGCCATCGCGGCCTCACCGCGGACTACGCCGCCATCAGCGACCGTCTCGAGGCGGCCCGCACGAAGGGCGACGTACGCGTGGACAGCGCGTCCATCGACGACATCCTGATTTCCCTGACCGGAGGCAAGTGACATGACGGCACTCGTGCGGAAATACGGCCTCTTCTACCTGACGTCCACGATGACGTTCTTCTTCCTCTGCGCCTACTCCCTGGCGGCCGACGCGCCCAACTACCCCTTCCTGCCGGCCATGTTCCTCCCGGCGTACCTGTGCGGCGCCGTGGCCATGAGTGAGAACGAGTCCGGCGACCCCCTGCTGGGCGTCCTGCCCATCACGCCCGCCGAGATCATGACCGTGAAGTTCGTCCTGGCCCTGGCCTTCGTGGCGGTCGCCTGGCTGAACATGACGCTGTTCACGACGTTGCAGGATCTGCCCGGCTGGATGGTCGCGAGCGTGTGGAAGATGAACGCCCTGGGCGCCGCCTACACCCTGCTCCTGGCGGCCGGACTGCAGCTCGGGATCCGGTTCTTCGGGAGATCGGCGTTCCACAAGGTGATCATCCTGCTCACCGTGTGCTCGGGCCTGTTCGGCATCGCGTTCTTCATCGCCGTGGCCGAGAGCGGGCGGGCCTATGTGGGCGGATTCCCGCTGGTGCCGGCGCTGGAGAAGACGCCGGGCGTGCTGGTGGGGCTCGCGGCGGCCCTGGCGGGAGCCGTCTACTGGTTCGTGCTGCGGCGCGTCGAGTGGAGCGGTCTCGGCGACCCGCTGGATCGGCCGGCCGGGTAGGCGCTCAGAACGGCTTCCCGACCAGGACGCGGACCTTCAGGTTCGGCGCCCCGGCCGAGTCGGTCAGCTGGGTCATGGCCGTGACCGTCGTCCACCACGTCTCGCCGCGCAGGGCGACGTTGGGCCCCGCGTAGATCACGCCGTCCTCGACCTCGGACCAGTCCGCGATCTCGACCTCGTACAGCATCTCGCCGCCGAGCGACCAGCGGGGAGAGATCCGACGGCTGACGCCGAGCAACTGGGCGACTTCGCCCTTCTTCTCGGTCAAGCCCTCTTCCTCCCATTCGGCCTCGATCACTCCGTTGTAGGCCAGGACCCACGGGCCGAGAAGCTTCTCGAGCAGGATCTTGCCCTCGAGTTCGAACAGCTCGCTGTCCAGCTTGACCTCGCCGTAGAGGGCGGCGCCGAGAGGGGAGGTCTCGGCGTCGGAGAGGCTGTACAGGAGCTCCACGGCGGTGTCGTGGATCGCGGTCGTGCGGCCGTCGCCGGTGCGGGTCGTGCGCCAGGTCGCCAGATAGAAGGCGAACTGGAGATTATCCGTGACGCCGTGCTCGAACTCCTGGCGGAATTCGAAGCGGTCATAGTCGGGATCGGCGTCCTTGTCAGTGGTCCAGGTCACCCACTGCTCGTACTCGTGCTCGCCGCGCTCGAGGGGCGTCGTCTGGTACAGGAAGGTGAAGTCGCGGGCCTCGGCGGGCGGGGCCTGACCGATGGCGGCGATCGTCGTCAGGGCCAGGCAGAACAACGCCGTATCGAGACGGCGAGCGGCGGATCGGGTGTTCCGGTGCATGGGACAAGCCTCCGTCGTCATGAGAGCAGGAATCATTATCACCAACACGCAGCCAATCTCAGGCCTGTGAACATGCAAGTCAAAATCAATAAGTGACATATGAATGTCGATGTTCGCTGGCCGTCAGTTCGACTCCCGATTCGTGATATGATGCGGACCTGTCCTTCGTCGGTGGAACGCATTTCGTCCACCGGGCCCTGAATGCGAGGAGACATCATGTATGCCAGGCTCCGGAGAATGACGTTCGTATTCTCGATGTCCATCCTGCTCGTCCCGGCGCTCACCCTGGCCCAGTGGGTGCAGGACGGAATCCAGGTCACTTCGGGCCTCGGCACCCAGTACACCCCCCAGCTCGTGGCCGATGGCGTCGGCGGCGCCTACGTGGTCTGGGCGGACGACCGCACCGGGGACCTCGACATCTACGTCCAGCACTACGACGCGTCGGGCAACGCCCTGCTGCCCGCCGGCGGCAGGGCCCTCTGCACCCATGCGGAATCCCAGCTGAACCCGCTGGCCTGCTCGGACGGCGGCGGCGGCCTCTTCGTCGTGTGGCGCGACTTCCGGGGGGCGAGCGGCAACGACATCTACTGCCAGTGGATGGGCTCGGACGGTGTGCTCCAGCTGGGGCCCGACGGGAACGCCATCCACACGAGTCCGGACTGGCTGTCCGCTCCGGGCCTGGTTCCCGACGGTCACGACGGCTTCGTCGTCTGGTGGGAGAGGCAGAGCCTGACCGAACGGATCGAGACCGTGCGCGTGGACAAGGAGGGGAGTCACCTGTGGGCCGGCGTTCTTGTCGCCGGCAGTCCGGGCCCCGACCTCGACAACGCCCGTCTGGTGATCCACCCGGGCGCGACGGTGGCGTCGACGCGGATCGGCGTGCTCTATAACGCCAGCGCGACCCTGGACTACAAGACCTACGCCCAGCGCATCACCCTCGAAGGCGCTCTGTTGTGGGGTTCCCATGGCGTGGTCGTCGAGAACGAGCTCACGACCTACAATGTCAGGGACGCCATCGACTCAGGATCCGCCGGCACCATCCTCGCCTGGCAGTACTCCAGCGGCGGCACCTATCACGTCCGCATCCAGAAACTCGACCGCTACGGCTCACCGCAATGGGGAGACGGGATCGACGCCGAGGCGGAGCCGGGCGAGGCGATCGCCCCGACGCTCGTGAGCGACGGGGACGGCGGCTGCTACTACACCACGGGCAACACGGTGTACTACATCCGCCACGACGGATTCATCTACACCGGCGAGGTCGGCGAACTGGTCGGCTCCCCGGGGGGGTGGACCATCCGGGACGGCCGGATCGCACAGCTGGCGAACGGGGATCTCGTCGTCCTTTTCGAGCGGATATACGGCAACGTGAAATACCGTCTGCAGCGGCTCGGCATAGAATACGGCCAGCGGCGCTGGCACGACGATGGCATGGCCCTCAACCTGCTGACCCACACCGACGACGGTGGCGTCATGATGGTCGACGGCGAATACGTCTGGGCGGCCTGGATCGACGATCGGACATACGAGCCCGACATCTACCTGCAGCGCGTGAGCCAGGAGCACGGCTTCTGGGCCGGACCGGAGCCCGTGATCACGTCGGTCGACGATATACCCGCGGACGAGGGCGGCTGGGTCCGCGTGAATGTGCGGGCTTCGGAATGGGAACCGTCGCATGCGCCCGAGCTGATCCACAGCTACACCCTGTGGCGGCGCTTCGACGCGGCCCGGGCGTCCGCGGGCGCGGTCACCGCTCCGGACGACGCCCGGCTGGCCGACCTGTCCGCCAAGACCCGGTCGGCGGGCCTGTTGGTGGCGGACGATGCGGCCCAGGCCCTCGGGCTGCCCGCCGGAACCTGGGAGTCGCTCGGCCTCCATCACGCCCTCGGCGAGCCGGTCTACCACTATCCCGCGCCGACCCGCACCGATTTCGTCGATGCCGAGCCGCCCTGGGAGGTCTTCGTCGTCACCGCCCATACGGCGGAGCCGGGCGTCTACTACGCGTCGGCGCCGGACAGCGGCTGCTCCATCGACAACCTGGCGCCGGGGCTCCTGACCGGACTCGCGGGCGCGGCGTCCTACGCGCCTTCGGGTCTCGAACTGGACTGGGACGCGAGCCCGGCCTCGGATCTGGCCGATTACGTGGTGCACCGGGGGCCGGATCCGGCCTTCGAGCCCGATCCCGGAACCCTCGTCGCGACGCCGACGGCGCCGGCCTGGTTCGATCCCGACTGGAACGGGGGCGAGGTCTACAAGGTCGCGGCCCGCGACCGCCACGGGAACGTCGGCGACTACGCCGTGCTGAATTCCGACCAGGCGACCGGAACCGGCGGGGCGCCGGCGCGATTCCGGCTCCTCGGCGCGTCCCCGAACCCCTTCAACCCCAGGACGACGATCCGCTTCGAACTGCCCGCCGCCCGCGCGGTGGACCTGCGGATCTACGACGCCTCCGGCCGCCTGGTGCGCGATCTGCTGCGCGGCGAGCGGCTCGCGGCGGGGCGACACGGCCGGGACTGGGACGGTCGGGACGGCGACGGCCGGATATCGCCGGCGGGCGTCTACTTCTACCGACTGGATGCGGGCGATGATGCTGGCGTGGGGCGTGCGGTGCTGCTGAAGTAGTCCGTCTCCCCGCCGTGCGGCAGCTTCGAGCTCAGAGGACCGGCTTCAACGTCTTGGCCAGCTGGGCGGTCTTCAGCTCGACCATGGCCAGGTCGTCCTCGTCGGGGCGCCCCCGGATGTCGCCCAGGCGTCCCCGGATGCTCAGTTCCGGATAGCCGTGGAATTCCCCCACCTCGTACCACTCCGCCTTGACGTCGAAGCCGAGGTGCTCGAAGAACTGGCGGATGTACTTGCCCGCGGGCAGGGCCTCGTTCACGCCGCAGTGGGGGCCGGAGTAGGTGCAGAACACCAGGGCGCTCTTGTCGAGGATCCGGGGCGAGGACACGCGGACGTCGTTGGTGTCCCGGTACGCACGCTCGCAGTCCTTGATGAAGTCGAACACGCGCTTGGGCGGGAGGGAGTGGATGACCGGCGAGCCGAAGCAGACGAGGTCGTAGTCGTAGAACTCGTTCTCGCTGGCCTCGTCCACGGTCTTGACCACGACCGTCAGCCCGGCCCTCTCCAGCCCGCGGCGGATCGCCCCGGCGACCTTCTCGGTGTTGCCGGTCTCCGAGTAGTGGACGATGAGCGCGTTGTTCATGTGGAGGACCTCCTTCAGGACGTGCGTCGCCTTGAAGACCATGCGCTGGGCCTCGCGCAGCTGCCTGGGGCCGAGGAACCTCGTCATCGGTTCGAGGACCGCCCTCAGGATCTTCTCTTTGCGGCTGATCATGATCGGGCTCCCGTGAGGCCGCGTCGTCGGGTCGGCGCGGTCCGTCCATTCTAACCGATCCGCGCGTCGGGGATGTGCTCAATCCGCCGCTCCAGCGGTAAATATCCCTCAAGTCCCACAGTTCGGGCGCGATGAACCTGAATACGGTTGAACGTGTCCCGGGGGGGTCTTGATGAACCGCTACGCGAAGGCGGCCGGCGGCCGCCGAGTAAATCCCAGTCTTTCGGTAGGTCCGTTGCAGGGACGCTGCGCGACGTGCCGCCTTCCGCATGGACGCGGGATCCTCCGCGACGTCGACGGACGGTGGCCGTGATGCGCAGGCTGCATCTGAACCGGTCGCTCCAGGCCCGCCTGACCTTCTTCAACGTCGCCGCCGTGGCCGTCGCCCTGGTGATCACCGCCGCGGGCGTGCTCGTCGACCGCTATCAGTCGATCCGCGAGCACAACGAGCGCGAGCTGAACTCCATCGGCGCGTTCATCGTCTCCAACACCCAGGCGCACCTGCTCTTCGAGGATCACGGCGCGGCCCTGGATCTGCTGACCTCCCTGGCCAGCCTGGAGTCGGACGTGGACGCCTGTCTGGTGGACGCCGACGGCCACGTCTTCGCGGCCTACCCCGTGGGTCTGGACTGGCAGGACCGTCTGGCCATGTACGCCCGCAGCGAGGAGCCGCCCAGGCGCTACGCCTGCCGGGTGGATGTCGTGGTGGGCGACAAGATCATCGGAACGGCCTATCTGACCGCCGGCATGCAGGGGTTCTACGACTACATGAACGAGATGGTCCTCGCCCTCGCGTGGACCATGGGCGTGGCCCTGCTCGTCTCCATCTACGTGGGACGCCGGACCCTGCTGTCGATCCTGCAGCCGCTGTCGGATCTGGAACGGGCCGCCCGCCAGATCATCCGGGAGCGGACCTACTCCCTGCGCGTGCCGCACGGTTCCGACGACGAGCTGGGGCGGCTGACGGATTCCTTCAACGACATGCTGGTCCAGATCGAGACCCGCGACGTGGCCCTCACGAGCTCCCGCGACGACCTGGAGCGCCGCGTCGCCGAGCGGACCCGCGAGCTCGAGCTGGAGGTCGGCGTCCGCAAGGTGGCCGAGGACTCCATGCGCGAGGCCATGGAGGAGGCCGAGACCGCCAACCGCGCCAAGAGCGAGTTCCTGGCCAACATGTCCCACGAGCTGCGCATGCCCCTGCACGGCATCCTGTCCTTCGCCCAGTTCGGTCTGCGCGAGGCCGCCGCCGGGGACATGGACGCCCTGACGGGCCACTACGAGGCCATCAAGAGCAGCGGCGAGACCCTCCTGCTGCTCCTCGACGACCTGCTCGACCTGGCCAAGCTGGAGTCGGGGCGCATGACCTTCGATTTCCAGCGCTGCCGCGTGGACGACCTGATCGAGGCCGCCGTCGCGGAGTTCGACTCGCTCGTCTCCATGCGGAGGCAGGAGATCCGGCTCGTCCAGGAGGCGCGGGACCTGGAGATGGAGCTGGACCCGAACCGCATGATGCAGGTCCTGCGCAACCTGTTGAGCAACGCGGTCAAGTTCTCGCCGGAGGACGGCGTCGTGACGGTCGCCAGCGCGGTGCGGGACGATCGTCTGGTCCTGTCGGTCTCCGATCGTGGCGTCGGCGTGCCGGAGGCCGAGCGCGAGGACGTCTTCGACAAGTTCATCCAGTCGAGCAAGACCAAGACGGGCGCGGGCGGTACGGGTCTCGGCCTCGCCATCACGCGCGAGATCGTCGAGGCCCATCGGGGTCGTGTGACGGTGGCGGACAATCCGGGCGGCGGCGCCGTCTTCACGGTGGTGCTGCCGCTGGAGCCGGCGCCGATCGCCCGCGCGCTCGAACTCGCGCCCCGACCCTGATCGGCCCGCCGTCCCGGGGCCTATTCGGGTCAAGTTCTCCGCGGATCCGTCGATTAGAACAGGAGATCCGTCGCCCCAGGCACCCGGAACGGGAAGGCGTCCATGTTCGACCTGCCGACCAGACCCACCACGGTCCTCGCCGTGGATGACGAGGCTTTCAACCTGGACCTGTTCCAGCTCGCCTTCGACGAGATGGAGACGGTGACCGTCCTTCGCGCGGAGAACGGACGCCTGGCCCTCGACATGCTCGAGGCGGACGTCGCGCCGGACGTGATCCTGCTCGACCTGGCCATGCCGGTCATGAACGGCTTCGAGACGCTCGTCGTCCTGAAGGGGGACGCGCGCTGGCGGCAGATCCCGGTCATCGTGGTGACGGCCAACGCCGAGGAGCGGAACAGCGCCTTCACCATGGGCGCCAACGACTTCCTGGCCAAGCCCGTCGACGTGGTCGAACTGCAGCTGCGCACCCTGAACTACGCGCGGATCAAGGAATTCAACGACCTGCTGGAGGAGTCGAACTCCGTGCTCGACGCCACCGTCGCGGTGCGCACCCAGGAGCTGCGCGAGGCGCTCGAGAAGGCCCGGCAGACCGAGCGCGAGATCGCCTACCGGCTCGGCCGGGCGGCGGAATTCCGCGACGTCGACACCGGGGCGCACATCCGGCGCATGAGCCGCTACTCGGCCCGTCTGGCGGAGCTGTACGGTCTTTCTCCCGAACAGGTGGAGCTCATCCTGTACGCGGCGCCGCTGCACGACATCGGCAAGGTCGGCATCCCGGACAGTGTCCTGCTCAAGCCCGCCAAGCTGGAAGAGCACGAATACGAGACCATGAGGATGCATCCGGTCATCGGCGCCCAGATCCTCGACGACTCCGACGGGTACGACCTGATCGACGCCGGCCGGATCATCGCCCGCCAGCACCACGAGAAGTACGACGGGACCGGCTATCCGGACGGCCTGGCCGGCGAGGAGATCCACATCTACGGCCGCCTGGTGGCGGTGGCCGACGTCTTCGACGCCCTCACCTCGCGGCGCGTCTACAAGCCCGCGATCCCGATCGGGCGGGTCATGGAGATGATGGAGCAAGAGAAGGGCCGGCATTTCGATCCCGGCATCGTCGACCTGCTGCTGGCGAACATCGACGAATTCCTGGAGATCAAGTCACGGTTTCCGGACACGGTGGGGGAGCTGTCGAGCACCCTCGAAACCACGGGAGAACCGGTGTGAACCCACGCATCCTGATCGTCGAAGACGACGAACTGAACCAGCTGGTCATCGCCGGCATGATCGACGTGATCATGTCCGACGCCGAGGTCGTCATGACCGGCGACGCCGAGGAGGCCCTGCTGAGGCTGGGCGAGCAGGCCTTCGACGTCATCCTGTCCGACATGGACCTGCCCGGCATGGACGGGCAGGAACTCGCCCGTCGCGTCAAGAACGACCTGCAACTCGACACGCCCCTGATCAGCGTGACCGCCTTCGCGGTGGTCGGAGACAGGGAACGCCTGCTGCTGAAGGGCTTCGACGACTACGTCTCCAAGCCCATCGACCTGGAGCAGCTGAGGGAGACCCTGGCCAAGTATCTAACCATGGATGTGGAATCATGATGGATCTGACGTTGTACCCCTCGATCCGCGACATCGAGGCGGTTCCCGGCATGGACTACGCCGTGTTCCTCACCGAGGACCACGTCGACGATCTGGACCTGCTCGCCGAGCGTATGTCCGGGGCCGCATACTACGGCGCCGTGGTGCCCTATCTCATCCGGGACAAGGAGATGCACGACAGCGGCGTCATGACGCTGGCGCTGCGCCGCGACGAGCACTTCGCCTTCACCTGCGACACGCGGGCCGAACCGGCGGAGATCGCCTCCCGGATGGACACGTCGGGCGGCGTGGAGTCGCTGCTGCTGTTCGTGGACGGGCTCTCGCCCCATCTGGACCGCTTCACGGCCTCGCTCGACGTCTGCGTCGCCGGGCTGGCGGTGCTCGGCACCGGCGTGGGATACAAGGACTTCGTCCAGAGGCCGGTCGTCTTCGACCGCGACGGCCTGTACCAGGACCGCGCGCTGGTCATCGGCACGGACATGCGGCTGCAGGTGGCGGCCCGCCACGGTTGGCGCACGCTGCACGGTCCCCTCGTGGTGACCCGCGCCGAGGACAACATCCTGTACGAGCTGAACGGCCAGCCGGCGTTCGACGTCTACCGCGAGACCCTGAAGAGCCTGGAGGACGTGGACATCACGGCGGAGGGCTTCTTCGACGTGGCCAAGTCCTATCCGTTCGGGGTCTCGACCTTCCTGGGCGGCGAGATCATCATCCGCGACCCGTTCATGGCCAACGACGACGGCTCCCTGACCATCGTCAGCAGCGTGAAGGAGATGGACACCCTCTACGTCATGAAGGGCATCAAGGACGAGCTGATCGACTCCTCGCGCCGGCTCTCGTCCGACACCTTCTCCCACACGCACGGCGACCAGGCCTTCCTGTTCGACTGCATCTCGCGCGTGCTCTTCCTGGAGGACGACTTCCGCCAGGAGATCGAGGAGGTGTACGAGAGCTCGCGGAACCCCGACCTCTCGGTCTTCGGGATCACGAGCATCGGCGAGATCACCAACATCGGCTACGAGCAGATCAAGATCCTCAACAAGACCACGCTGCTGGGGGTCGTCGAGAATGTCTGATCCGTCCGTCCTCTCGATCCGGCGCCTGTTCGGCGTCACCGACGAAGTGCTCGCGCGGCGCGAGAGGGCGGGCGACTACATCCATTCCTTCGCCTCGCTCATCGTCGACGCCTTCGTCGACGAACACATGCTGGAGGACGAGCAGTTCTCGCGGGCCGTCGCCACCGTCGACGCCGCCCGGATCAAGCGGGGGCTCACCGAGTACCTGATCGCGCTCTTCCAGGCCCCGTTCGACGCGAGACTGCTCGATCGGATCGCCAACATCGGCGTCTTCCCCTTCCAGATGCGGCTGGAACCGATCCACGTGCGGAAGGGCTCCGAGACCATTCAGCAGATCGTCTGCGAGCTCGCCCGGGTGAACGAACAGATCCTGGCGGACCTGCCCCTGCTCCTGAAGTTCCTGCGGATCGCCGAGTACGTCATGGTCGAGGCGTGCGAGGGGACCCGGCGGCGGGAAGAGGACGAAGACGTCGGGCACAACGCCCTGATCGACTCGTTCGGCGAACTCTTCAGGATCCACTCCATCCACTCCGGCAGCGTGGAACTGGCCGAGCGCCTCCTGGACGTGGACAGCCGGGAGGCGGCGCGGGAGAAGATCGCGGACTGCCTGCGACACCCGGAACAGAGCTGTCCCGTATCCGACATCATGGACGGGTTCGAGGGCGCGGACGTCTCGGCGCTGCCGCAGTTCGACCTGGAGCAGGCCGTCGGGCTCCACGACGAGTACCGGCGCGCCCTGGCCGACTTCATCCTGATGATCGACGAGGGGCTGCCGGAGACCGAGCTGACGCGGGCCTTCAACCTGCTCAAGAAGCGATCGGGGGCCTTCCTCACCACGATCGCCAGGCCGCTGCAGGACATCGCCGCCGTCTCGTTCCTGGCCGTGAGTTCGGGCTTCCGCTTCATCAACCAGGTCTCGCACAACCTCTTCGAGCAGGAGGCCTCCTCCCTGGAGACCTGGGAGCTGGCCGAGCTCGTGGAGCTCGAGCTCCCGCGCCTGCTCACCGACACCATGGGCTGGTGCATCGCCGACCTCGGCATCACGCGCGTCGCGCCCGACGGCTTCGATTTCGACATCGTCAGCGCGATCCGCCTGAAGCAGGTCCGTCTCCACATGGGGATCAAGCTGAAGGACCTGCCCAACAAGCTCTACCTGCAGGAACTCGTGCAGATGATGATCGAGATCGTGCGCATCAACCTCCTGAACAAGGAGCGCGAGGCGACGCTCGTCGAGCTGGCCGACACCGCCGAGCGGGCCAACCAGGCCAAGAACGCCTTCCTGGCCAACATGAGCCACGAGCTGCGCACGCCGCTCAACGCCATCATCGGCTTCTCCCAGATCCTCGAGACGCGGAGCGACCTGCCCTCGACCCTGAGGCCCTTCATCGAGAAGATCCGGCTCTCCGGCAACAACCTCCTGCACCTGGTCAACACGATCCTGGACTTCGCCAAGCTCGAGGCCGACAAGGTCACCTGCGAGCCCCGCGCCACCGTGATCGGCGACGTGGTCCGCGAGGCGGTCCTGCTCACCGAGTCGATGGCCCGGGAGAAGGAGATCACGCTAGAGTATCCGCGGGTCATGTCCCCGGTCGTGGAGATGGACCCGCAGCTCATCAAGCAGGTCCTGGTCAACCTCCTGTCCAACGCCGTCAAGTTCACGCCGGACGGGGGGCGGGTCTGGATCGACGTCGGCTTCTCCGAAGCGCGTGCCGCCTACGAGATCAGCGTGGGCGACGACGGCGTGGGCATCGCGGAGGCCGACCAGGTGGAGCTGTTCTCGGCCTTCAAGCAGCTCGACCACCCCATGCAGAAGACCGTCTCCGGCACCGGCCTGGGGCTGTCCATCGCCAAGTCCATCGTCGAGAACCTCCACGGCGGCGTCCTCGGCGTCGAGAGCGAGCCCGGCCGCGGCAGCGTCTTCACCTTCACCCTGCCCCTGAAGCGGGCCGAGACCTTCGTGCGCCGCTACGAATGCCCGCGACCGGAGGCCCGGTGCCTGCTCGTGGTGGAGGATTCCGACGCGTACCTCGACATCCTCGTCCAGGCCCTGCAGCCGCACTACCACCTGACGGTGACCAACTCGGTCGAGCGCGCCAAGGAGATCGTCGGCCGGGAGGAGTTCTACTACCTCCTGCTCGACTTCTTCCTGGTCGACGGCATCTGCACCGGGATCCTCAAGGAGATGCGCCGCCTGGGCATCGGCATCCCGGTCCTGGTCATCTCCGCCGAGGACGACAGCCGCATCGCGGCCAACATCGGCCAGAGCGACCTCGTCGAGGGCGTGTTCAGCAAGGACGACATCCGCCTGATCGGCCGCGTGCTGGGCCGGGCGCCGACCGCCGGGAGTCCGTCGTGACGCGGGCGCTCCTGAAGCGCATCAAGAACCTGCCGCCGCTGCCGGAGACGGTGATGCGGCTGCAGGACCTCTGCCGCAAGCCCGAGACCGGGCCGGAGCAGATCGCGGCGGTCGTCAAGACCGATCCCATGTTCACCACCAACCTCATGAAGGTGGTCAACTCCCCGCTCTACGGCTTCTCGGCCGAGATCTACTCCCTGGAGCACGCGGTCACCCTGCTCGGCCCCGCCATGATCCGCGGCTTCGTGGTCGCGGCGACGCTGCGAAAACTGCTGCCGCTGGACCTGTCTCCCTACGGCGTGTCCCGGCGCGCCTTCGCCCTGGCGGCCGATCGCCAGCGCTCGCTCATGTTCCGCTGGTTCTCGCAGGTGAACCCGGACGAGCTGTCCGTGCTGTCTCCGGCCTCCTTCGTGATGGACATGGGCCAGGTCCTGGTCGCGGCCGAGCTCGTGTCCCGCGGCCTGAAGGACGACTTCCGCGACCGGCTCCGGCAGGGGACGGACGTCGTCACCGCCGAGCGCAGCCTGGTCGAGGTCGACAACCGCGAGGTCTGCGCGCGGCTCTTCGAGCACTGGCGCTTCGAGCCCGAGCTCGTGGCCGCCATCCGGCACATGCCCGAGCCGGGGCGCGCCGAGGAGCCGGTTTGCTCCCGGGCGGGCGCGCTGGCGGCCGTGGCCGTCCGCATGGGGCCCGTGCAACGGGGCGACCGGGAACGGGACGCCCGCGAGGCCGTCCTGGCCGCGGGCTGGGACCCGGAGGCGTTCGAGGCCGCCGCGCGGCGGGTGCTGGTGCCCGACGAGGAGGTGCCGGCGTGAGCATCTACGACTCGACCGCCAAGCAGCGCGCCGTCGACATCGCCACCGCCGTCGGGCTCTTCGTCCAGATCGCGTTCGGGATCGTCAATCTGCAGCGCGGCCATCCGGACATCGCGATGCTGAACGGCGTGCTGCTGGTCGTGCTCGTGCTGAACTACTTCGTATTCCGCCGCACCGGCAACATGGCCGTCGCCGGCGCCGTCGGACTGGGCTCGGCCATGACCCTCGTCACGGTCGCCACCAAGACGCTCGGCGTGGCCGTCCTGGTCTGGGTCTACGCGGTGCCGACCCCCGTCTTCTACCTGCTGGGCCTGGTCCGGGGCGGGTGGTTCCTCGGCTTCTGGGGCGTCGCCATCGGCCTGTACTTCTCCCTGGCCGACGTCCCGGCGAACATGTCGATGACCGACAAGATCGAGATGGGCACCTGCTACCTGATGGTCAGCCTGCTGGCCTACAAGATCGAGCAGCTGCGGGCCGACTACATCCACAAGATCGACAACCTGGCCCGCAAGGCCCGCCGGGCGAACCAGGCCAAGGACCGCTTCCTGGCCCACATGAGCCACGAGCTGCGGACCCCCCTGAACTCGATCCTCGGCTTCACGCAGATCCTCCAGCTCCGCGGCGAGGTGCCGGAGTCCTCCCGACCCCACCTGGAGAAGATCTCCATCTCCGGCCAGCACCTGCTGGACCTGGTGGACACGATCCTGGACTTCTCCCGTCTCGAGTCGGATCAGGTGGAGCTGCACCCCGAACGCTTCGAGATCGGCCGGATCATGGCCGAGACGACCGACGTGGTCGAGGTGCTGGCTTCGCAGCGCTCCGTGCAGCTGGTGCGGAACTGGTCGGGGGAGGGCTGGCTGCTGGCGGACCGCCGGCTCATACGCCAGGCTCTGCTGAACCTCATGTCCAACGCCGTCAAGTTCACGCCCGAGGGCGGCCGCGTGACCCTGGACTGCGTCATCGGCGACGATTGCCGGATCTCGGTGAGGGACACCGGCGTCGGGATCGGATCGGACGACCTGGACAAGCTGTTCGAGCCCTTTGCCCAGATCGACAACCCGTTCCAGGCCGGCTCGCGCGGCAGCGGGCTCGGCCTGCCCATCGTGAAGGGGATCGTCGAGGAGCACGGCGGCGAGGTCCTCGTCGACAGCGAGGTGGGGCGGGGATCGTGCTTCACGCTGGTCCTGCCGGCCGAGATTCTGACCGGTCCGCCGCCGGCGGTGAAGGTGCCCGAGCCGGTCGCATAGGATCCCCGGACTTGGCCGAACGCGATCCCTCGGGTAGAGTCGTTGCGTCGTCCGTGTCCCGCGCCGAGAGAGGGAAGCCCGCATGTCCTCCGCCGCTCGTCCCACGACCCCGTCCCATGTCCTGCTCATCTTCGTCGACGGCTTCGGCTGGGGCTCCGACGACCCGGACGTCAATCCCTGCCTGACCTACGGCGGCTCCCTCTTCCGTTTCGACGACTCGCCGGCCCTCTGCAAGCCCGTCGACGCCTGCCTGGGCGTGGAGGGCCTGCCCCAGAGCGCCACCGGCCAGACCGCCCTGCTGACCGGCCACAACGCGCCCCGGCGGATCGGCCATCACCTGACCGGTTTTCCCTCGCCGCGGCTGCGCGAGATCCTGCGCGAGGCGTCGATCTTCGTGCAGCTGAAGGCGAACGGCCTCGACGGCCGCTTCATCAACGCCTTCCGCCCCGTCTTCTTCAATCTGCCGGAGGAACAGCAGTGGCGCCTGTCGGCCACGACGGTGGCCCAGCTCGCCGCCGGCCTGCCCTTCTTCGGCCTGGACGACATCGCCGCCGGCCGCTCCATCTACCAGGAGTTCACCAACCTGGATCTGATGGAGAAGGGTTTCGACGTTCCCGAGCTCACCCCGGAGCAGGCCGGACGCGTCCTGGCCGAGAACGCATCGCTGCGGCGCTTCACCCTCTACGAGTACTTCCAGACCGATCGCGCCGGCCACGCCCAGGACCGCGACCGCAGCGAGGGGGAGTTGCGCAAGCTCGAGCGCTTCCTCGTCACCCTCCTCGCCGAGATCGAGGACGACGTCCTCGTCCTGCTCACCAGCGACCACGGCAACCTGGAGGACCTGTCGACCCGCAGCCACACCCGGAACCCGGTCCCCCTGATGGCCTGGGGCCCCGGCAGCGTCCCCGCCCTGGCTCACATCGAGTCGATCACCGACGTCACCCCGGAGATACTGCGCCAGCTTTCATGAGATGGAGTTCTTTCCCCCGCCCATCTGGACGGGATTGCCGTTGGCCCTGACGTACACAGACACGCCGCACCGTGATTTCTCGTAGAGCATGAGCGGTGCGGCGTGTCTGTGTACGTCAGGGCCGGCCTACGGCAACCGCCCTTCCAGATAAAAAACCTCGAACACCTTCTCATGGAAGATCGGCCCATGCCCGAAGTAGCCTTCCTCGCCGAAGAGCTCCCCGTGGTCCGACATGATCATGAACCACGTGTTCCGAGGGCACCGCTCCATGAACTCGCCCATCACGCGATCGAGATGCTCCACGCACACGATCTGCTTCTCGTAGAAGGCCTTGAACTGCGCGGGCGTGAAGAACTCGTCCTGCTTGCGGTCCTTCACGAACTCCGAGGGATCCTTCAGGAACTCCTCGAGGTGCTTGAAGACGCCGTGGACGCCGCTGATGTGGGGCAGGTCGTCGGCCGTCTCGCCGGGCAGCAGGTACGGGTAGTGGGTCTCGCCGGTGTTGATGAAGAAGAAGGAGGGCTGGTCGTCGCGGAAGTTCAGTTCGGCGAAGATCCGCGACAGGTCGTTGTGGCTGGGCGCCAGCTCGTACTTGTCGAAGTGGGCCGAGAGGCTGGTCATGGGATTCAGGACCGGCAGGCTGACCCAACCCTCGCACCAGTAGCCCTGCTGCTTGAGGAAGTGGGGCAGCGAGAGCTGGGGCACGAACTTGCCGAACTCCACGTCCTCGAGGTTGAGGCGCCGGCTCCAGAGGGCGAACTCGTCGCGGTAGACGTTGCTGGCGAACACGCCTTTGGGGCTGAGGTGGGGGATCATCCCCATCAGGAAGGTGTAGTGGCTCGGGCTGGTCCAGCTCGCGTAGCTGTAGCGCCGCTCGGCCTGGGCGATGCGGTCCAGGTTGGGCGTCCGCGCCGCCTGGTAGGCGTCCCAGCGACAGCTGTCGAAGACGATCAGGACCAGGTTGTTGAGCTTGTCGGAGCCCTTGAACAGGTCCTTCACCTTGTTGATCAGGCCGGCCATGTTGTCGTCCTTCGCACGGGGGCGCGGGCTAGAGGGCGGCGTCCAGGGCCTTCACCAGCTCGTCCTTGGGCTGCATGCCCACCAGCGAGGCGACGGGCGCGCCGTCCTTGAAGACCATCACCGTGGGGATGCTGCGGATGTTGAACTGCATGGCCAGCTGCTGGTTGTCGTCCACGTTGACCTTGGCGATCCTGGCCCGGCCGTCGTAGTCGGCGGCCAGCTGCTCGATGATGGGGCCCAGCATCTTGCAGGGACCGCACCAGGGAGCCCAGAAATCCACCAGGACCGGGATCTCGCTCTTCAGCACCTGGGCCTCGAAGTCGGCGGCGTCCAGCTTGAGGGGCTCGGTCATGTCGTTCTCCTTGGACGGTCGTCTCGCCGGTCGGCGCGGAGCGTCCGCGGGTCCCGGCCGGAGTGCGAGGGGCGCACAAAAAGTAAACCCTGCATCGCGGGTTGACAACGACCGCTTTCCGCGCGTATGGACGTGAAGCGGATGTCCCGCGCAGGAGGTGTCTTCATGGCGAGCAAGCGGACGTGGTTGACGGGATGCGGAATCGGTTGCCTGGTGATCGTCGCCGCGGCGGTGATCGGCGGCTCGTTGTTGTGGCGGGCGGGACGGACCGTGATCGCGGCCTTCGACGAGGTGGGCGAGAGCCAGGCCGTCCTGACGCAGCAGTACGGCGGCCTGCGCGACTACGCGCCGTCGGCGGACGGGCGGATCGCTCCCGGGCGCGTCGAGGCCTTCCTGGCCGTGCTCGCGGACACGCGCGAGCCCGCGGTCGAGCTGTCCGGACACGGGGAGCGGCTGCGGCGTCTCGAGGGCGACGGCGGCGCGCCGAGTCCGGGCGACGTGATCTCCGGCCTCAAGAGCATCCCCGCCCTGGGCCGCTCGGTGGCCGCCTACCTGGGCGCCCGCAACGAGGCCCTGATCACCCACGGCATGGGCTTCGGCGAGTACTCCTACCTGTGGACGATCGTCTACCTGTCCGGCGGCGACCGCGAGTTCACCCCCACCTTCAGCGTCTACGAGGACGAGGACGTGGAGCAGCGGCCCATCCGGCTGCGCGGTCACTTCGAGGCCTGGCTGGAGAACCAGATCGAGGCGGCCGAGGCGGAGGGACTCGACCGCGACCGGATCCGCGACCTGGAGTACGAACTGAGCCGGATCCGCCGCTCCGAACTGACCGTGCCCTGGCTCGACGGCCTGCCGGATTCCACGGCGGAGTCCCTGGCGCCCTATCGCGACCGGCTGGACGCGGCGTACGTGGATCTGGGGGCCATGCTCTGCATCGGGGCGGACAAGTCCGGGCGGGAGGGCTACGACTTCGAGATCCAGTGAGAGATCGCACGGGTTCGAACGAGGGAGGGCGCCGCGCAGGCGCCCTTCGTCATTTGCGCTCGTCCTTGTCGTCCCGCTTCCGCTTCCGCACCGCGTCGCGCAGGACGAACTCGATCTGACCGTTCACGCTCCGGAACTCCTGCTCGGCCCAGCGCCGGAGCTCCTCGTAGAGCTCCGGGCTGATGCGCAGGGGAAAGGACTTCCGGGCGGCCACGGCTCACTCCTTGTCGCGTCGTCCGCGCGCGCGTTCCACGGCGCGAACCAGCTTCGCCGGATTGGGATCGCTGATGTGGATCGGGATCCCCTTTTCCCGCAGGATGATGACCCCGCTTCCGCCCGTGAGCTGGAACCGCCCCTGGAACGGCTTCACCTGGCACTGCAGGCGCTGGAGCCCCTCGATGCGGTAGGGCTCGCAGGTCCGGATCTCCTCGATGGGCACGGTCTTGCGCATGATCGGCAGGAGGAAGCGCACCTGCACGTCCCGGCGGGTCACGCGGACGGTCATGATCGAGAACGGGATGATGACCACCGGCAGCATGACGTAGAACCACCAGGGCAGCTCGTCGCCCGTCGATGTCAGATCGATGACCGCGATGAAGACCATCATCACGACGATCATCCCCAGCAGCCACCAGCCGACCTGTCGTGATTCGTACAGCGGCGTCATGTCGCCTCCCTACTGGTACAGGGTGCCGGTGTTGACCACGGGCTGGGCCGAGTGCTCGCTGCAGAGCACCACCATGAGGTTGGAGACCATGGTGGCCTTCTTCTCCTCGTCCAGCTCGACGATGGACTTCTTGTTCAGCTCCTCCAGGGCCAGCTCCACCATGCCCACGGCGCCGGCCACGATCTGCTGGCGGGCCGCCACCACGGCGCTGGCCTGCTGACGCTGGAGCATGGCGCCGGCGATCTCGGGCGCGTAGGCCAGATGGCTCAGGCGCGCCTCGATGACCTTCACGCCGGCCCGGTCCAGCCGCTCCTGCAGCTCCTTCTCCAGGCGCTCGTTGAGCTCGTCGGTGGTGCCGCGCAGGGTGAGCTGGTCCTCGGGACCGTCGTAGGGATAGGCGCTGGCCATGTGCCGCACCGCGGCCTCGCTCTGGGTCTCCACGTACTCCTCGTAGTCGTCCACCTCGAAGAGGGCCTCGGCGGTCTCGACCACCTGCCACACCACCACCGCGGCGATCTCGATGGGATTGCCGCTCAGGTCGTTGACCTTGATCTTCTCGCCGTTCAGGTTGCGGGCCCGCAGGGAGACCTTCAGCTTGGTCATGAAGGGGTTGGTCCAGCAGAAGCCGTTCTCCTTGACGCTCCCCTTGTAGTCGCCGAACAGGAGCAGGGCCGCCGCCTCGTTGGGATTCACCACGAAGAAGCCCGCCATCAGGATGAGGTCCAGCGTGAACCCCACGATGGACGTGATCAGCATCCAGAGCGTCTTGGTCTGGATGGCGTGGACGAACATCCAGACCATCGCACCCATCAGCAACAGCAACAGGGGCAGGTAGAGCCAGCCCGAAGCGACCGAGATCGTTTTTTCCTTATGCATGAGGCATCCTCCGCGTTGGGGACTGTGATACCGATATGATATCACTGTGATCTCATACGCGCAAAGGGAAAGAAGGTTGCCCGGTAGGTGATATCTGCGGATGTCGGGGCGATCGCCATGTGGGGATGAGGTCCCCCCGGCGGGAGCGTTCGCCCGCACCTCCTGTGCGGGCTCTCTCGGGCTCCGGGCCGCTCCGCCCTCCTGGCTCCGCGACCCTTCGCACGCCCCGCCGGTGGGACCTCATCCCCACATGGCGAT
>CAZSNA010000032.1:0-35049 GCA_964607825.1 uncultured Fibrobacteraceae bacterium | reverse complement strand
GCGACGCCGGGGCGGCGGTCCGCTTCGCAGTGGACGCCCTTCCGGTGGCGCGCGAGCTGGGCGGACACCGGGCTTCGCTGCATGCCTGGCTGGAGATCACGCGCGCCCTGAAGCTGGGCGGCCGACTGGACGACGCCCTCTACGCGGCGGCCGCGGCCGAGACCCTGGCGGCGACGATCACGACCGAGACCGGCAACCTCCACCCGCTGCTGAACGCGCGGCTGCTGCGGGCCGGCGTCCTGGCCGCCCGGCGTGAGAGCGACGGCGCTTACGCCCTGTACCAGGCCTGCACCGATTCCGCCCTTGCGGCGGGACAGCGCACCCTGGCGGCCAAGAGCCTGAACCACGCGGGCATACTGACCTACGCCGTCGGCGATCTCGCTCTCGGCCTGGACTTCTACCACCAGAGCCTGGCCATCGCCCTGGCCGACCTCGACTCCATCAACATCACCAAGCACCTGATGAACCTGTCGCGCCGGCATCGCATGCTGGGGGACCTGGACTCCTGCCTCGTCTACCAGCAGCGGGCCGAGCGCTGGCAGGAGATCTACCCCAACGCGCGCAATGCGGCGAACATGCCCCTGATGCAGATCGAGTACTACGCCCAGGTCGGCGACTACGCCACGGTCGACTCGCTGATGGACGTGGCCGTGCAGTCGAAGCCGAACCAGACCACCGTCCAGGCCCTGGCCGAGCTGCACCTGCGCCTGATCGAGGAGAGCATGGAACGCGGCCGCCCGGACCTGGCCTACCGCTCGATCTCCCTGCTCGACTCCCTGCGCGGCCGTCTTGGCGACGACCTCGCCGACCGTCACGTGGAGCTGGACCTGGACCTGCACACGGCCGACTTCCTCGCCCGCCAGGGCCGCTACGCGCCGGCCGCCGAGTCCCTGGAGCGAGCCGAACGGGGCCTCGCCCGGCGCGACGATCCGGCGCGGCGCTGGCGACTGGAGCGCATGCGCGGCGACCTGGCTCGACATCGCGGCGACCTGCCCAGCGCGGAAGCCTCGTACCGGACCTGCCTGGACCTGAGCGTCGCGACCGGCGATCCCGACCACGCGTCGACCGCCCGCTTCCTGCTCGGCGCTGTGCTGCTGGATCGCGCCCGCTACGACGAGGCCCGACGGCTCTTCCCCGACCACGACGCCGACGACGGCCGCTTCCGGACCCGCCTCTCGACCCTGCTCTTCCGGGGCAAGTCCTACGCGCGAGAGGGTCGCTTCGACGACGCCCTCGACGAGCTGGAGCGCGCCCGCCGCCTATGCACGCCCTGGTCGCCGCCCGACCTGGTGGGCGGCATCGACCTCGAGGCCGGGCTGGCCCATGCCGGCGCCGGACGTCCCGCGGAGGCCCGTGAATGCTACCGACAGGTCCGCGAGGGACTCGCCCGCACGGCCGTCGAACGGGACTCCGACCTCCGCGCCTATTTCGACGCCGATCTCCGCCGGGACCTGCTCGAGGCCGAGCTCATGCTGCTCACGGACGACGGCCGGCCCATCCCCGGCACCGAGGCCCTGCACGCCCTCGACGCGACCCAGGAGATCCTGCCCGCCTGGCACCGGAACGCGTTGCGCGCGGGCGAAGCCCCCGTCACGCCCCAGATCGTCTTCTTCGTCGGCCGACGGGCCTCGTTCCGCTGGTCCCTGACCGCGAACGACGCGCGCCTGACGCGCCTGCCCGGCGAGCGCGAGCTGCTCGACCATCTCGCGCCGGTCCTCTCGGATCTGGCCAGGCCCGGCCGGTCGGTCGCAACGCGGGAACTGCAGGCCGTGGTCGACATCCTCGGGGGCGCACCCTCCGGCTGGACCGCGGGCGGCACACTCGCCATCGTGCCCGACGGCGTGCTGCATGCCGTCCCGTGGGCGGCCCTGCCCCTGGACGAGCGGGAGAGCTGGCTGGACCGAGGTCCCCTGACGCTCCTCACGTCGCCGGCCCGCGGCGGGCTCGACGAGAGCCGATGCCGACCCGAGGGCCGGTTGCTGGCCCTGGGCGTGGACGGCTCGGCGGCCGCCGAGGCCTCGGGGCTGGCGTCCCTGCACCACGCCGAACGCGAGGCCCGCGAGATCGGCGATCTCTGGCCCGCGGGCCGGGTCGACCTTCACGTCGGGAGCGACGTCGCCCCGACGGGCATCGCCCCGCAGGACCTGGAGCGATACGACACGATCCACGTGGCGAGCCACGCCCTGGTCTACCGGGGCGCGCCCGAGCAGACCTCGCTGTTGCTGGCGGGCACCGTCGACGCACCCCTGACGGCGAGCCGGATCGGCCGGCTCGACCTGGACGCCGACCTGATCTTCCTGTCCTGCTGCGAGGCGGCCGAGGGGTACGCGCCGGGCGGCGGATCCGCCCACGCGGAGCTGGCGCGCAGCTTCCTGGACGCCGGCGCGCGGACGGTGGTGGCGCCGTCGGTGCGTATCGACGACGAAGCCGCCCGGCGACTGGCCGGGCGGTTCTACGTTCACTGGCTGTCCGGGATGACGGTGCCGGAGGCGTTGCGGCGGGCCCAGCTCGATCTGCGCGACGGCGATCCGCGCTGGGCCCACCCCTTCTACTGGTCGTTCGTCGTCTCCGTC
Source organism: uncultured Fibrobacteraceae bacterium (assembly GCA_964607825.1). Classification (GTDB taxonomy): domain Bacteria; phylum Krumholzibacteriota; class Krumholzibacteriia; order LZORAL124-64-63; family LZORAL124-64-63; genus JAHIYU01. The sequence goes on along the minus strand of CAZSNA010000032.1, from coordinate 32,476 downwards.
ATGAACTCCGTCGTGTCGGCGGCTTCGGGGATGTCGCCCACTTCCCAGTCCGAGAAATGATGCACCGAGAAGTGGACCTGCCAGTGGTTGCCCACCCGTAGGATCTCCACATCGCCGAGTTCGTCGAAGATCGTGTCGATGACGTTGCCCTCGTCGTCGTACACGGGCTCGGCGTTCCAGAAGTGGCTGGGCGGCTTGCCCGGCACCCATGTCATCCAGGTGGCCATCACGGTGACGGGCACGGGGAAATAGGTGTCCTCGGGCCGGAGTCGCACGATGAGCGGCAGATCCAGGTGCTCGTACTCCATGTACGACTGGTAGGTGGGGAAACGGAGCTCGAATTCGGTCGCATCGTCGACCGCGCCGGCGGGGACGTCGAGCCCGAAACTCACGGATCCGGGCCAGGTGCCGGACGGGCAGTAGAGGATGCCGGAGAAGCCGGCCTCGATCGTGCCGTTGAAGGTCTCGTAGTCGAGCATGTCGAGGATGTCGTGGTGGCACCCCGGCTTCTGGTGCATGGGGTCGGTTTCGTCGGTCTTGTCGACCATGGCCGCGGGGTCGCTCGGATGGGTTCCCTCGCCGCACCCGACGCACAGGACGACCGCCAGGCCGAGCATGATCAGATGATGTACGCGATGCATGTCGACTCCTCTATGTATGGCGCCCGGGAACGGGGCCGGACCCGCGCCGCGGCGGGCCCGGCGACGTGTTCCTAGCGATATAACGACTTCACCTGTCCGAAGGTCATGTCGTCGTTGCTCATGGCCTTCACGTCATGGAAGTGGTAGGGCGTGTCCGGACCGGTGTCGATCCTCAGCTTGAGTATACACCTTTCTGCGATCGCACCGTAGAAACCTTCCACCGAAACATGGCTGTTGTCTCGAATGATGATGGCGGTGCCGCGGGTGTCGTTGAGCCTTTCCACGAAGCCCTTGTTGAGCGAGACCCACTTGGGGCCGGGGTGCTGGCCGAAGGGGAGCGGGCCCGCGTATTCGCCGTCATGCCAGTCATTCTCGTTCAGGTTGTTCGGATCGCAGTTGCCGTCGAAGATCATGGCCTCGAAGTATTCCGGCAGGTCCGGGCCGCCCGAGACGAACATGCGGCCGCCGTAGTAGAACTGGGCCGCGGTGACCGTGTTGCCGGGCCGCAGCCAGTTGCCGAAGTCGAAGCCCAGATAGGCGCGCCATTCCTTGTTGTACCAGTCCGACCACCCCGGAACGCGCTCCCGATCCATGCCCCAGTTGGGCGTCGAGTCTGAATGCATCCAGAAGATGGGATCGATGCCCTGGATGTTGTCCACCCAGCCCTCCCGGGTGATGTGCCCGGTCTTGGTGACGGGAAATTCAACGACGTGGATGGCGGCGGCCGCGGCCAGAGGCAGCAGGATCGCCGCCAGGGCGGTGATGACGAGCGTCGTCTTCTTCATGTCTGGTCCTCCCGGGACGGGTCTCGGATAGCGCGTTGCGGGTGCCCGTGCGGCGCCCGCTGCAGTACCGACATCCGTCGTCTGGAGGACTAACGAGTTTTTTCAGGGAAATATCGGGGCGCGACGCTCAGGTCCGTCCCCTGACCACCACCGTCCCCGCCACCTTGTCGTGCAGGGCCTGCCGGTTCGGGTCCCAGATGGCCTCGAGGAAGCCCAGCAGCGCCGTCGCCGCCGACGCCCCGTACGATCCCGCCCGGCCGAAGCAGTTCCACCAGCTCAGCGCCTGCCCGTCCAGGCGGACCACCCGCAGGCCGAAGAGGCGCTTGCCCGGGGTGCGGCCCCGGCCCAGCCGCGTCGCCAGCGTGAAACACGCCAGCAGGGCGCCCGCCCAGGAGAAGACGGTGGCGTAACGCCCGAGCAGTACGTCGGTGCCGATGACGACCTGGCGCCGTTCGCCGTCGTTGGCGACGTGCGAATCGCCGGCAACGATGACGAACCCCAGGTCGCGATCGTCGAACGCGTCGCGGAACCGGTCGCGGTCGTCGGCGGCCAGGGCCTCGGCGGCCTCGGGTCCGAGCAGGTCGGGGTTGCGTCCGGACATGATCCGCAGCAGCCGGTACACCAGGTCCTGCTCGGCCTCGGCCCGGTCCTCCCCCGGCGCCATGTCGAGCACGCCGCGGATGTCGTCGAAGAACGCCGGGTCCTCCCCGTGCAGGCTCAGCGCCGACAGGAACAGGCACACGGCCTGGCTGATCAGGCCGAAGAGCGCCAGGTCCAGCAGGAAGGCGCAGGCGCGGCGGCGGAACGAGGACAGGGGGCGGCCCAGCAGGTCGGGATCGACCCGGTAGGGCTCGTCGGTGACGGTCCGGTGACGACGCGATTGCCAGGGCCGCATGACGCCCTCCTAGCGGACGACCGAGAACTTCAGGACGCTGCTCTCGGCGCCCGCGACCAGGCGCGCCCAGTAGACGCCCGAGGAGACGGGCCGGCCCTCGCCGTCGCGGCCGTACCAGCACGCCTCCTGGGCCTCGAGGGCGCCGATCACCGTGCCCAGGTCGCGCTCGTCGATGAGACGGCCGCGCAGGTCGTAGATCTCCAGGGTCAGGGAGGCGTCGTACTCGAGCAGGTACTCCAGGCACAGGAAGCCGTCGAAGGAGGGGTTCGGGACGGTGCGCAGGATCCGCAGGGGCGTCGGCGCGGCGGTCACCTCGCGCCAGGCCACCCAGCCCTGGGGATCGAGATCCACCGACTCGATGGGGTCGGCGAAGGTGAAGTCGGCGGTGGTCGTCGCGCCGGCCAGGTGGATTGAGCGCCACTGCTCGCCGGTGGTCGTGGTGATCCTCACCGGGTAGACGTTGTCGAAGGACACGCCGCTGCGGTCGGTCAGGGCGATCGTGCAGTCGGTGCCCGCGCCGAGGCCGCCGTCCACGTCGACGACCATCTCCAGGTGCGGCACGGTGGCCTCGTGCAGCCAGGGCTCGAAGAAGCCGCTCAGGTCGCCGCCGGCGTGGGCGCTCGCCAGTTCGATGAAGTCGTCGGTGTTCACCACGCCCTCGGGACGCAGGCCGCCGGTGGCCCAGTCCTCGAGCAGGGCGAAGAAGGCCGTGTCGCCCAGGCGTCCGCGGAGCATGTGCAGCAGCCAGGCGCCCTTGTCGTAGACCACCCGGTCGAGTACCGGGAAGGGATCGAAGAGGGTGGTCTGGCCGATCCAGTCGTTGCCCCAGCGCAGCCGGTCCATCTTCCACCAGTAGCCGCCGTGCTCGGCGTCGCCGTCCATCCCGTAGAGGTGCTCGCGCCAGAGGGCCTCGCTGTAGGTGGCGAAGCCCTCGTTGAGCCAGATGTCGGGCCAGGTCTCGGGGGTCAGCGAGTCGCCGAACCACTGGTGGGCCAGCTCGTGGACGACGATCCAGTCCTTCAGCCGCTCGCCGTTGAACAGCCGGGTGCCGTAGCTGGTGGCCGTCTGGTGCTCCATGGCGCCGGAGGACAGGTTCATGAACTCGGCGTGCCCGTACTTCTCGTCGTTGAAGGGGTACGGTCCGACGAGGCCCTCCAGGAAGGCCATCATGTCGCAGACGGGTTCGAAATCGATCAGCGCCCAGTCGTAATGGTGCGGGAAGACCCAGTTGTCGAGAGGCACCGAGGAATGCATGGTGTTGCAGATGCCGCCGAAGTGGACGTAGTCGCTCACGGCCACCGAGATCAGGTACGTGGCGATGGGATGCGATTCGACCCAGGTGAAGGTGCGGGTGCCGTCGCCGTTGTCGACCTCGCTCTCCAGCACGCCGACGGAGACGGCGGTCAGGTGGTCGGGCACGGTGATCTCCACCGTGGCCGGGGCCTTGTCGTCGGGGCGGTCCTTGCAGGGCCACCACGCGCGGGAGTACTCGGGCTCGCTGAACGAGGCGATGGAGGGGCCCATGATCGTGGAATCCTCGTTCGCATAGGTGTAGACGCCGAGGCCGTCGCGGTTCGCCTGGAGCAGTTCGCCCCGGAAGTCCACGATCACGCTGTCGAGCGCGCCGGCCTTGGCCAGCGGGACGGTGATCGTGAGCGAGTCGCCGTACTGGTCGAAGGTCAGGGGACCATCGCCGTCGGCCACCGCGAGGACCTCGAGCTCGTCGTAGACGTCCATCACCAGCAGAGGCTCGTTGAGGATCCACGGCGCGTAGCGCATGACGACCCGGCCGGTGTAGTCGGCGGCCTCTGGATCGAGGTCCAGGGACAGGTTCCAGCCGCGCACGTCGTAGTTGCGGGTCATCTCGGCCACGGGACGGCTGGGGCTCTTGGCGGCCAGGGCGCGCTTGGCGGCGGCGAGACAGCCGTGCTCGGGCTCCTCGTCGGCGACGGCCGCGACGGTCGGCAGCAGGAGGGCGAGCAGGAGGGCGAGCAGGAGCAGGGACAGGCGGATACGGAACATGCGGAGACGCCTCCGTGGATACGGGTATGTTCAGGGGATGGCACATGAGCATACCGCGCCGGCGCGGCCGGGACAAGGCGTCAGTCCGGATCGGCGTGCGTGTGCATGGTGAGGGTCGTCCCCGCCGGCACCGGGCGCGTCACCCAGCAACCGCCGCCGATCACCGCGCCGCGGCCGATCACCGTGTCGCCGCCCAGGATGGTGGCGTTGGCGTAGATCGTCACGTCGTCCTCGAGGGTGGGGTGGCGCTTGCCGCCCTTGACCAGGGAGCCGTCCTCGGCGCGGCGGAAGCTCAGGGCGCCCAGGGTGACGCCCTGGTACACCTTGACCCGCGCGCCGATGTCGGTGGTCTCCCCGATCACCACGCCCGTGGCGTGGTCGATGAAGAAGCCCGGGCCGATGCGGGCGCCGGGATGGATGTCCGTCCCGGTCCGTCCGTGGGCCCATTCGTTCATGATCCGCGGCACAAAGGGCACGCCGAGGAGATACAGCGGGTGCGCCAGCCGGTGCACCGCGACGGCCAGCAGGCCCGGATAGCACAGGATCACCTCGTCGCGGCTTGTGGCGGCCGGATCGCCCTCGTAGGCGGCCTGCACGTCGCCCTTGACGAGCTCGCGGATCGCGGGCAGTTCGCCCAGGTAGGCCACGGTGACGCGTTCGGCGACCTCGCGCAGGGTCTCGTCGCCTTCGGGCTCGGGCAGGGGCACCGCCGCGTGCACCTCCGCCCGGTCGCAGAACGCGAGGGTGGTCTCGACGATGGTCGAGAGCTCCACGAACACCTCGTCCAGCGCGGCGGCCACCACGGTCTCCATGCAGGCCTTGGCGCTGATCCGTCCCCCGTGGTAACCGGGGAACATGATCGTCAGCAGACGCGACAGCACCCGCTCCACGCGGGCCTGCGAGGGCAGTTCCGCCTCGCCGATGCGGTTGATGCCGCCCGACGTCTCGTAGGTGTCCATGATCCGCTTCGCGAGCGTCTGCAGGCGTTCAGAGCAGTCGTTGCCCATGGTCGATCCTCTCAGTAGGCCAGATCCCGGTACATGTCGCTCGACAGGTAGCGCTCGCCGAAGCTGGGGATTATCACGACGATGCGCCGGTCGGCGTACTCGTCGCGGCGCGCGATCCGCAGAGCCGCCCAGAGCGCCGCGCCGGCGGAGATGCCCACGAACAGGCCTTCCTCGCGGGCCGCGCGACGGGCCGTGTCCATGGCCTGCGCGTTGTCGACGCGGACGACCTCGTCGATCAGTCCCCTGTCCAGCACGTCGGGAACGAACCCCGCGCCGATGCCCTGGATCTTGTGGGGGCCGGGATCGCCCCCCGAGAGCACCGGCGAATCCGCGGGCTCCACGGCGAAGGCCCTGAAACCCTCCCGGCGCGGCTTCAGCACCGACGCCACGCCCGTCAGCGTGCCGCCCGTGCCCACGCCGGCCACCAGGGCGTCCACCTCGCCGCCTGTGTCGCGCCAGATCTCCTCGGCGGTGGTGCGACGGTGGACCTCGGGGTTGGCGGGGTTCTCGAACTGCCGCGGCATGAACGAGTCCGGCCGCTCGGCGTGCAGGTCCCCGGCCCGGGCCAGGGCGCCCTTCATGCCCTCGGCCGCGGGGGTCAGCACCAGCTCGGCGCCCAGGGCGCGCAGGATCTGCCGGCGCTCCATGGACATGCTGTCGGGCATGGTCAGGGTCAGCCGGTAGCCCCGGGCCGCGCAGACGAGGGCCAGGCCCACGCCCGTGTTGCCGCTGGTGGCCTCGATGACCTCGCCGCCGGGCGCCAGCCCCCCGTCGCGCTCGGCGGCCTCGATCATGGCCAGGGCGATGCGGTCCTTGACGCTGGACATGGGATTGCGGAACTCGAGCTTGGCGACCAGGTCGGCCCGGGTGTCGTTCAGTCGCGGCAGGCGCACCAGGGGCGTGCCGCCGACGAGGTCGAGGATGCTGTCGTGTATGTTCGCGCTCATCGGCGCACCTCCTGCGGGGCTTCTGCTCGGGACGGGAATCCCAAGGTAGCCCCGCCCCCGTGCGGCGGCCACCGGCCGCCGCGGCGCGTGCGTGACGAGTCGCGGGAGATCAGGAGCGAACGCCGATGTCCTTCGTCAGGAGCCCGATCTGATCCTTGCCCCCCAGGATGATCAGCCGATCCTCCACGGCCAGGACCTGGTCGGGACCGGGGTTGAAGATCATCTCGCCCGCGTGGTGCAGCAGGCCGATGACGATCAGGCCGTAGTCGCGGCGGATGGGAGTGTCGCGCAGGGCCTTGTCGGCCAGGGGGCTGCCGTCCTCGATCTCGAGCTCCTCGATGCTCAGCTCCATGTCGCCGCTGCGCGAGAGCACCTCGAGATAGTCGAAGACGTTGGGGCGCAGCAGGGCCATGGCCAGCCGCGTGCCACCGATGTGATAGGGCGACACGACGCGGTTGGCGCCGGCGTGCCGGAGCTTGGGAATGGCCTTGTCCTCGGCCGAGCGAGCCAGGATATACAGGTCCGGATTGTCGGTGCGGGCGAGTTCGCGGGCGGTCAAGGTGATGTAGAGGTTGGCCACGTCGCTCGACACCGAGGCCACCAGGCCCTTCGCCCGTGTCACGCCGGCCTTCAGCAGCACCTCGTCCTCGGTGGCGTCGCCGTGCACGGCCAGGCGCTCCTGCAGGCGCAGCGTCTCCACCGCTTCGGGGTCGTCGGTCACGATCACGTGGGGTTCGCCCTCGGAAAGGAGTTCGTCCGCCACGATCTGCCCCATCCGCCCGAAGCCGCAGATGATGTAGTGCCCCTTCAGGCGTTTGAGTTCCTTGCGCATGAATCGTCCTCCGAGGTATCGACGCAGGCGGCCCTCGATCACGATGCCGCCGATCGTCACCGAGACGTAGCCGATCAGTCCCAGACCGCACAGGATCATCAGGCCCACCACGATGCGGCCGCCCCCGTGGAGGGGCGCCACCTCGCCGAAGCCCACCGTGCTCAGGGTGATGACGGTCATGTAGAGGGCGTCGTCGAACGACATGCCCTCCGTCTGCATCAGACCGATCGTACCTCCGGTCATCAACAGCAGCAGGAGCACCACCGCATAGGCGAGCCGCCTGTATTCGGCCATCACTTCGGACCTGGTCTTGTCCATCGCACCTCCCCGACCGCGGGCGGGACTTGCCGCACTTCGGGAAATATGTGATCTTGATGTCCGGACGAAGCCGGCCGGTCGGGAACCCAGGACGCTCCCGACTGTTTTCATGGGCCTAGGCTCACCCGGACCATAGATCAGTCAAGGACGGATGTCGATGATGTTTGCTCCGAAATCCCTCGTACGCGCCGCCGTGATCTCCCTGACGCTGGCGACCGCCGCGGCCGCCCTCGCCGCCCAGCCCCGGATCGAGATCGAGCCCGGCTCCCTCGAGTTCGGATTGATGCAGCAGTTCGAGGGACGGTCGGCGGTGCTGACCCTCTCCAACAAGGGCGACGCCCCCCTGAAGATCAGCGAGGTCGAGGTGACCTGCGGCTGCACCACCGCCGAGATGGAGCGGGACGTGCTCGCCCCCGGCGAGAGCTACGACCTGGACGTCACCTTCAACAGCCAGCGCTTCGCCGGCGATACGGTCAAGTTCATCAAGGTCCACTCCAACGACCCGTTCAACTCCATGATCGAGGTGCCCGTGCACGCCTACGTCCACGTGGCGCTCGTGGTCGATCCGCCCTCGGAGCGCGTTCAGTTCGGCATGGTGGGCGTGGGCCAGACCGCCGAGCGGATCGTGACCTTCTCCACCGAGGACGTCCCCGAGCTGGAGCTGAGCGCCGAGCGGTGGAGCCGGTCGGTGCTGGACGTGGAGATCCTGCCCTCGGAGAGCGGCGATCCCCAGGAGAAGCGCGCGCGGCTGCGGATCAGCGACGGCGCGTCCATCGGCTCCTTCCGCGAGGCGGTGGACTTCCGGACCAACCTGGACAACCGTCCGCGGGTGACCATCGAGGCCATCGGCGACATCCGGGCGCCCATCCGCTGGGTCAGCAAGCCCGTCAACCTGCGCTACATCCAGCGGGACCAGGAGGTCGAACGGATCTTCGAGGTGACCTACGAGCCCGAACTGGACTTCGAGGTGGTCGGCGCGGAGATCGACCTGCCGGGCTTCGAGGTGGTCTCGGTCGAACGCATTCCCGAGCGGCGCCTGGTGCAGATCATGGTGCGCGGCACGGCCATCTCGACCCGCGACGAACGCGCCATCGCGGCCCGGGGCCGCATGAAGGGCGATCTGCGTCTGATCACCGATCTCGAGGGCTTCCCCGAGATGTCGCTGTCGGTCACCTACATGCTCAAGATCTAGCCCATGAGTCCCAGAGGCGACATCCGGATCCATCCCCGACGGTCTCTCCTGCGCGAGGCGGGCCTGCTGCTGCTGGCGACCCTGGTCCTGACGGCCCTGAGCTGGGGGCTGCGTCCGCCGCGCCTGCCCCTGCGCGCCGACACGTCCCTCTACGAACTCGATCTCGATTTCCCCGTGGTGACGGCCGTCGAGGCGATCGACTTCTACGCCTCCAACAGCCACCTCTTCGTGGACACACGCGCCCGGGCGGCCGACGGTCGGCGCATTCCGGGCGCCATCGACATCCGGCAGGCCACCTTCGAGGAGGACCTGCGCGAGGTCTTCGATTTCCTGACGCCCGAGGACCCGCTGCTGCTCATCGGCGACGGCAACCTGCTGCTGACCTCGGCGATCGCCGAGCGGTTGCGCGAGAAGGGATACGTCGACGTCACGCTGATGCGCGGCGGGCTGGAGTCGTGGACCGCCGCCGGCGGCGAGACCGCGGAGGCGCGCCATGAGTGACGCGACCGCCCCCCGCGGGCTGATCCTCCCCGACTGGCTGGAACTGCTGGCGCGCTTCCTGGTGGGCGGGACCTTCGTCTACGCCTCGCTGGACAAGATCGCCGACCCGGCGGGCTTCGCGCAGAACATCTACCACTACCGGATCCTCGGCGAGGTCTGGCTCCACCCCATGGCCCTGGTGTTGCCGTGGCTGGAGCTGGTGGCCGGCCTGGCCATGCTCCTGGGCTTCTATCGCCGCGGCGCGGCGCTGCTGGTCTCGGTCATGCTGGTCATGTTCATGGCGGCCATCGTCTCGGCCCTGGCGCGGGACCTGGACATCAGCTGCGGCTGCTTCCATACCGAGGGCGGCCACGCGGTGGGCCTGTCCCTGCTGCTGCGCGATGTGGCCTTGCTGGTCGGTTCCGGAGTCCTGCTGTTCTGCCGGGGCGTGCGGCGCAGTTTCTGAAGGGCCAATTGACGGCGATAATCAATATCTATCGTCAAAAATACGGTTTGACATCACGCCCGGGCCGCACAATCTTGCCGACTGTAGAGCCTTACGGGTCCCATTCCGAGACAAGGAGTCCCCCATGCCTGCTTTCGTGAACGCCGACGAGTGCACCGGATGCGAGTCCTGCATCGAAGCCTGCCCGACCGAGGCTATCACCATGAACGGCGAGGACATCGCCGTGGTGGACCCCGAAGAGTGCACCGACTGCGAGGCCTGCGTCGAGGAGTGCCCCACCGAGGCCATCTCCATGAAGGACTGACAGCGCTTCCGGCATGATGCGATGAGGGCCCCGCCCAGGCGGGGCCCTTTTCCTTTTCGACCTACCCGAGCGACTACCCGGCCGGAGGCCAGGGGGCCTCGTCCACGCCCGCGACCCGGTTCGCCCGGCGCGCCGCCGTGAAGAGCCAGTCGCTCAGCCGATTCAGCCAGACCAGCACCGCCTTCGGCACGGCGATCTCCGCCGACGCCGCCACCGCGCGCCGTTCCAGGCGCCGACTCGCGCCGCGGGCGGCGTGCAGGGCCGCGGCGGCCTCGCAGCCCCCGGGCAGGATGAAGCTCTTCAGGGGCGACAGCTCGGCGTCCATGCGGTCGATGCCGGCCTCCAGGGCATCCGCGTCGAGGGCCGGCACGGCGGCGTCCTCGCGGGCCAGCGTCTCGCAACGCTCTGGATCGGCCAGCAGGGCGCCCAGCTCGAACAGGGCCGCCTGCAGGGCGCCGAGATCGTCGCGCAGACGCGCGGCGCCGTCGTCGGTGATCCGGGCCAGGAAGGCCGCGGCCAGGCCCACGGCGGCGTTCAGCTCGTCGGCCTCGCCGTAGAGGTCGACCCGGACGTCGGACTTGGGGGCGCGCGAGCCGCCGATCAGGGAGGTCTCCCCCCCGTCGCCGGTGCGCGTGTAGATCTTGGCCATGGCGCCTCCTTTCACTCCATCCTAGCAGCCGGCGACGCCGGGCTCAACGCACCAGCGCGAAACCGCGGGCGTCGACGCCCCGAGCGCCGATCGCCACGGCGCGGTAGGCGCCCGAGGGCAGGGGGCGGCCGCGGTCGTCGAGACCGTCGAAGGTCCACAGGCCGGCGCCGGCGTCGTCGGCGACCGCACGGGCCGTGCGCAGCCGGCGTCCGCGCAGGTCGCGCACCTCCAGGCGCACCGTTTCCCCCGGTCGCGCCGCGAAGGCCAGGTTGACGCGCGGGTTGGCCGGGTTGGGCCAGGGCGCGTCCAGACGCGGCGCCGCGGGGGTCGCCAGCGGCGCGGGCAGGGCTTCGGACGCCTCGGGCAGGACGCACATGAAGGGCGGCCGGCCGGTGGCGACCGGCGCGGCGGTGAGTTCGGCCTTGGACCAGGGATCGAAGACGCGCAGGCCCGCGGCGCCGAGGGTGCGGTCGCAGAGAAGGATCTGACTTCCGCCGTCGAAATCCACATCCACGAAATCGTAGCCGCCCGCGCTGAGCACGGTGGTCACGCCGCCGCCGGACGGGGCGAAGGTCTTCAGGTGGGTGACGAAGCTCGCGTCGCTCACCACGCACCAGCCGGTCTGGTCGTCGACCAGCGCCAGCGCGAGCACCTCCCCGCCCAGCTCGGTCTCGTCCAGGCGGAATCCCCCGGACTGCAGCGTGATCAGATCGACGACCTCCAGCCCCGCGTCGGGCACGACCCAGGCGCCGGTCGTGATCACCCACAACTCGGCGCCGTCGGGCGAGACGCGGAGGCGGGCCGACGGGTTCTGGCCGGCCAGCATCACGCCGTCGATCTCCGGGGTGCCGGGTTCGACGTCGTGCCAGTCGCCGGCCGACATGTCGAAGACCAGCAGGCGGCTGCCGCCGGCCGGATTCCACCAGTCGTCCCGGTCCAGACGCTGGCAGGTGATGTAGAGAAACCCTCCGACGGCCTGCATCCAGCCGGTCTCGGGCAGCCCGTCCGCGTCGGCGAACTGGGCGGTGGACCAGGTGTCGGTGATCGTGCCGGCGACGGGATCGACCTGCAGCAGCACGGCCTCGTCGTAGCAGGACACGTAGGCCAGGCCGTCCGGTCCGAAGGCGATGTCCTGGGGGTTGCGTGTCGCGCCCACGCTGAACTGGCGCACCGTCGCGTAGCCCTGGGCCGGGTCGAGCACCTGGATGTTGCCGGCGCCGCGGTTGACGATGTAGTAGAGCCCGTCGTGCCAGCGGCCGATCGCATCGGACCCGATGGTGGCCACGTCGACGTCGGCGGCCCAGGGCGCGTCCCGGTCCACGACGGTGACCCCGCCGTAGGTGGCGTAGTCGGTGGTCAGAACCAGGAAGTCGTCCCAGGCGGCGGCGGGGGCGCCGAGGGCGAGGACGAGGGCGATCAGGGCCAGGGGCGTGCGCATGACGGGATCCTCTCAGTGCATCACGAAAGAGACGCGGACGGAGCGGCCCGGCAGCGGGTAGCCCTCCACGTCGTAGGTGTCGTCGTCGAACAGGTTGAAGAGCGAGCAGGCCAGCTCGGCCTCGCCGCGTCCGACCGGATGGACGCCGGTCCAGACGCGTGACAGGGAGACGTCCAGCCGCGACCGCCCCGGGATGCGGTCCATGGGTGTGTTGTAGCGGTCGCGATAGCTGGACGAGGCGTGTCGCCAGCGCAGACCGGCCGTCCAGGGGCCGCGGTCGGCCTCCCAGCCCAGGGCGGCCTCCAGGGCGGGCAGGTACGGCAGATCCTTGCCGGCGTAGATCGGGTCCTCGCCCCGGTCCTCGGTGTCCTGGACGGTGAGGCTGCCCCAGAGACGGCCGGCGCTTCCGGCCTCGAGCCGCAGCTCGGCCTCCACGCCGCGGGTGCGCATGCGGCCGTGGTTGTCGGCGCGGCTGGTGTACTGGGAGTTGGGGGTCCAGACGATGGCGTCGTCGATGCGCGAGACGAAGCCGGCCAGCCGCAGCCGGCAGGCGTCGACCGGGCGCCAGTGAACGGTGGCGTCGGCGGACTCGATCCGTTCGGGCGTCAGCTCTCGATTGCCGTCCACGCCGCCCCGCTGGCCGAAGAGCTCCACCCAGGACGGCGCCCGCTGCGAACGGGCCCAGTGCAGCTCCCAGCGCAGGACGCCCGGGCGCGCGTCCCAGGCCAGCTCCACCATGGGCGAGAGCTGCTCGTGCACGTTCGGTTCGGACAGGGGCGTCTCGGGCAGGCCGGGCCAGGCGGGCACCGCCGGGAAGTCGTCCTCGTGACGGCGCCAGCGCAGGGCGGGCGAGAGGCTCAGCCCGGTCCGGTCGGAGGCCAGCGAGAGGGCGGCGAAGGCGCCGACGACGTCGCGGGTGCGGCGGGGGTCGACCAGATCCTCGTGGCGCCAGTCGAAACGCTGGCGACGGCGCTCCAGACCGAGACGTCCGTCCAGCACGAACCCGCGTCCCGGTGCGACGCCGAAGCGCCAGGCCGCGCGGCCGCCCAGGTGCTCGACACGGCTCTCGGTGACGCCGGGGGGATCCCAGCCCACCTCGCCCCGCTCGTCGCGGAGCCGTTCGTCCTCGCGGCGCAGGTCGAAGTCGAGGGTCAGGGCGTCGCGCGGGCTCGCGAGGGTCACGCGCAGGTCGCGCCGGTCGATGCGCAGGTCGGCGTGGGGACTCTCGTAGCCGCCGACCGGTCCGGGACGGCCCGCGTCCCGGCGATGAGCGCCGACGCTGGCGCGCGCCCGCCAGCCGCCCAGGGCGCCCTCGCCGCTCAGCAGCGCGCCGCCCTCGCGCAGCCAGGCGTTGCCGCGACGGTCGTCGAAGTCGTCGTCGGGCGCGGCGAAGGTCTGGTTGTGGTTGCGGAAGCCGAAGCGGTTGTCGGCGCGTCGACCGTGCAGCACCGCCCGCACGCCGCCGCGGGCGCCCTCGAGGCGCAGGCCCGCCTCGCCGTGGGAGCCGGCCCACTGCAACCAGCGCACCGGGAGCGCGTTCGCGTCCCGCCGGGTGACCAGGTTGACGGCGCCCGCGCCCCCGGACCCGCCGAAGCGCGCCGGTACGAAGCCGCGGTAGATCTCCACGCGGGCGAAGCGGTCCAGGGACAGGGTCGACAGGTCGATCACGCCGTCCTGGGCGTCGGCCAGGGGCAGCCCGTCCACCAGCACCGCGACCTGGCCCGCCGACGAGCCGCGCACCGACGGCAGCACCGGGGCGCCGAGACCGCCGTAGCGCCGCACCTGCAGGCCGGCGACCTCCTCCAGGACGTCGGCCAGTTCGGGAGCCGGGCGATCGGGGTCGAGTTCGACGAGGGTGGCGGTGGCCGTGGCGGCGGCGGCCAGCGGATCGGCCACCGGCGCGGCGCGGACCACGAGGGTGTCGTAGGCCGCGGCGGAGGCGGACGCGACGACGGGAGCGGCCCGCAGGACGGCGGGCCCGGCGGTCGCGACCGCGAGGCAGGTCAGTAGATAAAAAAAGGCGCCCCGGGATCTGGGACGCTTTCGCCGTGAAGGCATGCCGGTCACTCCTCCCGCGAGAGTTCGGCAGCGGGATCGGAGGATCGGTCTCCTGGCTCGCGGGTCGTCCTACTCCCCGTGCCTTCCCGGCTGGCGCCAGTGGCATATCACGGGTTTCGTCGCCGCTCACAGTGGCGGGGCCGCGCCGGATTCTCACCGGCTTCCGTTTGATCTCCGATCGATTCGAATGTCCGGGCGACTCTAAGCGCCCGGGTGATCCCTGTCAAGGAGGCGCCGCCAGATCAGCCGGTGGTCCTCCTCGCGCTCGCTGCGCAACAGCCGGTCCTCGGGGTTGTCGGCGGCCGTGTCGTCGCGTTGCTGGATGAGGGAGGTCTCCGACGCGGCCTGGTCGGCGTCGCTCCAGGGCCGGTAGCGGTGCCAGAATCCCAGGTGCCAGAGGCAGAAACGCTCCACGCGCCCGAGGCCCTTCTCGTCGTCGCCGAAGTACTCGGCGGCCATCTCGAACCAGCGGCGCATCACGCCCCAGCGCTCCGGCACCGTCGGATGCCACACCTCCCCCGAGCGCAGCTCGCGGAAGATCCAGGGCTTGATGAGCGCGCCGCGCGCGATCACCACCCCGCTGACGTTCGTCTCGGCCAGCCGGCGCGCGCGGTCGCCGGGCAGCAGGATGTCGCCGTTGCCGAGCACCGGGATGGTGACCGCGTCGGCCACCTCGCCGATCACCGACCAGTCCGCGTCGCGGCGATAGCGCTGCTCGCGGGTGCGGCCGTGGAGGTTGATGCCGTCGGCGCCCTCGGCCTCGGCGATGCGCGCCGTCTCCACGGCGTTGACCTTCCGCTCCGACCAGCCGGCGCGCAGCTTCACGAGCAGGGGCAGGTCGGTGGCCTCGCGCGCGGCGGCGATCATGGCGGCCAGGCGCGCCGGGCGTTTCAGGGCCGCGGCCCCGAGACCGCGCCGGACCATGACGTCGATGGGGCAGCCGAAGTTCAGGTCGATGAAGTCGGGCCCGTGCTCGGCCGCGACGCGGACACCCTCCCCCATGACCGCCGGCTTGCCCGCGGCGAGCTGGATGCCGAAGGGCGACTCGCTCTCGTGCCGGCGCAGCAGCGGCAGCTCGCGGCGGCTGCCCTTGACCAGCTTGTGCGCGAGGACCATCTCGCTGCAGGTCATCTCGGCACCGAACTCGCGGCACAATCGCCGGTACGGCAGGTTGCCGCCCATGGCCATGGGGGCCAGGGCGACGACGTCGCGGAACAGGTCGCGGGCGGTGTGACGGTCTGACATGGAAACTCCCGGTGTTCAAGTCGGAGAAACCAAGGTATAAGACGCGGTTATCGTACGCCAACGCCCGATTCCGCTTGCATTGGAAAATCAGCGGAGTCATACTGCCCAAACCTTCGGCGTGTACACGACGCGTTGCCGACTCCGCGTCGCAACGTTTTGTACCTAACCGAGTTAGTCCTGTTTTGGCCAGAAGGAGGGCCTCATGGCGAAGCTGCAGAACCGAATGGAAGTGCTCGTCCCGAAATGGCGGAAGGAGATCTCCTCCCTCGTCAAGAAGCACGGATCGAAGAAGATCAGTGACGTGACGATGCTGCAGGCCTACGGGGGCATGCGTGGGGTCAAGTGCATGGTGTGCGACACGTCCGAAGTGCCGCCCGACAAGGGACTGATGATCCGCGGCACGCCCATCGGCAAGCTCGCCGACAAGACGCCCGAGGACATCTTCTACCTGCTCTGCACCGGCGAGCTGCCCAACAGCCGCGACCGCCGCACGCTGAGCAAGGACCTGGCCGCCCGCGCCCGCGTGCCGAGCTACGTGTGGAAGGTGCTCGAGGCCATGCCCAAGAACTCGCACCCCATGTGCATGCTCGACACGGCCATCCTCTGCATGGAGCGCGAGTCCAAGTTCCGCGCGGCCTACGACGCGGGCACGCACAAGCTGGAGCTGTGGCGCCCCATGATGGAGGAGTCGCTGGACCTGCTGGCCAAGCTCCCCACCCTGGCCGCCGGCATCTACCGCATGCGCTTCAACAAGGGCCGCCGCATCGGTCCCAAGAAGGACCTCACCTGGGCCGGCAACTTCTCGCACATGCTGGGCATCAAGGACCCGACCGGCGAGTTCGCCGACTGCATGCGCCTGTACCTGGTGCTGCACTGCGACCACGAGGGCGGCAACGTCTCCGCGCATGCCTGCCACCTGGTGGGCTCCGCGCTGAGCGACGCCTACTACTCGGTGTCCGCCGGCCTGAACGGCCTGGCCGGTCCGCTGCACGGCCTGGCCAACCAGGAGTGCCTGAAGTGGATCATCGAGCTGAACAAGAAGTTCCGCGGCCGTCCGACCAAGGAGGACATCCGGAACTACGCGTGGGAGACCCTCAACGGCGGCAAGGTCGTGCCCGGCTACGGCCACGCGGTGCTGCGCGTGAGCGACCCGCGCTTCGTCGAGTTCCGCGCCTTCGGCATGAAGCACTTCCCCGACGATCCCATCATGAAGACGGTGAACAACGTCTTCGAGATCGTCCCGAAGGTGCTCAAGGAGCAGGGCAAGGCCAAGAACCCCTGGCCGAACGTGGACGCCGGCTCCGGCGCGCTGCTCTACCACTACGGCATGAAGGAGTTCTCGTACTACACGGTGCTGTTCTCCATCAGCCGTGCCATGGGTATGCTGTCTCAGCTGATCGTGAATCGGGCCATGCTGACGCCGATCGAGCGTCCCAAGTCCGTGACGACCAAGTGGCTGAAGAAGCAGATGCGGGGCAAGAAGTAGGACGTTCCGAGTCCGAAGCCTTTCGAGGACGGGGGGCCGGCATTCGCCGGTCCCCTTTCGCTTCTCCCGCCGTCGTGTTAAAATTATAGACGGAAACGCAAACGAATCCCGTCAACGGAGGCCGCCCATCTTGTTCCGTCATCTCTTTGTCTGCCTGCTGCTGCTGTCGCCCGCCGTCGCCGCGGCCGACGTCTCGATCCACTGCCTCTTCGTAGGTCAGGCCGACGCCACGTTGATCGTGTCGTCCAGCGGCCAGACCCTGCTCTTCGACGGCGGCAGCAACAGCGACGGCGACGACGTCATCCTGCCGTACATGGCCTCCCTGGGCATCACGAGCCTGGACTACATCGCGACCAGCCACTACCACGCCGACCACTGCGGCGGTCTCGACGAGGTCTATGACGAGCTCGGCGTCACCCAGGCGGTCTACGACCGCGGCTGGAGCTACACCACGGCCACGTACAGCTCGTACGCCGCGACGGTCGCGCCGCACCGCCAGACCGCGACCAAGGGCCAGGTGATCGACCTCGGCGACGGGGTGACCGCCACCGTGATCGCCCTCAACGGCAACGGGGAGATCTCCCCCCCGTACGACGACTCGAGCGAGGAGAACGAGTACTCCATGGCCCTGCTGGTGGAGTGCGGCGACTTCGCCTTCTTCGTGGCCGGCGACCTGACCGGCGGCTACGGCAGCTACGACGACATCGAGACGAGCATCGGACCGGAAGTGGGCGACATCGAGGTCTACCGCGTCAGCCATCACGGGTCCTTCAGCAGCAGCAACACGGCCTTCATGGCGGCGACGACGCCCGAGGTGAGCATCATCTCGTTGCCGGTGAGCAGCCCCTACGGGCACCCCCACCAGGACGCCCTCGACCGGATCAACGCCGTGGGCAGCTACGTCTACCAGACGGCCCAGGGTTCGACCGCCCTCTACCCCGCCGGCATGCGCACCATCGTGAACGGGCACATCGTGGTCACCAGCGACGGCGCCGGCGAGTACTACGTGAACGGCACCATGTGGGAGACCGACGAGGGCCCGACCGCCGCGCCGATGCTGCCGGCGCTGGCGATGCACGGCAACTACCCGAACCCCTTCAACCCCGCCACGACCATCCGCTTCGAGCTGGTCGACGGCGGGCCGGTACGTCTGACGGTGCTGGATCTGGCCGGCCGCATACTCCGCGCCGACGGCTGGCAGGCGTCACCCGGCACGCAGGGCTGGCACTGGGACGGTCGCGACGCGGCCGGACGGGCGCAGGCCTCGGGCGTGTACATGTACCGGATCGTCACGAGGGAAGGGATCGGCAACGGTCGGATGACCTTGGCGAGGTGACGTCGTTCCGGCGTCGACGGCAGCGGAACGGACCTATTCGTCCGTCGCCTCCGGCGCGTCCCGGATCGCCCCCATGAACGCCTCCCCGTACCGCCGCAGCTTCGTCTCCCCCACGCCCCCGATCGCCAGGAACGCCTCGTCGCTCGACGGCCGGTGCACGGCCATGGCGGCCAGCGTCTTGTCGTGGAAGATGACGTAGGGCGGCACGCCCTGATCGACGGCCAGCTCGTGGCGCAGGACGCGCAGGTGCTCGTAGAGGGCGGCGACGGCGGGGTCGTCCAGGTCGCCGTCGACGGCGGTCAGGGCGAGTTCGGCGCGGCGACGGGCCTTCGCCGCGCCCTGGCCGGCCGCGCGGGCGATCGCGTCGCGCCGGAGCATCAGCGTCTCCTCCCCGCGCAGGATCGGTCCCGCCGCCTCGGTCAGCCTCAGACCGCCGTAGCCCTCCGGATCCAGCATCAGGATGCCGCGGGCCACCAGCTGGCGCATCACGCTGCGCCAGGCCGCCGGCTCCAGGTCGGTGCCGATGCCGTGGGTGCTGAGCCTGTCGTGGCCCCAGCGGCGGACGCGCTCGTTGGCGCTGCCGCGCAGGACGTCGATCACGTGCTGGGCGCCGAAGCGCTGGCCGGTGCGCGCCACGCAGGACAGGGCCTTCTGGGCCTCGACCGTGCCGTCGAACATGTCGACGGGCTCCAGGCAGGTGTCGCAGTTGCCGCAGGGGTCGGGCTGCGTCTCGCCGAAGTGGGCGAGCAGGACGCGGCGGCGGCAGTCGACCACCTCGCAGTAGCCGAGCATGGCGTCCAGGGCCTGCTGCTCGCGGCGCTTGTGCATGTCGTCGGCCTCGCTCGCCTCGGCCATGCGGCGCAGGAGGATCACGTCCTGGAGACCGTAGGTCATCCAGGCGTCGGCGGGCAGGCCGTCGCGGCCGGCGCGACCGGTCTCCTGGTAATAGGCCTCCAGCGACTTGGGCAGGTCCAGGTGGGCCACGAAGCGCACGTCCGGCTTGTCGATGCCCATGCCGAAGGCGATGGTCGCCACCATCACCACGCCGTCCTCGCGCTGGAAGCGGGCCTGGTTCTCCGCGCGCACCGCCTTGGGCAGACCCGCGTGGTAGGGCAGCGCCTCGATGCCGGCCTCGACCAGCTCGGCGGCGGTCTTCTCCACCTGCTTGCGCGAGAGGCGGTAGACGATGCCCGCGTCGCCGTCGTGCTCGGCGCGCAGGAAGGCCAGCAGCTGGCGGACGGGCTCGGTCTTGGGCACGACCCGGTAGAGGATGTTGGGCCGATCGAAGCCGGTCACGAAGGCGCGGCCGCCGTCGAGACGGAGCTTGTCGAGGATCTCCGCGCGGGTGCGGGCGTCGGCGGTGGCGGTGCAGGCCAGGCGCGGCACGGCCGGGAAACGGTCGGCCAGGATGTCCAGCTGCAGGTACTCCGGACGGAAATCGTGTCCCCACTGGGAGACGCAGTGGGCCTCGTCGATGGCGAACAGGGCCAGGCCGGGGCCGGTGCGGACCGCGTCCAGCAGATCGAGGGTCCGGTCCTGCAGCAGCCGCTCCGGGGCCACGTAGACCAGGTCCAGGATGCCGCGGCGCAGGGCCGTCTCCACGCGATGCGCCTCGTCGGGCGGCAGCGTGGAGTTCAGCGCGGCCGCGCGGACGCCGACCTGGCGCAGGGCGTCCACCTGGTCCTGCATCAGGGCGATCAGGGGCGAGACCACCACGCCCGCGCCGTCGCGCAGCAGGGCCGGGATCTGGTAGCAGAGGGACTTGCCGCCGCCGGTGGGCATGATCAGCAGGGCGTCGCCGCCGCCGGCCACGTGGTCGATGATCTCGGCCTGGTGCGGGCGGAACGCGTCGTGGCCGTAGACGTCGCGCAGGATGTCTTGCGGGGTCCTCATGCCGGAGCGGCCGTGCCAGGATCGTGCCCGTCCGCGCCCGGACCGTCCTCCTCGAGCACCGCGTCCACCGCGTTCCAGGCGATGACGTAGCCCCAGACCACCTGCGACAGGTAGTGCTTGCGGTCGTTCAGGCGCGACCAGCCGGTGGCGCCGCTGGCGAGGTACGCGGCCAGGCGGGCCGGGGCGCCGCCGGCGCGGCGGGCGGCGACGATCCAGGGGATCGAGGACATGAAGGTGTGGCCCGAGGCGGAGTTGTCGTCGGCCATGGGGCGCCAGCGCGGGTCGCCGGGCGCGTCGGTGGGCCGGGACGCGCCGGCCACGCGCTGGAAGGTCCACAGGCCGGGCAGCCCGACGACCATGGCTTCCACCGCGCTGCGGCCCCAGCGACTCAGAACCGTGCGGCCGAGCAGCCCGTCGGTCAGGGCGAAGAGCAGCCAGTAGGCGAACCAGTAGCGCTCGCCCCCCTCGCGGAACACGTGGGACAGGCGGTCGGAGGTCTCGGAGCGGACCGTGTCGCGGTGCCAGGCGTCGACGGTCTCGTCGACGGGCGTGTGGGCCATCAGCGCCGCCACCGCGCCGCCCGCGCCCAGGCGCAGGAAGCCCCGGCGACTGTAGGCCCGGCGGTAGTGGCGGCCGGTGCGCGCGAAGGGACGGGGGCCGCGGTGCGGCGCGCGCAGGGCGCCGCCGAACGCGGCCAGGGCCAGGGCGGCCAGGATCAGCCACAGGCCGATCACGGCGCACACTCCGACTCGTCCACCAGGGCGACCACGTGCTCGGCCAGCGCGGGAGCCGAGGTCAGGCCCGGCGAGTCGATGCCGGCCAGGACGATCAGGCCGTCGAGGTCGCCGGTCTCGCGCCGGACGACGAAGTCGGCGAAGGCGTCGTCGGTGTCGATCTTGGGGCGGATACCGGCGAAGGCGGGCTCGAGGTCCTCGGGGGCGAGGAAGGGCAGGAAGCGCGACGCGCCCGCGTAGAAATCCGCGCCGCGCGCCGGATCGACGGCGTAGTCCTCCACGCGCCCGCCGGGCTCGAAGTCGGGTCCCAGTCGGAGCTGGCCCTGCAGGTCGAGGCAGACATGGACGCCCAGGGTGTCCCGGCCCGCCGGCGGCACCGGATAGACCAGGCGCGACACGCGGCCGGCGTGGCGCGGAGCCACCGAGAAGTAGTTGCCCTTGACCCAGCGTTGCCGGATGTCGGGCCCCACGACGCCGGCCAGGGCCGCCACCGCATCGGCGTGCAGCCCGGCGCAGTCGACGACATGGCGGCTGCGATGGGTCCAGCCCTCCCCTTCGGTGCGGGCCACGTCCACGCGCCAGCCCCCGCTCTCGCGGTACAGGCCGGTCACCTCGGCGTCGACCAGCACCTGGGCGCCGTTCTCCTCGGCCCGCCGGGCATAGGCGCGGGCGGCGCCCTCGGCGTCGAGGATGCCGGTGACCGGCGAGTGCAGGGCCGCGGTGGCCGCGACCTCCGGTTCCAGCCGGCGCAGGGTCTCGCGGCCGATCAGCTCCAGGCCTTCCACGTCGTTCTCGCGACCGCGCTCCAGCAGGTCCGCCAGGGCGGCCTCCTCGTCGTCGCCGTCGGCCACGATCAGCTTGCCGCACTCGTCGAAACCGACATCGGCGGCCTCGCAGTGGGCCTTGAGCAGGCGGCGTCCCCGCACGCAGCAGCGGGCCTTCAGGGTGCCCGTCGGGTAGTACATGCCGCCGTGGGCGACCTCGCTGTTGCGGGACGTGACGCCGGCGGCCAGCCGGGGCTCGCGCTCCAGCAGGGCCACCGCGCGGCCGGCGTCGGCCAGGGCCGCGGCCGAGGCGCAGCCCACGATGCCGCCGCCGATGACGGTCACGTCGAGGTCGATCACTGGCATGTCGCGATCACTTGCCGCCGTCTCCCTGCTCGAGGAACACGTCGAAGGTCATGGTCTCGAAGCTGCGCGTGGCGATGAAGCGCAGCACCTTGCGGAAGTGCTCCGCCGGCACGAAGCCGGGCAGGGGTGTCAGACCGCTGCCGTCGGGCTCCAGGAACCAGATGGTGGGCAGGCTCTCCACGCCGTACTTGCGCCCGAGATCCTGGCGCTTCTGGGTGTCCACCTTGATGGGCACGAAGTGGGTGTCGATCAGCTCGATCACGCCGGGATCGGTGAAGGTCTCCTTGTCCATCTTCTTGCAGAACTTGCACCAGTCGGCGTGGAAGTCGATCAGGACGAGCTTCTCGGTCTCGGCGGCGATGGCGAGGCCGTCGTCGTGGGTGAGCCAGGCGATGGTCTTCCCCTCGTCGGCGCAGGCGAAGACGGGCAGCAGGATCAGGAGCAGGGCCAGGATGCGGGTCGTCATGCGGTCTCCTTCGCGAAGGCGGCCCAGGGGTCGCCGTCGGGAACGGGGGCTTCGATGACCAACGGTCGGCCGCCCACCGGATGGGCGATCTCGAGCCGCCGGGCGTGCAGGGCGACGCTCCGGTCGGGCAGGGGCGCCGGGGCCCCGTACTTCAGGTCGCCCACGATGGGCGTGCCCAGGGTCGCGAGCTGCACGCGGATCTGGTGCCGACGACCGGTCACCGGCTCGATCCGCAGCAGGCTGCGGGGACCGTCGGCCAGCACATGGTAATGCAGGGTCGATTCCTTGCCGCCCGCGAAGGGCGACGCCTCGCAGCGGGTGCGTCCCGCCGCGTCGGCCCGGTCGGCCAGCCAGTGAACCAACGTGCCCTCGGTTCGTTCCGGATGGCCCTCGACCACCGCCAGGTAGGTCTTGCGGACCTCCCCCCCGCGGAAGCGGGCCGAGAGCCGCGAGGCCGCCTTCGACGTGCGCGCCAGCAGCACCACGCCCGAGACCGGCCGGTCCAGCCTGTGCACCAGGCCCAGGTAGACGTTGCCGGGCTTGGCGTACGCCTCCTTGAGGTAGGCCTTGCAGACGTCGAGCAGGGTCGGATCGCCGGTGCGATCGCCCTGCACGAGCAGGCCGGCCGGTTTGGCGACGGCCAGCAGATGGTTGTCCTCGAGGAGGATGGGGGGCGTGTCGGGAGTCATGGCCCGCCCAAGGTAGCAGAGGGGCGGGCCGCAGGGAACGGGTTTCGGGGATCCGGCCCCGCCGGAGCGGGGCCGGACGGGCGCTCACTTGACCAGCGCGGTCTTGCCCACCAACGACTCGCCGCCGGCGCGGGCCTCGTAGAAGTAGACGCCCGAGGCCAGGGACCGGCCGGCGTCGTCGCGGCCGTCCCAGTCGACGGCGTGGGTGCCGGACGGACGGGCCTCATTGAGCAGGGTGCGCACGAGTTCGCCGCGGAGGTTGTAGATCCTCAGTTCGGCTCGCCCGTCGGCGGGCAGGGTCAGGCGGATCGTCGTGACCGGGTTGAAGGGGTTGGGATGGTTGGTCGCCGCGAAACGTGGGACGGCCGGGGCGTCGGTCACGCCCCCGGGGAACCAGGACTGACAGGCTGCAGGATCGTCGGAGAGCCAGCGCAGCACGTCGCAGAGCGCGACCGCCCGCGTCGGCGCGGGAACGTTGGCCTTGGCCTGCGGGCCGTACGGCGTGTACCAGGCGCTGAAGTCCACGGGGGACACCAGGGTCCGCCCCCCGCCCAGGTGCTCCTTGGCGACCAGGGCGGCGTAGGGGTAGGCGCCCGACTGGCCGTCGGAATCCAGGAACTCGGATACGACATGGACGCCGGGATCGCCGAGGGGCAGGACGGCGTCGAACATCCGGAAGGACGGGCACGACCCGTAGGCCACGAAGTCCCGGTACCCGTCGGTCAGCAGCACGGGGTTGCCGCCGACCGCCGCCGCCACCGGTGCGCGCTGCCCGTCGATCGCCGGCCGGACGTCGTCGCTCGGTGGATCCACGCCGAAGTAGGCGTTGGCCAGGGCGAGTCCGGTGCCCGACAACTCCGTGGCGATGTCGTGGAGGAAGCCGTCGCCGGTGCCGAAGAAGTTGCCGCCGGCGTCGATGAACGACTCGACCAGGGCGATGTCGTCGGAGCCGTCTCCGGCCCACTCGCCCTCACTCTGATCCCAGACCTTGGGACCGGTCAGGGTCAGCGATGCGAGGTCGCCCGAGGTATAGACCAGGTGATCGTGGAGCTGGAGCACCGATTCGGGACAGAGGACGCCCAGCCCGTTGCCCCTGCCCATCGAGGGTGCGTTGGTGGTGAAGACGTCGTAGTCCTCCCCCTGCCGCAGATCCAGGGCGGCGAAGGCCGACATCCACTCGTCCTGCCCGCCGCGGTCGCCGAAGTCGTTCCAGAACAGGATCGGCGGCACGTCGCCGGGCGTCGCGGAGCGGACCGAGGGCAGGGCGTTGACCGTGAAGTCCGTGGGCCATTGCAGGGGCTGGTAGCCGGGGTCGCCCGGGAAGACCCCGAACCCGTCGAGAGTGGCGGGCAGGGTGGCCGTCTGCGGGTCGGCCCCGCCGGCGAGGGTGTCCTCGGCGCTGAAGTAGTAGTGCAGGATGTCGCCCGGGTAGAGGAAGTCCACGTCCGGCAGCTCGAACGACCAGCGGTCGAGCGCGGGATAGCCGCCGACGTAGACCTCATCGCCCACCACGTAGCCCGCGTAGGGGACTCCGCTGGTGCGGTAGGCGTCGAAGACGGGATTGGTGTCGACCACGAAGTGCATCCGGGGCGGCCCGCTCAGGTCGGCATCGGGACGCACGGACGCCACGGTCACCACGATGGAGTCGCCATGAGCGATGCCGGGGCCATCGTTGCCCACGATGTCCCGGGCCATATTGAAGGGCACGTCGGCGGCGTCGAGATCGGCCCAGTCCAGCACCGCCGGGAAGGCGTCCTCGGCCAGTTCGAACTCGCGGTAGGACAGGGCGGGACCGACTTACTGGTAGGCGTGCAGCGAGACGTCGTCGAAGTAGGGCGCCGGGGTGGCGTCTTCGCCGGCGCCGTATAGCGGCCATTGAAAGACCGACAATTCGATCCGCATGAATCGAGCGGCCGGGTGGACCAACCCATTCAGGTCGGTGGCGAACCGCTTGTATCCGGGACCTCCGTAGTAGACGTAATGATGGTGCGCCCATCCCCAAGTGTAGCCGTCCACGCTGGAGTCCACGCCCCAGGTCCAGAACATGCCCGCCATGTCGAAGAGCTCCATGTGCTCGTAGACGGTGAAGCGCAGCTCGTAGCCGGCCATGTCCTCGGGCAGCTCGATCACGGGGGACCAGATCGAGTTGCTCAACCAGGTGTCCGGGTCGGAGTCGATACCGCCGGTGGAGTTCACCACGCAGCCGCCGGGGCCGTAGGTCCATTCGGTGGAGGTCGACGGCCCCACGCCGGGGATCTGCCCGTAGTCTATGAAGGCGAACTGGGGGGTCTTGTTGTCGACGCAGGGATCCAGGTCGCCGAGATACTCCCAGACCTCGGCGAAGTCGCCCACGCGGGGCCAGACCGGGACGGTCCAGTCGCCCAGCGCGACGTCCTTCAGGCCCTCGAAATCCTCGTAGGACTGCAGCACATCGCCCGCGCCCTGGTCGAAGTACACCGAGAGCTCGTCGACCATGGAGTGGCCGCGGGTGGTCTGGACGGGATTGGTCAGGCAGTCCTGATCGGACCAGGCTCCGTCCGAAGCGGCGCGGAAGCGGATGCTCACGTCGCTGCCCACGGGCACGGTCTGGGTGACGTCTATGTACAGGTTGTCGTGAATGCCGTCGAGACCGCCGGACACGGTCGTATCCAGGACGATGGTCTCCCAGGTGCCGCCGTTGTCCCACTCGAGGTACAGGTAGTCGTAGAACTGCTCGGTGTCGACGTGCACGTAGCCCGTGATGCGGACGTCGGTCGCCAGCAGGGGATCGGACGGTGTGCCGCTCCAGACCAGCAGCTCGTTGTAGCCGTTGCCGTAGCCCTCGAAGGTGCCGCCGCAGTCGTAGGCGAAGACCTCCCCGGCCCAGACGCAGTGGTTGCCCACGTTGGGCACGACGGCGCCGAGATCCTCGCAGGCGTAGTCGTCCAGGTGCCACTTCGGGGGGAGATAGGTATGATCGACCCCGTACCAGCCCTGGGGATCGCCCTGGGACGGGTTCTCGGAAGACTGGAAGTCCCAGTAGGCCACCAGCGTGGTCTCGGCCTTGGCCGCCCCGGGCCTGGGCGCGGCCTCCGGCGCGTAATCGATCGGGACGGGCCTCATGTGAGCGGTATCGGCGGCCACGGCGAATCCGGCCGGGACGAGGAGCATGGCGAGCATGACGAGGAATCTGTTCATGGCTTCCCCCAGTGCATCGTGTTTTCCGACATATCGAGTGCTATGGACCGCTCCCGCGCGGCATGACGTCGGCGGGGAGCGGAGAGGCGTATTCTCATGTCCGGGCCGGATATGGGGTCCGGCACGGAGCGTCCGAATGACAATACGAGATCGTCCGGGCCGGCGTCAAACCATCCCGGGGATCCGACCCCGCCGGAGCGGGGTCGGGCGGGCGATCACTTGACCAGGGCCGTCTTGCCCACCACCGACTCGCCGCCGGCGCGGACCTCGTAGAAGTACACGCCCGAGGCCAGGGCGCGGCCGGCGTCGTCGCGGCCGTCCCAGTCGACGGCGTGCACGCCGGCCGGGCGGACCTCGTCCAGCAGGGTGCGCACGAGCTCGCCGCGCAGGGAGTAGACCTTCAGGCCGACGCGGCCGTCGGCGGGCAGGGTCAGACGGATGGTGGTGAGCGGGTTGAAGGGGTTGGGGCGGTTGACGGCGTCGAGCCGGGCCGCCGCCGGCACGTCGGTCGAGGCCCAGGGGTCCCAGGGCTCGCAGACGCCGGGATTGCCGGTGAACCAGCGCAACACGTCGCACAGGATCACCGAACGCATCGCCGGCGGGGCGTTCAGCTTGTCCGGGCCGTCGTGGAGCGTGTGCCAGACGGAATAGTCCACCGCCGAGACGAGCGTCTTGCCCACGTCCGGCCGCGCGTTGGCGACCATGGCGTCGAAGACATAGGCGTCGATTTCGCCGTAGGGTCCGAGGAACTCGGCCACGCTCGAGACGGTGGACGCCGTCACGGCCTGCACGGCGTCGAAGCGCCGCCGCTCCGGGCAGGCGCCGGCGGCGAGGAAGTCGCGGCCGCCGTAGGGCAGCACGGGGTTGCCCAGGACGGCCGACACGACCGGTAGCATCTGGCCGTCGATCAGGAGGCGGACGTCGTCCGTGAAGGTCGTGATCCCGAACACGCCGCTCGTCATGGCGAGCCCAGTGCCCGACGGTTCCGTGGCGACATCGTAGAGGAAGCTGTCGCCGGTGCCGAAGAAGTTCCCGCCGTCCTCGACGAAGTCGGTTATCAGGGCGATGTCGTCGGAGCCGTCGCTCACCCACTCGCCCACGCCCGCATCCCAGACCTTGGGACCGGTCAGGGTGAAGCGTGCGAGATCCCCGCTCGTGTAGAGCAGGTGGTCGTAGAGCTGGACGAGGGCGGGGGTCGCGGCCGCGCCCAGTCCGTTGCCCACGCCGCCGGAGGGCTCGTTGGTGGTGTAGACGTCGTAGTCCCAGCCCTGGACCATGTGCAGGGCGGCGAGGGCCGTCATCCACTCGCCCTGTCCGCCGCGGTCGCCGAAGTCGTTCCAGAACAGGATCTCCGGCACGTGGCCGGGCGTGGCGGACTGGACCGAGGGCAGGGCGTTGACGGTGAAGTCCGTGGGCCACAGCAGGGGCTGGTGGCCGGAATCGCCCGGATAGATCCCGAAGCCGTCGAGGGAGGCGGGCAGGGTGGCCGACTGCGGATCGGCACCGCCGGCCAGGGTGTCCTCGGCGCTGAAGTAGTAGTGCAGGATGTCGCCCGGGTAGAGGAAGTCCACGTCGGGCAGCTCGAACGACCAGCGGTCGAGGTAATGCTGGGCGTCCACCATGACCGGAGCGCCGTCCACGTGGCCCGCATAGGGCACCCCGCTGTTGCGGTAGGCGTCGAAGACGGGGTTGGTGCGCACCTGGTAGTGCAGACGGGGCGGACGGCTCAGGCTCGCGCCCGCGCGGACGGAGGCCACGGTCACCACGACGGAATCGCCGTGGACGAGATCGGGACCGCCGGTGCCCACGATGTCCCGGGCCATGTCGAAGGGCACGTCGGCGGCGTCGAGGTCGCTCCAGTCCAGCGCCGCCGGGTAGGCGTCCTCGGCCAGCTCGTATTCGCGGTAGGTCAGGACCGGCTTGTCGAAGCGGTACGAGTGCCAGGAGACGTCGTCGAAATAGGGCGCCGGAGTGGCGTCCAGGTAGGCGCCGAACTGGGGCCAGTGGACGACGCCGAGGCGAACGCGGGCGTAGCGGGCGCCGGGCCGCATGAGGGCCGAGACGTCCACGTCGACCCGTTCGTAGTTCGGCCCGCCGTATTGCACGAAGAAATCGATCGACCACCCACCCCAGTCCACGCCGTCCGTACTGGAATCCACCTCCCAGATCCAGAACATGCCGGCCATGCCCAAGAAGTCCATGTGCTCGTAGACGGTGAAGCGCAGCTCATGGCCGTTCATGTCCTCGGGCAGTTCGATGACGGGCGACCAGATGAAGTTGCTCAGGGTGATGACGCCCGGATCCCCGTAGACCCCGCCGGTGGAGTTCACCACGTAGCCGTTGGGGCCGTAGTTCCACTCGACCGAGGTCGACGGTCCGACCCCGGGGATCTGGCCATAGTCGATGAAGGCGAACTGGGGTGTCGTGTTGCTGCCGCAGCCGTCCACGTCCCCCAGGAAGTTCCACACCTCGGCGAAGTCCCCCACGTAGGGGGCGGTCTCCGTGTCCCACGCTCCGAGCGATCCGCCCTCGAAGTCCTCGTAGGACTGCAGCGCGTCGCCGCCGCCCTGGTCGAAGTACACCGAGATCTCGTCGATCATGGAATGGCCGCGGGTGCTCTGGAAGGGGTTGACCTGGCAGTCCTGGTCGGACCAGGCGCCGTCGGAACGGGCGCGGAGACGGAGGTGCACGTCGCGGCCGGCGGGCACGGTCTGCGTGACGTCGAAATACAGGTTGTCGTGGACGCCGGTGAGGCCGCCGGAGAGGGTGGCGCCGAGATCGATGACCTCCCAGGTGGCGACGTCGTGCCACTCCAGGTACAGGTAATCGTAGCCGGACTCGGTGTCGGTATGAACGTATCCCGTGATGCGGACGTCGGTCGCAGCGCCCGGATCGGCCGGAATGCCCGACCAGAGCAGCCGCTCGTCGTAGTCGTTCCCGTAGCCCTCGAAGGTGCCTCCGCAATCGTATGCGAAGACCTCCCCGGCCCAGGCGCAGTGGTTGCCCGGTCCCGGCGCGGCGCCCAGATCGTCGCAGGCGTAGTCGTCCACGTGCCATACGGGGTCGCGGTAGGTGTTGTCGATGCCGTACCAGCCCTGGGGGTCGCCCAGGAACGGGTGCTGGGGATCCTGGAAATCCCAGTAGGCCACCAGCGTGGTCTCGGTCTTGGCCGTCGCGGGCACGGCGCGGAGCTCCGGCGCGTAGTCCGTCGGGACGGGACCGGGCCGACGGGCGTCGGCGGCGAATACGGCTCCGGCCGTCATGGCGAGTACGGCGATCATCAGGCTGGATTTCATCATGGCTCTCCCCCTCCATGGCAGGACCGGATATGATATCGAATGGGTCGTCCGCGGCGTTGGGGGTGCCGCGAACGACCAGGAATCAGTATACGCCCCTCCGCTTCAAGCGGTCAAACGCCCCCGGACGGGCCCCGTCTGCGCGTGACAATCGCGCCCCGCCCGGGTATCTTCATCCGGTGATCCCCCGGCGAGGCAACCCCGCCCGCTCGGCTGCGTAGGTAGCCCGTTGTGCCCCGCCTCGTCCCCTGAACCGAAAAGGGAGTCATCATGAAGCGACTGATGCTGCTCGCCTGCGCCGCCGCGTATCTGCTGGCCGGCTGCGGCGAGGCCGTCCAGGAGAAGGTAGCCATGACGTTCACCTACCCCGAGTCCCACAAGGTCGACCAGGTCGACGACTACCACGGCACCCAGGTGGCCGACCCCTACCGCTGGCTCGAGGACGTGGACAGCGCGGAGACCAAGGCCTGGGTCGAGGCCCAGAACGCCGTGACCTTCGGCTATCTCGAGAACATCCCCGTCCGCGAGAAGATCAAGACGCGCCTGACCGAGCTGTGGGACTACCCCAAGTTCAGCGCGCCCTTCCGCGAGGGGAGCCGCTACTTCTTCTCCAAGAACGACGGCCTGCAGAACCAGTCGGTGATCTACGTGCAGGAGGGCCTCGACGGCGAGCCCCGCGTGCTGCTCGACCCCAACACCCTGAGCGAGGACGGAACCGTCGCCCTGGGCGGCCTGAGCGTCAGCCGCGACGGCAAGTACGCCGCCTGGGCCACCAACGTCAGCGGGTCCGACTGGCGCACCTGGTACGTGCGCGACATCGACACCGGCGAGGACCTGGGCGACGAGGTCAAGTGGAGCAAGTTCTCCGGCGCGAGCTGGGACGAGAAGGGCGAGGGCTTCTACTACAGCCGCTACGACGAGCCCGCCGAGGGCGACGAGTTCGAGGACGCCAACTACTTCCAGAAGGTCTACTACCACAAGGTGGGCACGCCCCAGAGCGAGGACGTGCTGGTCTACGAGCGTCCCGACCAGAAGGAGTGGGGCTTCGGCGCCGGCGTCACCGAGAGCGGCGACTACCTGATCCTCGTGGTCTGGAAGGGCACCTCGCCCATGAACCAGCTCTTCTACAAGGACCTGCGCGATCCCGGCGCCGGCTTCGTGGAGCTGATCGACGAGTTCGAGGCCGACTACGGCTTCGTCGGCCACGACGGCACCGTGTTCTACCTCTCCACCGACCTCGACGCGCCCAAGAAGCGCCTGGTCGCCGTGGACGTCGACAACCCCGCCAAGAGCGAGTGGCACGAGCTGATCGCCGAGAAGGACGTCACCCTGCGCGGCATCGGCATGATCAACGGCAACGAGTTCGTGGCCAACTACATGAAGGACGCCCACTCGGTGGTCTACCGCTTCGACATCCACGGCCACCAGATCGGCGAGCTGGAGCTGCCCGGCATCGGCTCGGCCGGCGGCGTGGGCGGCCACCGCGAGGACACCGAGGCCTTCTACACCTTCACCTCGTTCCTCTACCCGCCGACCATCTTCAAGTACGACTTCACCACCGGCGTCAGCACCGTCTTCCGCGAGCCCGAGATCGACGTGGACCTGTCCGGCTACACCACCGAGCAGGTGTTCTACCCGAGCAAGGACGGCACCAGGATCCCCATGTTCATCGTCCGCAAGAAGGACATCCCCATGGACGGATCCAACCCGACCCTGCTCTACGGCTACGGCGGCTTCAACGTGTCGCTGACGCCCTACTTCTCCATCTCCCGCCTGGCGTGGGTGGAGATGGGCGGCGTGTTCGCGCTGGCCAACCTGCGCGGCGGCGGCGAGTACGGCGAGGAGTGGCACCAGGCCGGCATGCTCAAGAACAAGCAGAACGTGTTCGACGACTTCATCGCCGGCGGCGAGTACCTGATCGAGAAGGGCTTCACCTCCAAGGACAAGCTCTCCTGCGCCGGCGGCAGCAACGGCGGCACGCTCGTGGGCGCCGTCTGCAACCAGCGTCCCGACCTGTGGAAGGCCGCCGTGCCCGCGGTCGGCGTGATGGACATGCTGCGCTTCCACCTGTTCACCATCGGCTGGGCCTGGGTGAGCGACTACGGCAGCAGCGAGGATCCTGACATGTTCCCCACGCTCTACGCCTACTCGCCCTACCACAACCTGGTCGACGGCACCGACTACCCGGCCATCATGGTCACCACCGCCGACCACGACGACCGCGTGGTGCCGGGGCACAGCTTCAAGTACACGGCGCGGCTGCAGGAGGCCCACGCGGGCGCCGATCCGGTGATCATCCGCATCGAGACCAAGGCCGGCCACGGCGGCGGCAAGCCCACCTCGAAGATCATCGAGGAGGTGGCCGACGAGTGGTCGTTCCTCTACGACCAGCTGGACATGTACTAGGACGCGAGCGATCGACGAGAGAGGGGGAGCCCGCCGGGTTCCCCCTTCGTCGTTCCCGGGGTTGTCGGCGCACCGCCCCTTTCCTAACATGGAGGCAACCTGGAGGGGGACCCGTGCCCGCACGTGCGCATCGTCTGCTCGTACCGACATCGTTCCTGCTGCTGGCCGCCGTCGCCGGCTGCCTGTTCGACGCCGATCCCCCCAACGACCCGCCCGTGATCGACGCCGTCACGGCCGACCCGGACCGGGTCGCCCCCGACAGCACCCTCGTCGCCGTCGCGACCGCCCGCGACCCCGAGGGCGCTACCCTCGACTACCGCTGGACCGCCACCGCGGGCTGGTTCGAGTCCGGCTCCACCGAAGCCGAGGCCGTGTGGCGCGCCCCGTCGACGACCGGGCCGTGCACCCTGACCGTGACCGTGGACGACGACCGCGACGAGGTCTCGGGCGCGGTGGTCGTGACCGTCATGGATCACCCCGACCAGCCCATGCTGATCATCGAGATGCCGGATCGGTCCTTCGGCCTCGCCGAGACCCGCCTGCCGGTGAGGCTGCAGAACGTCGGGGGCGCCGACGCCGACTGG
>CAZSNA010000031.1:2927-35884 GCA_964607825.1 uncultured Fibrobacteraceae bacterium | reverse complement strand
GCACCGTTTCGACGGACTGCTGGACGCGATCCCCGCCGCCGGACTCCGCCTCAAGATCAACATGGTGGTGCTGCCCGGCGTGACCGACGAGGAGCTGCCGGACTTCGTGGACCTGACACGCGACCGCGACCTGGTCGTGCGCTTCATCGAGCCCATGCCCTTCGTCCCCGGCGACGGCCCGCCCGCCCGGCCCGTCACAGCCGACGAGATCCTGGCGGCCCTGCGCTCACGATATGAACTGCGTTCCTGCCCCGGCGACGCCGCGGCTCCCGAGGAGCTCTACGTGGTGTCCGGCCACCGAGGCCGCGTCGGCGTGATCCGCGCCCACACCCGCGGCTTCTGCGGAGCCTGCGATCGCCTGCGGCTGGACGCCCGGGGGCGATTGCGCACCTGTCTCTACGGCGCGCCGGCCGTCGACCTGGGGCGCCGCCTGCGCGACGGGGCCGACGACGCGGCCCTGGCCGCCGACATCCGCGTCGCCGTGGCGGTGCGCCATGCCGACGGCCACGCCGCCGAGCGCGACCGCGAGGACCGTCCCGGCGGCATGAACGCCATCGGAGGATAGGAGAGCCATGGCCGAGATCCACGCCGTCTGCCTCAGCGAGGCCAAGGGCACGACCAAGACGCCGGTCGAGGGCGCCGTCGCCCGCGCCGACCACGGCCTGGTGGGCGACGCCCACGCCGGACCCGGCGAGCGCCAGGTCTCCCTGCTGGCCCTGGAGAGCATCGAGCGCATGCGCGCCCTGTACGCCGCCATCGGCGACGGCGACTTCGGCGAGAACCTGGTCACCCGCGGCCTGGACTGGTCCGGCGCCGCACCCGGCCAGCGGGTGTGCATAGGAGAGACGGTGCTGCTGGAGATCACCCGTATCGGCAAGGACTGCCACCAGGGCTGCGTGATCCGCGAGCGCACCGGCGACTGCATCATGCCCCGCGAGGGGGTGTTCTGCCGCGTGCTGCGGGGCGGACCCGTCAAGCCGGGCGATCCGATCATCCGGAACCTCCGCGAGGAAGGACCCGAGACATGTTCGACGTGAACCGCAAGGGGACCAGCCGGCGCACCGCCCGCGCCCGCTCCGTCCTGCACCTGGCGCCGGAGACCCTGGCCGCCGTCGAGCGGGGCGATACGCCCAAGGCCGATCCCCTGATCGTCGCCCGCGTGGCGGCGGTGCAGGCGGTCAAGAACACGCCCGCCATCGTGCCCTATTGCCACCCGATCCGCATCGACGGCGTGACGGTGGAGTTCGAGACCGGCGACGGCGCCATCGCGGTCGAGGTGTCGGTGACCGGCGTGGACCGCACCGGCGTGGAGGTGGAGGCCGTCTGCGGCGCGTCCACGGCGGCGCTCGTGCTCTACGACATGCTCAAGATGCTCGACGACGACATGTACATCGGCGAGACGCGTCTGCTGGAGAAGCGCGGCGGCAAGTCGGACCTGCGGCGCACGGCGCCGACGGGACTGCGCGCCGCGGTGCTGGTGCTGTCGGATTCGGTGACGGCGGGGGAGGCCGTGGACCGTTCCGGCCCCCTGGCCCGCGCGCGGCTCGAGGCCGAGGGGCTGGAGGTCGTCGCCCTGGAGGTGCGGCCCGACGAGCGCGACGCCATCGCCGACCGCCTGCGCCGCTGGGCCGACGAGGACCGCCTCGACCTGGTGGTCACCAGCGGCGGCACCGGCTTCGGTCCCCGCGACGTGACCCCCGAGGCCACCGCGGACGTGATCGAGCGCGAGGCGCCGGGCGTGGCCGAGGCCGCCCGCGCCCACGGCCTGGCCCGCACCCCCTTCGCCATGCTCTCGCGCGGGTTGGCCGGCCTGCGGGGCGATACCCTGATCGTCAACCTGCCCGGCTCGCCCGGCGGCGTATCCGACGGTCTGGACGCCCTGCTGCCCGGCCTGCTGCACGCCTTCCCCATGCTGCGCGGGGAGGGGCACTCGTGATCGAGTTCGAGCGCGCCCTGGCCCTCGTCCGCGAGGCCACCCGCCCCCTGCCCCCCGAGACGGTGGCGCTGGAGGACGCCGACGGACGCGTCCTGGCCCGGGACGTGCGCGTCCGCCACGACCTGCCCCGCTTCGACCAGTCGGCCATGGACGGCTACGCCCTGCACGCGGACGATCTGGTCGACGGGCGCGTCCTGAAGCTCGCGGGCGAGATGCCGGCCGGCCGCGCCCGTAGCCTGCCGCTGCGGCCCGGCTTCACGGTGAAGGTCTTCACCGGCTCGAGGATCCCCCGCGACACCGCCGCGATCCTGAAGGTGGAGGACGCCGAGGCCCGCGACGACGAGGTGGAGATCGTGACCGCCCCGGCCGCGGGCCGGTACCTGCGGCGTCGCGGCGAGGAACTGGCCCGCGGCGAGAGCCTGCTGTCCGCCGGCACGGCGATCACGCCGCCGGTCCTCGGCCTGCTGGCCGCCAACGGCGAGACCCGCGTTCGCGTCCACCGCCGCCCGGACGCCGCGTTGCTGCTGCTCGGCGACGAACTCGTCGCGCCGGGCGAACCCCTGAAGCCGGGGCAGATCCGCGACGCCAACGGCCCCGCCCTGGCCGCGGCCCTGCGGCGCGTCGGCGTGGGCCGGGTGCAGCGGCGGGTCGTGGGCGATGACCCCCGCGTCCTGCGCCGGGCCCTGGCCCGCGAGATGGCCCGCTGCGACGTGGTGATCACCGTGGGTGGCGCCTCGGTCGGCGACCACGACCACGTGGCGGCGGTGCGCCGCGACCTGGAGGTCCGCGAGTGTTTCGGCCGCGTGGCCATGAAGCCGGGCAAGCCCAACGTCTTCGGCGTCGCGCCCGGCGGCGCGCTCATGTTCGGCCTGCCGGGCAATCCCGTGTCGGCCCTGGTCTCCTTCCATCACTTCGTCGCGCCGGTCCTGCGGCGGTTGGCCGGGACGATCGACGAGGGCGCCCTCTATCCCCGGGCCGTGCTCACGGCGCCCCTGGTCGCCTCGTCGGATCGGCTCGAGTGGGTGCGCGGCGCGGTCGATCTGGTCGACGGCCGCCTGGTCGCATGCCCCACCCGGGGCCAGGAATCGCACATGCTCAGCGGCCTTGCCGCGGCCGACGCCCTGCTGGAACTGCCCCGCGGCGTCGAGCGCCTGCCCGCCGGCGAGGAGATCCGGGTTCGCCTACTCGACTGGTAGGTTGACAGGCCCCGCAGCGATGACCATCTAGAAGAGACGATCCGTCGGGTATCGCGCCCGTAATGAACACGGTTGTCAACACTTAGGGCCGCACATCCCGGGTTGAATCCCCGCTCCCGAGGTGGTATCCCTAACGGGATAACCCCGATCTCCATGGCCATCAGCGCTGGAGCCTTTCCATGTCCACTTCCCAACCCACCGTCTGGTCGTCGGTCGGCAAGAAGTACCTCAACGGCCTGACCGGTTTCATGCTCGTCGGTTTCATCGTCGTGCACCTGATCGGCAACCTCACCCTCTTCATAGGCGCGGGCGCGTTCAACCACTACGCCCACTTCCTGGAGACGGCCCTGCACGGTTGGCTGATCTACGCCTTCGAGATCGTCATGCTGACGATCTTCGCCGTCCACATGGTGACCGCCGTGATGGTCGCCTGGTTCGACAAGAACCGCGCGCGGCCGGTCAAGTACGCCGTCCAGCGCAACGCGGGCGGCGCCAGCAGGAAGACCCTCTCGTCGCGGTCGATGATCGTCACCGGGATCGTCCTGGCGGTCTTCGTGGTGCTGCACATCAAGATGTTCAAGTTCGGCGATCACGAGATGATCGCCCAGGCCGACGGTCACGAGATGAAGGACCTGTACGGCGTGGTCCTGGAGGTCTTCAAGCAGCCGCTCTGGGCCTTCGGGTTCCCGGCGGCGATGGCGCTGCTGGGCTTCCACCTGCGCCACGGCTTCTGGAGCATGTTCCAGTCCCTGGGCTGGAACAACGACCGGGTGATCGAGGTCCTCAACCGCGTGGGGCTGGTCTTCGCGCTGGTGATGACGGCCGGCTACGTCATGCTGCCGCTCTACCTCTACTTCTTCGTCGATCCCGCGGCCGCCGCCGAAGCGGTCGAGCAGGGAGGTCACTGATGAGCCGGATACTGGACGCCAAGATCCCGAGCGGACCGCTGGCCGACAAGTGGGACCAGCACGCCATGGACACGCCGCTGGTGGCGCCGGCCAACCGGCGCAAGTACAGCGTGATCGTGGTCGGCACGGGCCTGGCCGGAGGCGGCGCCGCGGCGACCCTCGGCGAGCTCGGCTACAACGTGCTGAACTTCTGCATCAACGACACCTCGCGGCGCGCCCACAGCGTGGCCGCCCAGGGCGGCATCAACGCCGCCAAGAACTACCAGTACGACAGCGACAACATCTACCGGCTGTTCTACGACACCATCAAGGGCGGCGACTACCGGTCCCGCGAGGCCAACGTCTACCGCCTGGCCCAGCTGTCGACCGGCATCATCGACCAGATGGTGGCCCAGGGCGTGCCCTTCGCCCGCGAGTACGGCGGCACCCTGGCCAACCGCTCCTTCGGCGGCGTGCAGGTCTCGCGGACCTTCTACGCCCGCGGCCAGACCGGCCAGCAGCTGCTGCTGGGCATCTACTCCGCGCTGTCGCGCCAGGTCGGCGCCGGCACGGTGAAAATGTTCCCCCGGCACGAGATGCTCGACCTGGTGATGATCGACGGCCGGGCCCGCGGCGTGATCTGCCGCGACCTGGTCACCGGAGAGCTCAAGCGCTACGTGGCCGACGCGGTGGTGCTGGCCACCGGCGGCTACTCGCCGGTGTACTACCTGTCCACCAACGCGGTGAACTGCAACGCCACGGCCGCCTGGCGGGCCCACCGCCGCGGCGCCTTCTTCGCCAACCCCTGCTTCACGCAGATCCACCCCACGGCCGTGCCGCAGATGGGCGACTACCAGTCCAAGCTCACGCTGATGAGCGAGTCGCTGCGCAACGACGGCCGCGTGTGGGTGCCGAAGAAGCCCGGCGACGACCGCCGTCCCAACGACATCCCCGAGGACGAGCGCGACTACTACCTGGAGCGCCGCTACCCGGCCTTCGGCAACCTGGTGCCCCGCGACATCGCGGCCCGGGCGGCCAAGGTGGAGTGCGACGCCGGCAAGTCGGCCTACATGTCGGACCAGTCGGTCTATCTCGACTTCGAGGAGGCCATCGGGCGGCTGGGCAAGGACGTGGTGCGGGACCGCTACGGCAACCTCTTCGACATGTACGAGGAGATCACCGACGACGACCCGTACAAGACGCCCATGATGATCTACCCCGCGCCCCACTACACCATGGGCGGCCTGTGGGTGGACTACGACCTGCAGACCACCATCCCGGGCCTGTTCGCGGCGGGGGAGGCCAACTTCTCCGACCACGGCGCCAACCGCCTGGGCGCCTCGGCGCTCATGCAGGGCTGCGCCGACGGCTACTTCGTGGTGCCGCGCATGGTGGCGGGCTACCTGGCCGCCGGCGGCTTCGAACCCGCGACCACCGACCACGACGCCTTCGCCGAGGCCGAGAACGAGGTCCGGGGCCACTACGACAAGCTGCTGGAGGTGAACGGGTCGCGCACGGTCCGCGAGTTCCACTGGGACCTCGGCCGGATCATGTGGGACAAGGTGGGCATGTCCCGCGAGGCGGGCGGCCTCAAGGAGGCCATCACCGAGATCGCGGCGCTGCGCGAGCGCTTCTGGCAGGACGTGAAGGTCCCCGGCGACTCGAAGGACTTCAACAAGCACCTCGAGCAGGCCGGCCGCGTGGCCGACTTCCTCGAGCTCGGCGAGCTCATGGCCCGCGACGCCCTGGCCCGCGAGGAGTCCTGCGGCGGCCACTTCCGCGAGGAGCACAAGACGGAAGAGGGCGAGGCCAAGCGCGACGACGAGAACTTCATGTTCGTCTCGGCCTGGGAGCACCAGGACGGCGGCGAGCCGACGATGCACAAGGAAGACCTCGAATACGAGAACATCGAGGTCAAGACCCGGAGCTACAAGTAGGGAAGGAGGCGGACATGAGCGCGATGACCATCAAGCTGAAGATCTGGCGTCAGGCCTGCGGCGATCCCAACGGCCGGTTCGTCGAGTACGTCGTGAAGGACATCCTTCCCGAGATGTCGTTCCTGGAGATGCTCGACATCCTCAACGAGGACCTGGCCCGCAAGGGCGAGCAGCCGGTGGAGTTCGACAGCGACTGCCGCGAGGGCATCTGCGGCACCTGCGGTCTCGTCATCCAGGGGATCGCCCACGGGCCGAATCCCGCGACGACCACCTGCGAGGTGCGCATGCGCCACTTCCGCGACGGCGACACGATCACCGTGGAGCCGTTCCGGGCGCGGCCGTTCCCCGTCATCAAGGACCTGGTCGTGGACCGCACGTCCTTCGACCGCGTACAGCAGCAGGGCGGCTTCGTGACGGCCAACGTGGGCTCGGCCCCCGACGGCAACGCGGTGCCCATCCCCAAGGTGGACGCGGACAAGGCCATGGACGCGGCGAGCTGCGTCGGCTGCGGCGCCTGCGTGGCGGCCTGCCCCAACGCCTCGGCCTCGCTCTTCGTGAGCGCCAAGATCAGCCAGCTCTCCTACCTGCCCCAGGGCCAGGTGGAGCGCGGGCGACGGGCCCTGGCCATGGTGGGGCAGATGGACGCCGAGGGCTTCGGCAACTGCTCCAACCACGCCGAGTGCCAGGCGGTCTGTCCGAAGGAAGTGTCCATCGAGAACATCGCACGCATGCGTCGCGAGTTCTTCAAGGGCGCCCTGAAGGGCAAGTAGACGGAACGACGGCGAACCGACGCCGGGGTCCGCCCGCGGGGGCGCCCCGGCGTTCGCGTCCCGCTTGTCGGGCGACTTCAATCAACGAGGGTAAGGCGTGTCCAGATACGCGGTTATAGACATCGGCTCCAACTCGCTCAAGCTCTACGTGGGGCGCATCGTCCACGGGCGCGTGACCGACCTGGCCGACGCGTCGGTGGTCAACCGGCTGTCGGAGGGCATGGCCGAGACCGGCGAGCTGTCCGAGCCGGCCATGGATCGCACCATGGACGCCATGAAGGAGTTCACGGCCCGCGCACGGGGACTCGGCGCCGAGACCGTGGCGGCCGTGGGCACCCAGGCCCTGCGCCAGGCCGACAACGCGCGGGAGTTCGTGACCCTGCTGCGCAACCGGCTGAAGATCAGCGTGCGGGTCCTCAGCGGGGAGCAGGAAGCGCGCTGCGCCTACCTGGCCGCCACCGCCTACCTGGACCTGGGCGACGGGCCCGTGCGGATCTTCGACGCGGGCGGCGCCAGCACCGAGTTCGTGCAGGGGCGCGAGGGCCGCATCGCGGACGCGCTGAGCCTGCCCATCGGATCGCGGGTGCTCACCGACCGGCACTGCAAGTCGGATCCGGTGACCGGAGAGCAGTTCGAGGCGCTGGCCGACGAGGTGGCCCAGGCGGTGGCGTCGGTGCCGCGGGGGGAGGGCCCCCTGGTGGGCATCGGCTCGACGGCCACCAGCCTCGGCACCGTCCACCACGGGCTGGCCCACGACGCCCACGCCGAGGCGCACGGCCGCACCCTGGCCCGCGAGGTGATCGAGACCGCCGTGGATCGTCTGGGGGGCATGACGCTGAGCGCGCGCCGGCGCATCGCGGGCCTCAACCCGGAACGCGCCGACGTGATGCTCGCCGGCGCGTCCATCGTGGCGGCGCTGATGTCGCGGTGCGAGGCGGAGGAGATGGTGGTCTGCACCCGCGGACTGCGTCACGGCGTCTTTCGCGACCGCTTCCTCACCTAGAGGTCAGAAGCAGCCGCACCATCGCGACCACCCCCGCCGCGCCCGCCAGCAGCAGGACCGCGAACAGGACCAGGTTGCCCGTCTGGGTCGCCACCGGCGCGGCGCCGGCGTCGAAGACGCCGTCGAGACGGACCTCGCGCGCCACATGGCGCATCTGCACCATCACCACCATCTGCAGCAGCAGGACCGCGACCAGGGGCGTCACGCTCCGTTCGCGGGCCCGACTCCGCAGGCGGAAGGCCAGCCAGAGCAGCGCCAGCGTCAGCGCCAGGCCGACGCCCAGCAGGCCGGTCGCCTCGGGCCGTCCGCCCATGAAGGCCTTCATCGTCGTCTCCGGCAGGGCCAGCAGGTACCAGATCCCCGCACCCGTGTTGAGCAGGGTCGCGCCCAGGCAGAGTCCGGCGCCGCGCGTCGCCGCGTGGACGGCCAGCTCGCGGTCGTCGCCGAAGCGGCGGGCCAGCAGCGCCGTCCCCGCGCCGGCCACC
The DNA here is from genome assembly GCA_964607825.1 of uncultured Fibrobacteraceae bacterium. Lineage (GTDB taxonomy): Bacteria > Krumholzibacteriota > Krumholzibacteriia > LZORAL124-64-63 > LZORAL124-64-63 > JAHIYU01. The sequence continues at coordinate 27,670 of CAZSNA010000031.1, read as the reverse complement.
GCCAGCGCGCCGAGCATCATGTGCAGCCAGCGCGGCCATAGGACCGGCTCGTCCAGGTTCAGGCTGGCGCCGCCCGGCGCGGCTAAGTAGAGGTCCGCCCAGCGCTCCGGTGTCAGCATCAGGCTGGTGTTGTTGCTGAACAGGAAGCCGACCCAGGCCAGGATCAGGGCCGCCAGGGCGATCACCGCCGGCCGGACGCCGCCGAGACGTTCGCCGCGGAAGCTGTTCAGGTAGGCGCCGTAGTAGGCCAGCATCAGCAGCGGCACCGTCAGGAACCAGGACCGGCCCATGATGATGCTCGAGGTGTAGAAGAGACCCCCGTAGAGGGCCTGCATGAACAGCAGCGGCGCCACCCCCAGGGTGACCGTGGCCGCGAACAGCGTCGGCAGGAGCTTGGCGACGGGGGCCAGCAGGCGGTCGTGGACGTCGCCGGGGGAGCGGCGCGCGAGCCGCTCGACCAGCGCCAGCGCCAGGCCGCCCAGCAGCAGGTTCATGGCGAGCAGGTGCAGGACGAAGGTCAGCTGCAGCAGCGCCAGCAGCAGGGGCGCGGGCGCGGGCAGGGGCAGGACCTCGGGGGCGGGGATGTAGCCGGTCATGACTCGCTCCCTTCGTCTGCGGCCGCGTCGCCCTCGGGCGCGGCGATCGTCTCCAGGTAGTTCAGCAGGTGGAAGCGTTCCGCGTCGTCGGCCAGGTAGGGCGGCATCTCGTCGGTGTAGTCCTCCAGCAGATCCAGCACGTCGTCGGACAGCTCCTCGCGGCTCATGTCGGCCAGCGAATCGCGCAGGGGACGGTAGCCGTCGACGGTGTGGCAGAGACCGCAGTGGAGATCCCAGGCCCGGCGCCCGGCGGCCGCGGGGTCGGCGGGGAAGCCCGGCGGGTCGTTGCCGCGCTCGCCGGCCAGGTAGGCGGCCAGTTCCGCCGTATCGACCTCGGTCCCGTACCAGGGCGGCATCAGGGCGCGCATGTGGCCCATCAGCGGCAGCATCGCGGCGAGGGTCTCGTCGCTCCAGTGGTTCAGGTAGGGGCGCAGGCCGTTGTAGCCGTCCAGGGTGTGGCAGGGCTGGCACCAGGCGCGGTAGAGGTCGCGGCCGCGGTCGGCGGGGGTCGTCGCCGCGGGGTCGCGCCAGCGGGTGTGGGCGCCCACGCCGTCGGCCGCCAGCATCGCCTCCTGCTCGACGCGCAGCCCGGTGGTGTACAGGTAGCCGTGGATGACGAAGGGCTTGCGCGCGGCCTCGCGGGTCCACTCGCCGCCCGCGAAGAGCAGGATTCCGGCCGCCAGCAGCAGCCAGCCGCCCGGCGCGCGCCAGGTGCGGGGCGCCAGCAGGGGCCACAGGGCCAGGGCGATCAGGGCGGCGGCGCCGAGCTGCATGGCCCACAGGGTCGTCGACAGCACGGGCACCGCGCCCGCGACCAGCTCGGTCCAGTCGGGCAGGGCGGCGGCCAGGGCCGAGCCGTACCAGCGTCCCGCCAGGGCGAAGATCCCGACGCCCGCGATCACCCAGACCGCGCTCCAGCGGGCGGCGAAGCTCCGCGCCGGGCCGCGCCGCAGGTAGGCCGCCGTCAGCAGGGTGAACAGGCCGGCCATGGCCGCCGCGGCGCCGGCGCGGATGACCAGCGACGGCCAGTAGGTCGGGTTGAAGAAGCCGTCCCAGAAGCCGCCGGTCTCGAGCCAGCCGCCGGGTGTGAGCATGAAGGTGACGATGCCGTTGATGATCACCAGGCTCATGAAGGCCGACACGAAGTAGGCCCAGCCCACCGCCTGGTGCGCGCGCGCCGACAGCCGGTCCCATCCGTACCAGTAGACCAGCGCCGCGGCGATCTCCAGCGCGAAGAACACCCACTCCATGGCCCAGCCCCACAGGAAGATGCGGATCAGGGCCAGGATGGCGTGGGGCGAGATCAAGGCGGCGGTGACCCAGATGCCCACGCCGCTGATCGCGCCGAAGACCAGCGTCAGCAGGATGAACACGCGGCTCTGCGACTTGACGAAGTCGCGCAGCTCCGCGTCGCCGCGCCGGATCGCGCGACGCTCGGTGAGCACCAGCCACAAGCCGCCGCCGACGGCGAAGTGCGAGACCACCACGTGCAGGACGGACACCACGGCCATCAGCACGCCGCCGCCCATGGCCAGATCCCAGACCGGGTACTCCATGCCGATCTCCCTCGTCTGTACGGTCTCTCAGTCCGCGTCGTCCTCGGCGGGCGCCTGCAGCGTCCGCACCAGGCCGCCCCAGCGCCGGTCCAGGCTGAAGCCGTGGCGCTCGAAGAAGGGGCGCAGCACGAACAGGGTCTTGACGGTCCCGTAGCCCATGTTGGCCAGGCGCTCGCAGCAGTCCTCGATCAGCACGCTGCTGATCCCCCGGCCGAGCAGCGACGCCGCGACCACGATCCCGTTGAGATGGACCACCTGCCGGTCCACCTCGCTCCAGCTGATGCCGCCGATGACCTGCTCCTGCTCGTCGAAGACGATGAAGAAGCGGTCGTCGTCGGAGATGGTCTGGTAGTAGCCGGCCTTGAAGAACAGCCGGTAGAGCATGCCGTACTCGGCTGGCGCCAGGGGCACGCGCACCGTGTACGCGGCGCCCGTCTTGTCCACGATCTCCGTGGCCACCTCCACGTGCCGGTCGCCCTCGCGTCCGACGGTCAGCAGCACCGGCGCGTGATCGGCGGGGGAGTGGGGGAAGACCATGCGCTGGAAGACGCGCAGGTCGTCCGGCGCCTCCAGCAGGGCCTGCAGCGCGGAGACCTCGAGCAGGCCGGTGGCCACGCGCTCTGGCGAGGCGTGCAGGGCCCGCAGCAGGACGTCGAAGGCCTCGCGCACCGGCTCGGAGGCGTCGCGGAACCAGGTGTGCCGGTAGAGCATGTAGCGCACCAGCGTGCCCTGGGGCGCCAGGACGTAGAGCCCGGTCATCTCGTCGATGATCTGCTCGCGCGCCGAGGCCGAGGCGCCGGGGTTGGAGCGCTCCCACTGGTTGTAGCGCTTGATGGCCCCGCGCAGGGCGCTGCTCAGGTGGGGCTCCACCCGCATGCGCTCGCGGTAGGCCGCCAGCTCGCGGGCGAAGCGGACCAGGTCGGCGTCGCCGTCCCCGTCGCTCGTCACGTCCGGCAGCTCCGCCTGCAGCTCGGCCAGGAAGGACTCGGCCCGTTCGCGCGGCATGGCCTCCAGACAGGCGTCGCAGATCCAGGTGAGCTCCAGGTCGGGCCGGGTCCAGGGATAGGTGACCGCGGTCTGCTTGAAGAAGTTGTGCAGCATGGGCTGCACCAGGCTCAGGGGCGACTCGTAGGTCCTGAGGCCCGCCAGCGAGAGCACGCGCGCGCCCTCGCGGAAGTCGGGCGCGGGCACGGCCACGTTGGCCGGCGTCACCATGCCGGGCACGATGCGTTCGCCGCTGATGCGCCAGCCGCGCAGGAAGGTGGCGAAGGCCTTCACGAAGAGGGTGCGCCAGTCGAGGGCGTGTTCGCCGCGCGGCGTCTGACCGCGTTCGCCCGCGTACTCCCGGATGCGCTCCCACACGCTCAGGTCGCTGACGAAGGCCAGCGAGAGCACGCCCGGTCCGGGCCGGAAGGTGCCGAAGCGCGGCATCACCGGTACGCCGTGGGGATGGCCGCTCAGGCCGATCAGCCAGTAGATGGTGGACAGGAGCTGGTCGCGCTCCTCCTCCACGACGGCGCGGTCCCAGATCACCATCAGCAGGTCGTAGTGCTTGCCGTCGCGGGTGTTGACGCTGATCCGGTAGATGCGCTGGTGATGCCGCACCGCGGTCCGGCCGATCCAGATGCCGCCCTCGGGCACCTCGCGCAGGTCCAGCACCTCGCCGCCGGTGGTCTGGCGCACGGACTGCTGCAGGAAGGTCGTGCCGATCAGCACCTCCTCGAGCCGGTCGATCTCGGCGCGGCTCAGACCGTCCTGGTAGAGGACCTTGTTCTTCCAGACCGATTCGTCCCCGTCGGGCAGGGTCTCCGCGAGCCAGTCCTCGTACCACTGGCCGAGGGCCAGCACGGTGCGCTCGGCCGTCTCGGCGATGACGGGATCCTCGCCCAGCAGGATCCAGCTCACCAGCTCGTCGCGCACGGCGCGGTAGTAGCCCGGATTGAGGCGCACGAAGTCGGCCAGCAGGGTGAAGATGCCCTCGAACTGGGAGTGCATGACCTCGTCGCCGGGCCACTCGAGCTGCAGCCGGTAGGCGTGCAGGCGGCGACGGAAGGCGTTCAGCCGGCGGCCCTCCATGCCGTGGCGGGTGACGTGCTCGATGGTCTCCTTGTCCAGGAACGGCAGACCCGAGTTGAGGAACTTGGGACGCACCTCGCGATAGTCCGGCGACGGTTCGTCCAGCAGCAGCGTGCGGTAGGCGTAGCAGCGGACCGCCATCTCGGGATGGCGCGCCAGGGCCTCCAGGCGCCGGCGGATGAGCTCCGCGGTGCGGTGGTCGGCGATGTCCAGGGCCTTCTCCAGCTCCACCAGGGCCTTCAACGCCCGTTCGCCGCCGCCCAGCAGGGCCTCGCGGCAGAGGTCGTGGATCCGCGGCAGCCGCGTGTCGGCCACCGCCGGCGCGGGGGCGGGAGCGGGCGGCTCGCCGGCCTCGTCCCGCCAGGGCAGGTAGACGTGGGGCGTGAAGGGCGCGTAGCCCGAGTCCCAGCCGTCGCGCACCGGGCAGAAGGCCGCCAGGGCCGGGTTGCCCACCCACAGGGCCGGCTGGCGGGCGAGCCGGCCCAGGTCGACCACGTCGCCCTCGAACTCGTAGACCAGGTCGCCCACGCGGACCAGGCCGTCGTCCAGGCGGGCCACCGCGAGGCGGCGGTCGGTCACCCTGTCGCGCAGGCCGCCGTCCTCGGTGGCGATGTCGCGCGAGAGGATGCCCAGGTCGCGGTAGAACCAGCGCGGCGCGCGCACCGTCAGGTCGCCGACCGCGAGCTCGATGGACACGCCCTGGTACAGCTCCTCGATGACGTCCCTGAAGTGCTCCTCGATGTTCTTGCGCTTGTACGAGCCCTTGGGCGTCAGCTCGTCCCGTTCCTCGCTGAAGTCGCGGTCCAGCACCGCGAAGTCCACCACGCGCTCGTAGGGATGCAGGTCCCGGTTGGCGGCGGTGACGATGCGGTGGAAGTAGTCGCGCGCCTCCGGGCTGGTCGCGTCGCCCTGCAGGACGGGGTCGTCCGGGTCGGGCACGATCAGCAGCACGTTGTCGGCGCGGTGGTCGCCCACCAGGAACACCCGCTCGATGCCCGGCACCTCGGTGTAGCGCTGCTCCACGCGGCGCGGCGCGATGGTCTGGCCGCGGGCGTTCTTGTAGATGTCCTTGATGCGGTCGACGATCTCCAGGTGGCCGCCCTCGTGCTCCGCGAACAGGTCGCCGGTCGGGAGCCAGCTCCCGTCGCCGGGCCGCTCGGGCTCGCCCAGGTAGCTGGCGATGTAGGGGCCGGAGATCTGCATCTCGCCCTCGTCGGTCAGGCGCACGTTCACCGCGGGCAGGGGCTTGCCCACCGAGTCGTCGCGATAGTCGCCGGGCGGGGTCATGGTGATCCCGCCGGTGGCCTCGGTCATGCCGAAGCCGCTGCACAGGTCCACGCCGTGGCGCTGGAAGAAGCGGAAGACGCGCGGCTCCAGGTAGCCCGCCGCCGACAGGCCCCAGCGCAGACGGTCTCCGACCACCGCCCGCAGGTGCGCCTCGCTCACCGAGGCGGAACCGTCGGCGTCGCGCCGCGCCAGGGCGGCCTCCTGGATCTGGGTCCAGCGCAGGGGGATGCTGATCAGGCCGGTGGGACGGATCTCGGACATCAGCCCCAGCAGCGAGTCGCGCGAGTTGTTCCCCACGAAGACGTAGGTGCCGCCCCAGAAGAGCGTGCCGAGCAGTTCCAGGTAGCGGCCGAAGGTGTGGAACAGGGGCAGGTAGCTGAGCAGGACCTCGTCCCGGCCCACCTCGGGCAGGGCCGCGGCCCGGGCGAAGCGCTTGCTCACCAGGTTGAGCAGGGAGAACTCCACGCCCTTGGGGCGGCCGGTGCTGCCGGAGGTGAACATCACGGTGCAGACGTCGTCCAGGTCGAAGCGGGGCTGGGCGGCCAGGGCGGCGTCCACGTCGTCGCGGGTCAGGGCGGCGGTGAGGGCCTCCAGCGAGCGGGCCTCGACGCCGGCGGGGGGCGCATCCTCCAGCACCAGGTGGACCGTCTCGCCGGCGGCGGCCTCGCAGGCGGCCGCGGCGGTGGCGGCGGTCTCGGCGCCGCCGCTGACGATGACGGCGATGTCCAGGCTGTCGCAGATCCAGGTCACCGTCCCGGCGTCGGTGTGGGGGGCGATGGGCGTGACCAGCAGGCCGTGCATCAGGCAGCCCAGGTCGCAGAGGGCGCCGCGGGGCTCGTTGGGCGTCAGCAGGGCGACCCGCGGGGCGCGTCCGGCCGCCAGCAGCGCGGCGGCGTAGGCGCGGGCCTTGCGCCGGGCGCGCTTGTAGGTCCAGGTCGCGTCGGGCTGGCGGGGATCCTCCCGCAGCCAGATCCGTTCGGGGTGCTCGGTCGCGCGCTGGTCGAACAGATCCTCCAGGCTGAAGCCGATGAGCCTGACCGCGGCCACCGCGACGTCGGCCCAGAGCCGTCGGGTCTCGTCGTCGGGCAGGGCCTGCAGGAAGTCGGGGCGGCGCGTCAGGTCGAGGAACTCGCGCCAGGTCGCGCGCGTCGTGTCGTCCGGCGGGGCGTCGGCCGCGTCGAGCTCGCGGCGGGCGGCGTCCAGGACGGCGGCGGCGTCACCGGACGGGTCGGCGTCGCGCCAGGGCGTCAGCAGCTCGGCGAGGGGCGTGGCGTCTGTGCTCATGTGGTCACCCGGGGGGTTGGAGCCTGGGAACGTACCGCGAGGATATCCGATCGTCGCGCGTCGGCAAACGGGAAAGCGTCGCCGCAACTCATACTGACATAGGGGGATAATAGATGTCGAGCCCTGCGAAAACTGTGGTCGGCCCGCGCCGCCTGCGTTAGCTTGGTGCGACGCCCGCTGGAAACGACGACCCGATTCCGGGAGCCGAGAGATGGACTGCTGCGGCACACCCACGCACGAAGCCCTGCCCTTCACCTACGCCCTGCTCTTCGGCACGGGGCTGGCCATGAGCCTCGGCCATTGCATCGGCATGTGCGGCCCCCTGGTGGGTGCGGTGTCCATGGCCCAGCGCAGCGACGGCCCCCGCCCCTTGACGCTCCTGGGACGCCTGGCGCTCTACCACACGGGCCGCCTGTCCGGCTACATGATCATCGGCGCCGCCATGGGGCTGCTGGGCTCGGCCACCCTGCTGACCTCGGACGGCAAGCTGATCCAGGGCGGGCTGTCGGTGGGGGTGGGCCTGTTCATGCTGCTGCTGGGGATCGGGTTGCTGGGCTGGCTGCCGACCCAGCGCTGGCTCGAGTCCGGACCGCTGCAGCGGCTGGTGGCGGGGAAGCTGCCCGCCCTGCTGAACGCCCGCAGCGCGCCGCGCCGCTGGGCCCTGGGCCTGGCCAACGGCTTCCTGCCCTGCGGACCGGTCTATACCGTGGCCATGACATCGGCCGCCACCGGCGAACCGGGCCGGGGCGCCCTGGCCATGCTCCTGTTCGGTCTGGGCACCGTGCCGGTCCTGATCGCCCTCGGGATGGGCGTCGCCACCCTGGGCGCCCGGAGCCGCACGGTCTTCAACCGGCTGGGGGCGATCCTGGTGCTGTTGATGTCCGTTCAGCTGATATTGCGGGGGATGGCGGCCTGGGGCTGGGTCTCGCACCTACGCTTCGGCGAGGTCGTGATCTGGTAGTTGTGCCTCGAAGATTGTTCCTGGCGTTCCCAGAGTGTCGGAAGGGCCCGAATCCAACGACGAAATAACGAGTTATGGAACCGTTGATGCCTGTCGATCGGCCGGGGACATTCTTCGAGGCACAACTATTCGAATTTGTGCTCCCGGGATTCGGCTGATAGGATACCGGACTTCTCGCATCGTCCATTCCGCCGCCACGGAACCACTCGACCGGAGATCGACTCGTCATGGGTCACGCGGATCCCGTGCCGCCCAACGCCGACGTCCCGCCCACGCCGCCGCCGCCGGCGTCCTCGGCCGCGCCCGGCAAGTGCATCCATTGCGGGCTCGCGCTCGGCCGCGCCCACGATCCCGCCCACGGCCCCTTCTGCTGCCAGGGCTGCCGCACCGTCTACGAGCTGATCAACGGCGCCGGGCTGGACCGCTTCTACGACCTGCGCTGCGAGACCATCGCCCCGCCCGCCGACCTGCGTCCCGACAACCTGGCCTGGCTCGAGATGATGCTCGCCGATCCCGAGCACGACCTCGGCGGTGGACTGGTGCGCCTGAACCTGGACCTGCAGGGCGTCCACTGCGCGGCCTGCGTCTGGCTGCTGGAGCAGCTCTTCGCCCGCCACGCCGGCGGACGCGACCTGACCATCAATCCCGCCCTGGGCATCGCCGTCCTGCTCTGGGACACCGGCGCCGGGGAGCTGGCCGACTACCTGGCCGAGGCCGAGCGCTTCGGCTATCGCTTCGGTCCGCCGCGCAAGTCGCGCCGCCGGGCCACGCGCTCCATCCAGATCCGCATGGGCGTGGCCATCGCCGTGGCCATGAACGTGATGATGTACAGCCTGGGCTACTACTTCGGCCTCTCGCCGGAGGAGAGCGGTCCGGCCTACAAGCTGTTCGGCCGCCTGTCCCTGGTCCTGACGGGGGGCGTGGTGGTCTTCTGCGGCTGGCCCTTCATCGCGTCCGCCTGGCATGGGTTGCGTCGCGGCGTGGCGCATCTGGACCTGCCCATCGCCCTGGGCATCCTGCTGGGCTACGGCGGGTCGGTGGCCGCGTATCTGCAGCAGGGGCCCGAGGCCGCCTACTTCGACACCATCGCCATCTTCGTGGCCCTGATGCTGGTGGGCCGCTGGATGCAGGAGTGGGTGCTGGAAAAGAATCGCAACGCCCTGCTCGACTCCGGCGGCATCGCCGATCTCTACGCGCGGCGGCGCCGCGACGAGCGTCTCGAGGCGGTGCCGGCCGCCCGCATCGCGACCGGCGACGAGCTCTGGGTGGCGCCCGGGGACCTCATGCCGGTGGCGGGCGTGCTGCTGCACGAGGACGCGAGCATCTCCCTGGACTGGATCACCGGCGAATCCGAGACCTCCGCCCGGGCGCCGGGGGACAGGATCCCCGCCGGCGCCTTCAACGCCGGCGAGCGGGGCCTGCGGGCCGCGGCCGTGGAGGACTTCGCCGACTCGCGCCTGCACGAGCTGCTGCGGATCGGCGGCGGACGCCGCGGCGGGGAGCGGGGCTGGTGGCACCGCGTGGCGACGATCTACGTCTTCGCCGTGCTCGGCCTGGCCGCGGCCGGGTTCGCGACCTGGTGGCCGGCGGGCTCCCAGAAGGCCGTGGAGGTGACCGTGGCCGTGCTGGTGGTGACCTGTCCCTGCGCCCTGGGTCTCGCGGTGCCCCTGGCCCGCGAACTGGTGCACGCGGCCCTGCGGCGCCACGGCGTGCTGCTGCGCAGCGAGGCGTTCCTGGACCGCGCCCGGCAGGTCCGCAAGATCCTCTTCGACAAGACCGGCACGCTGACCCGCGGGCGACTCGTCCTGGATCCCGCGTCCCGGGAGGGCCTCGACACCCTGGCGCCCGAGCGGCGCGCCGTGCTGCGGGCCATGGTCGAGCGCAGCAACCACCCGGTGAGCCGCTGCGCGGCCGACGCCCTGGTCGACCGTGACGATCCGCCCGTCGCGGCCGACGATGTCCGCGAGGAGAGCGGCCAGGGGCTGGAATGGCGTGACGAGCGGGGCGTCTGGCGCTTCGGCCGCAGCGGGTTCGCCCTGGCGTCCGGCGGGGAGGACGCGAAAGTCCTACCTGGAGGGTCCCATTTCTCTCTCGACGGCGAGTCGCTGCTCGCGATACACTGCATCGAGGATCTCAAGCACGACGCCGTCGCGGAAGTGTCGAAACTGACGGACGACGGCTACGAGGTGCATCTGCTGAGCGGCGATGCGCCCGATCGCGCCACCCGGGCCGGGGCTCGTCTCGGTCTCGCGGCGGAGCGCGTGCGCGGGGGGCTGACCCCCGAGACCAAGGCCGAGACGGTCGCCGAACTGGACAGGGACGACACCCTGATGGTCGGCGACGGCCTGAACGACAGCCCCAGCTTCGACCGCGCCTGGTGCGCGGCCACGCCGGCGGTGGATCGGGCCGTCCTGCCGCACAAGGCCGACTTCTACTATCTCGGCGACGGCGTGTCCGCGGTCAGGCGCGCCCTGCAGGCGGCCCATCGCCTGCACGAGGTACAGAAGGGCAACCTGGTCTTCGCCGCGACCTACAACCTGGCGGCGGTGGCCCTGTGCCTGGCCGGCTGGGTGTCGCCCGTGGTCGCCGCGGTGATCATGCCGCTCAGCTCGGTCAGCGTGGTGAGCCTGACGACGCTGCGTCTCTCGCGGGGGAGGTCGGCGTGGATGTCCTGACCGTGACCATCTTCGTCAGCCTGGTGCTGGTGGTCACGGGCGTGGGCCTTTTCATCTGGCGGCTGCGCGGCGGGGATTTCGAACACGGGGACCGGCTGTCGCTGCTGCCCCTCAACGACGACGACGGGGTCGACCGCGGGCCGGCGGAACCGACTCCGGACAAGGACGACGACAAGGAATCGGAAGACAGGGATCGGTAGTTCATTCAACCCAGGAGAGGAGGCTCGGCGTAATATGCAAGCCACGACTCCCGAAACCAAGCATGTGGTCTACGATGACGGCATCGTGCGTGCGTTCTCGATCGCGACCATCCTGTGGGGCGCGGTGGGACTGCTCCTCGGCGTCATCGTTGCGACCCAGCTGTCCTTCTGGCAGGCCAATCTGGGCCTGCAGTGGACCTCGTTCGGCCGCCTGCGGCCGCTGCACACCAACGCCGCGATCTTCGCCTTCGTCGGCAACATGATGTTCGCCGGCATCTACTATTCGACGCAGCGTCTGCTGAAGGCGAGACTCGCCTCCGACGCCCTCAGCTGGATCCACTTCTGGCTCTGGCAGCTGATCATCGTCTCCGCGGCGATCACCTACCCGCTGGGCATCACCCAGAGCAAGGAATACGCGGAGCTGATCTGGCCCATCGACCTCGCGGTCGTGGTGGTCTGGGTCGTGTTCGCGCTGAACTTCTTCTGGACCCTGGGCAAGCGAAACGAACGCAATCTCTACGTGGCGATCTGGTTCTACATATCCACGATCATCACGATCGCCGTGCTCTACATCGTCAACAACCTGCAGTTGCCGACGAGCCTGACGCACGGCTACTCCATATTCACCGGCGTGCAGGACGCGCTGGTGCAGTGGTGGTACGGCCACAACGCGGTGGCCTTCTTCCTCACCACGCCGATCCTGGGCATCATGTACTACTTCCTGCCCAAGGCGGCCGAGCGGCCGGTCTACTCGTACCGGCTGTCCATCGTCCACTTCTGGTCGCTGATCTTCATCTACATCTGGGCGGGGCCGCATCACCTGCTCTACACCGCCCTGCCCGACTGGGCGCAGACCATGGGCATGATCTTCTCGGTCATGCTGTGGGCGCCGTCCTGGGGCGGCATGCTCAACGGCCTGCTGACCCTGCGCGGGGCCTGGGACAAGCTGCGGACCGACCCGGTGATCAAGTTCTTCATCGTGGCGGTCACCTTCTACGGCATGTCCACCTTCGAGGGCCCGCTGCTGTCGATCAAGAGCGTCAGCGCCCTGGGCCACTACACGGACTGGATCATCGGACACGTCCACAGCGGCGCCCTGGGCTGGAACGGCTTCATGGCCTTCGGCATGCTCTACTGGCTGGTGCCGCGGCTCTGGAACACCCAGCTCTGGTCCAAGCGGCTGGCCGAGACCCACTTCTGGATCGGCACCATCGGCATCATGCTCTACGTGGTCTCGATGTGGATCTCCGGCGTGAGCCAGGGCCTGTTCTGGCGGGCGCTGGACGCCGACGCCTTCCTCAAGTACCCCGACTTCATCGAGGGCCTGCTGGCCTCGCGCTTCATGTACCAGATGCGCCTGATCGGCGGCGTGCTCTACTTCCTCGGCTCGATCCTGGCCGTGGTCAACCTGTGGGCCACGATCCGCCGCGGCACCGCGACGGACGTCGAGGTCGAGGTGCAGGGCTACGCCAAGGACGGCCCGGGCTTCTGGAAGCTGCTCTTCGGGGCGCCGGTGATCTACTCGCTGGCCCTGATCGTGTTCACCCTGCTGCTGTTCACGACCAACGTCATGGGCAGCGCCGTGGCCGTCGCCGGACTGGTGGTGGTGACCGTCGCCGGCGCGCTCTCGGTCGGACTGAAGCGCAGCGGCAAGAGCTGGCACGAGCTGCTCGAAGGCCACTCGGTGGCCATGACCGTGCTGATCCTCATCGCGATCCTGATCGGCGGCCTGGCGGAGATCGTCCCGCTGATCGTGGCCAAGAAGGACGTGGCCGACAAGGTGGTCGCGGCCGAGGCGGCCTACGCCGAGAACGGGGAGTACATCTTCGTGCAGATGCCCTACAGCCCGCTGGAGCTGGAGGGACGCGACATCTACATCAGCGAGGGCTGCTACGTCTGCCATAGCCAGATGATCCGGCCCTTCCGCCACGAGACCCTCCGCTACGGCGAGTACTCGCGGGCCGAGGAGTTCATCTACGACACGCCCTTCCAGTGGGGGTCCAAGCGCACTGGACCCGACCTGCACCGGGTCGGCGGCCGCTACGCCAACTCCTGGCACTACCTGCACATGATGGACCCGCGCAACACGTCGCCGGGCTCCAACATGCCGACCTATCCCCATCTGAAGGACAAGCGCGTCAACCTGGACGCGACGCCGGGCAAGATGAAGGTGCTGGTCAAGCTGGGCGTGCCGTACACCGAGGCCGACATCGCGTCGGCGGCCGAGACCGCCCTGAGCCAGGGGCGCCTGATCGCCGACGATCTGGCGGACCTGGACATCGAGATCGCTCCGGACAGCCAGATGGCGGCGATGATCGCCTATCTGCAGCGTCTCGGACGCGGGCCCCAGCCCGTCGGCCCCGAGGCCGCGGGCGACGTGGCCGCCCGGGGGAGTGAGTGAGATGTCCCGCTGGTTCTTCCAGGGCAACGAATACCTGGGCTGGCCGCTGGTCGGCCTGGGCTTCTTCATCATCGCGTTCCTGCTGGTGCTGCTCTACGTCTTCGTGGGGCTGCGGCGGAACGAAGACGTGACGCGGCTGTCCCGGCTGCCGCTTGACGACGACGCCTTTGCGGGGCGCGAGGACAAGGGAGTGCGCGAATGAGCGAATATCAGCCCGACAAGCTTCGGGATCATGCCATCGACGGCATCGAGGAATACGACAATCGACTGCCCAACTGGTGGTTGTTCATACTCTACGCCACCATCGTCTTCTCGGTGGGCTACTGGCTGGTCTTCCACACCTTCGAGGCCGCGGACCTGCCGCTGGCCCGCTACGACAAGGAGATGGTCGCGGCGGCGGAGGCCCAGCTCGCCCGCATGGCCGAGGGCGGCCTGACGGACGAGAGCCTCGCCCTGATGGCCACGGTGCCCGAGACCGTGGCCAAAGGGCGGGACCTGTTCACCACCTACTGCGTGGCCTGTCATCTCGACCAGGGCCAGGGGCTGGTCGGTCCCAACCTGACCGACGGCTACTGGATCCACGGGGGCAAGCCCACCGACATCCACCGGACCATCGACCAGGGCGTGATCGAGAAGGGCATGGCGGCCTGGGGCCGCCAGCTCGGTCCCACGCGCGTCCAGGATCTGACGGCCTTCCTGCTGAGCATCAAGGGAACCAACGTGCCCGGCAAGGAGCCGGAGGGCGTGCCCGAGGCGGAGGCCCCCGCGGAGGAGCCGCCCGCGGCCGGTTGACCGGAGGAGTGATCGGAACATGACAGAAACCAAGAGGAAAGGGGCGTCCGCCAAGCGGCGCCCCGACCTCGACACCGTCTACAGCATCAACGCCGACGGCTCGCGCAACTTCCTGCATCCCGCGGACGTTCGCGGCCGTTGGCAGGTGCTGAAGAACCTGCTCTTCCCGCTGCTGATCCTGGTCTACGCCCTGATGCCGTGGATCAAGATCCGCAACCACCCCCTGGTGCACTTCGACCTGCCGGGCCGCGCGGCCCACATCTTCGGTCAGAGCTTCACCAACCAGGACTTCTACCTCGCCTTCTTCGTGGTCACGGGCATCGGCTTCGGCCTGTTCGTGCTGACCGCCCTGTGGGGGCGCGTCTTCTGCGGTTATGTATGCCCGCAGACGGTCTTCCTGGAGGGGGTGTTCCGCAAGCTGGAGCGCCTGCTCGAGGGGCCGCGGGTGACGCGCATCCGTCGCAACATGGGGCCGACCACCTTCGACAAGGTGTGGCGCAAGATCGTGAAGCATGTGCTGATCCTGGTCGGCTCCTCGCTCATCGCCCACATCTTCCTGTCGTACTTCCTGCCGGTCCGCGAGCTGATCCACGCGGTCTGGGAGGCGCCGGGCGAGCACCGGACGGCCTTCCTGTGGACCACCTTCTGGACCCTGATCATGTACTTCAACTACTGCTGGTTCCGGGAGCAGACCTGCATCGTGATCTGCCCCTACGGCCGGCTGCAGTCCTCGCTGATCGACGAGGACACGATCATCATCGGCTACGACGAGCAGCGCGGCGAGCCGCGCGCCAAGGGCGTCGAGGAGGGCGGCGACTGCGTCGACTGCTATCGCTGCGTGGAGGTCTGTCCCACCGGCATAGACATCCGCAACGGCCTGCAGCTCGAATGCGTGGGCTGCGCCAACTGCATCGACGCCTGCGACGACATCATGGACCGGATCGGCAAGCCCCGCGGCCTGGTACGCTACGACTCGCAGCGCGCCCTCAGCGGCCGCGGCCGGGCCAAGCTGATGCGACCCCGGTTCTTCCTGTACCTCTTCCTGGGCCTGCTGGGGCTGACCGTGGCCAGCCTGTCCTTCGGCAGCCGGGAGAGCTTCCAGGCCAACGCCCTGCGGGCGCGCGGCATGCCGTACGTGATCGAAGAGGACCGCATCCGCAACCTGGTCAACCTGCGCATCCAGAACAAGACCGACGACCCCGGCGTGTACCTGATCGAGCTGTCCGACGACGGCGGCAAGGGCCTGGAGGCCATCATCCCCCAGGGCACCCTGCGGCTCGACCCCTTGCAGGAAGACCAGACTCCGGTTTTCCTGTACCTGGACAAGGCAGCATACGATGGGGCCTTCCCGGTGCGGTTGGCGGTCACCGATTCGCTGACCGGCGCCAGCAAGGTCTTGACGATCACCTTCCGGGGGCCGTGACATGAAGCGTTGGATCAAGGAGCATCCCTGGATCTGGATCGTGTTCTTCTTCATCTTCATGCTGGGGGCGGACGCGGCCATCATCCTGATCTCGATCTACCAGCGACCGATCCTCGTCAACTGACGGGAGCGTGACGCGAACTAAAAGCCCGGCCGAATCGGCCGGGCCTTTTCTCATGCGTCGGACAGGGGCTACTGGTATTCGGCCCCGAGGATCACGCTGACGATGATCGCCCCCACCACCAGCGGCGCCACGAAGCGCGCCAGCGCCCGCCAACCCGCGAAGAATCCGAAGGGCCCGTGGCCCTCCTCCAGCTCGGCGCGGGCGTCGCGGCCGTGCAGCACCCAGCCCGCGAACAGGGAGATCAGCAGGCCGCCCACCGGCAGGAACCAGTTGCTGGCCAGGTAGTCGAAGGTGCCGAACACGCCCGCCGTCGATTCCCGCCCGATGAGGTTGATCTCCGACAGGGTCGAGCTGCCGCCGAAGCTCCAGGCGCTCAGCACGCCGAAGACGTAGATCACCCCGGCCATGGTCAGCACCGCCTGGCGGCGCGTCCACTTGAGCTGGTCGATGGCGAAGCTGGCCACCACCTCCAGCAGGCTGATGGTGCTGGTCAGGGCCGCCACGGCCACCAGCAGGTAGAAGAAGGCGCTGATCAGGGAGCCGCCCGGCAGCTTGAAGAAGACCAGCGGCAGCGTGGTGAACAGGATGGTGGAGCTCTTGCGGACCTCCATGTCGAAGCTGAAGATGATCGAGAACATGATCACGCAGGCCAGCATGGCGATGGCCGTGTCCAGCAGGCTGATGGTCACCGCCGCGCGCGGGATGGAGTCCTGCTTCCGCATGTAGCTGCCGTAGGTGAGCATGGCGCCCATGCCCAGGCTCAGGGTGAAGAAGCTGTGGCCGAGGGCCTCGAGGACCGCGCCGCGGGTCAGCTCGTGGAAGTTGGGCCGGAAGAGGAAGGTCATGGCGCGGCCGAAGCCGTCGGTGGTCGTGGAGTAGATCGCCAGCGCGACGAGGATCGCGAACAGGATCGGCACCAGCACCTTGGCCACGCGCTCGATGCCGCGCTGGACGCCGAAGTAGACCACCGAGACGGTCAGGGCCATGAAGGCGGTGTACCAGAGCGTCTGCTGGGGGCCGTCGGCGAGGAAGCCGCCGAAGAAGTCCTCGAGCCCGGCGCTGGTGACCGCCAGTTCGCCCAGCTGCCCGCCGGCGGCCATCAGGATGTAGCGCAGGGTCCAGCCGGCGATCACGCAGTAGTAGGAGAGGATCACGAAGCCGGTCACCACGCCCAGGACGCCGGTGCCGGTCCACAGCGAGCCGCCCGGCCGTCCCTCGCTCAGCTTGCGGAAGGCCCCCACCGGGCTGAGCTGGCCGCGCCGTCCCACCAGGATCTCGGACAGCATGATGGGCAGCCCCACCAGCGCCACCGCCGCGATGTAGACGATCACGAAGGCGCCGCCGTGGTTCTCGTAGGCGATGTAGGGGAATTTCCAGAGGTTGCCCAGCCCCACGGCGCTGCCCGCCGCGGCCAGGATGAAACCGAGTCGTCCGCTCCACTGTCCGCGCGGCTTGGCCATGCAGTCGCTCCCGTTACGAGGTGTCGATAATGTCCATGTATCATCAGGCGACCGGGGAAGCCTAGCGAGGCGGCGGGTGGATTGTCAACGCTTCAGGGGGAACGACGACGGCGCCGCGTTCGGAGCGGCGCCGTCGTATCGAACGGTGAGGTCCCGGAGGGCTATTCCACCGTCCATGCGTCCGACGTGTAGATCAGGTCCTTCAGGGTGCGGGGCCCGGTCTCTTCGGACACGCGGTCGATCTGCCGGTGGATGGCCTCCTCGTAGGTCTCCACGGCCACGTCGCGGAAGATGCCGACGGCGCGCGGCAGCTTGTCGGTCCGGTCGAGGTCGGCCATCAGGAAACCGGGCACCGGCGTCGGCGTGGACGGATCCCAGACGGTGGCCTCCTCCGGCCACACGACCTGCGTGCCGTGGCAGTCCACCAGCAGGCCCTTCTCCTTCTCGGCCCCGTAGAGCAGCGGCTCGCCGGGGACCATGTCCACGGTGTTCTCGGCGCGGTTGTCCTTGGTGGTCCAGTCGTGGTGGGCGCCGTCGTTGAAGATCACGCAGTTCTGCCAGATCTCCACGAAGGCCGAGCCCTTGTGGGCCGCGGCCGCCAGCAGGATCTTCTTCATGTGCTTGGGCTGGGTGTCCATGGTGCGGGCCACGAAGGTGGCGCCGGCGCCCAGGGCCAGCTCGATGGGGTGGAAGGGCTGGTCCACCGAGCCGAAGGGCGTCGTCTTGGTGCGCAGGCCCTTGGGGCTGGTGGGCGAGTACTGGCCCTTGGTCAGGCCGTAGATCTCGTTGTTGAACATCAGCACCTTCACGTCCACGTTGCGGCGCAGGGCGTGGATCAGGTGGTTGCCGCCGATGGACATGGCGTCGCCGTCGCCGGTGGCCACCCAGACCGACAGGTCGGGATTGGCGGTCTTGGCGCCGGTGGCCAGGGCCAGGGCCCGGCCGTGGATGCCGTGGAAGCCGTAGGTGTCCACGTAGTAGGGGAAGCGGCTCGAGCAGCCGATCCCCGAGACCACCACGATGTCCTCCTTGGGCACGCCGATCTCGGCCAGGATCTGCTGGGTGGCGCTGAGGACGGCGTAGTCGCCGCAGCCGGGGCACCAGCGCACGTCCTGGCTGGAGCGGAAGTCCTTGGCTTTCAGTTCGATGGGGTTCATGACTGCTCCTCCGTCATGTCGGTCACGCGGGCGCGGACCTCGGCGGCCTTCAGGGGCTTGCCCATGACCTTGGTCAGGGATTCGAAGCGGACGTGGGGGAACTCGCTCGTCAGGTAGCGGGCGAGCTGTCCCAGGTTGAGCTCGGGCACCAGGACGTGGTCGTAGCGGGCGAAGATCTCGTCCAGTCCCGGGGGCAGCGGATAGATGTGGCGCAGGTGCAGGTGGCCCATCTTCGCCCGGACGTCGCGGGGCTTGTTGACGGCGGTGCGGATGGCGCCGTAGGTCGAGCCCCAGCCCACCACCAGCACGTCGCCCTCCTGGGCGCCGACCACCTCGGGGACGGGGATCGTGTCCTGGATGCCCATCACCTTGTCGTGGCGCAGGTGCACCATCTTCTCGTGGTTCTCGGGGTCGTAGCTCACGTGCCCGGTGACGTCCTCCTTCTCCAGCCCGCCGATGCGGTGCTCGAGGCCCGGTGTGCCGGGCACGGCCCAGGTGCGGACCAGGCGCTCGTCGCGGGCGTAGGGCTGGTAGTCCTCGTCGTCGGCCGTGGCCCGGTTCACCTTGAAGGGCTTGAGGTCCTCCATGTCGGGCAGCTTCCAGGGCTCGGCGCCGTTGGCGATGTAGTTGTCGCTCAGCAGGATCACCGGCGTCATGTACTCCACGGCGATGCGGCAGGCCTCAACGGCGCAGTCGAAGGCGTCCGAGGGCGACGCGCAGGACAGCACCGGGATGGGCGCCTCGCTGTTGCGCCCGTAGAGAGCCTGATTCAGGTCCGCCTGCTCCACCTTGGTGGGCATGCCCGTCGACGGGCCGGCCCGCTGCACGTTGACCACCACCAGGGGCAGCTCGGTCATCACCGCCAGGCCCAGGGCCTCGGCCTTCAGGGCCAGGCCGGGACCGGAGGTGGAGGTCATGCCCAGGTGTCCGACCCAGGAGGCGCCGACGGCCGTGCAGATGCCGGCGATCTCGTCCTCCATCTGGGCCGTGATCACGCCGTGGGCCTTCAGGTTGGACATCTCCTGCAGGATGTCCGTGGCCGGGGTGATGGGGTAGGAGCCGAGGAAGGCCTTGCAGCCCGCCAGCTCGGCGCCGGCCACCAGCCCCAGCGAAAGGGCCTGGTTGCCCATCACGTTGCGGTAGGTGCCGGGGGGCACGTCGTCCTGGGGCGCGACGGTGTAGCGGCCCTGGAAGAACTCGTGGATGTCGCCGGCGTTGTAGCCCGCCCGCAGCGCGGTCTGGTTGGCCTCGACCAGCTCGGGCTTCTTGGCGAACTTCTGCTCCAGCCACTCCAGGGTGGGCTCGATGGGCCGCTGGAACAGCCAGTACATCAGCCCCAGGGTGTAGAAGTTCTTGCAGCGCAGCACGTCCTTCTTGCTCAGCGGCGACCCCACCAGGGCCTGCTGGACGCGCGTGTTGATGTCGATCTTGATCACCCGGTAGGCGTTGAGCGTGCCGTCCTCGAGGGGATCGCTCTCCAGCTCCGCCTTCTTCAGGTCCCGCTCGGCGAAGGCGTCGGTGTTGGCGACGACCAGACCGCCGGGCTTCAGGTCCTTGTAGTTCATGATCAGGGCGGCCGGGTTCATGGCCACCAGCACGTCCGGCGTGTCGCCGGGCGTGAAGATGTCCCCGGACGCGAAGCGGATCTGGTAGCCCGACACGCCGGCGCGGGTGCCGGCCGGCGCCCGGATCTCCGACGGGTAATCGGGGAAGGTGGCCAGGTCGTTGCCCACCAGGGCGGTGGTCTCGGTGAACTGGCTGCCGGTGATCTGCATGCCGTCGCCGGAATCGCCGGCGAAGCGGATGACTACGTCATCCTGCTTGATGACCTCGGTCGTCATGATGGGTACACCCCTGCCGGCGGGGTTGGCGGCCGGCGCGCGTTTGGAACGGTTCGCGAGCGACAGAAAAGCGGGCATTCGAAGTCCGCATTCAGCTTGAATGGTAAAATCATTTTCAGCGGGACGCCAGGAAGAATGGGCATTTTCATCGCCCGTTCCGGATCAACGGAACTCCATGAATTCGAGGGCGAAACGCGACTCGTAGCCGGGCTGTAGCGCGAGGTTTCCGCGCAGGCCGTCGGTGGCGATCACGCGGGCCCGTCCGGGACCGTCCCCGGGGGCGACCAGCACCGCGTCCACGTGGGGATAGACCTCCCGCAGGAGCCGCCGGGCGCGCTCCGGCCCGAGCACGAACAGGGTCGTCGAGAGGGCGTCGGCCAGGATCGCGTCGCGGGCGATCACCGTGGCCGAGAGCAGTCCCTCGGCCGGCTCGCCCGTGGTCGGGTCGAGGATGTGGCCGTGGCGGCGCCCGTCCACGTCCACGAAGCGCTCGTAGCCGCCGCTGGTGGCGGCCGCCCGATTGACCAGGCCCACCGCGGCGAAGAGCTCGTCGGGATCGAGGGGGTCGCGGATGCCCACGCGCCAGGCGTCCCGGTCCTCGGGCAGGCCCAGGGCGAAGAGGGTGCCGCCCAGGTCGATCAGCGCGCTGCTGATGCCGAACTCGACGAGGTCGTGGACCGCCCAGTCCACGGCGTAGCCCTTGGCCACGCCGCCCAGGTCCAGCTCCGTGCCGGCGCGGGTCTTGACCAGGGTGCGCTTGAAGGGGTCGTGCTCGTAGCCGCCCAGCAGGGTGCGGGCTGCGGCCAGCTCGGCCGCCGAAGGTCGCCGCGGTTCGCCGCCGCGGAACCCCCAGGCCTCCACCAGCGGTCCGACGCTCGGGTCGAAGGCGCCGTCGCTGACCCCGTGCAGGTCCTCGGCCACGCGCAGGCAGGTGCTGAACATGCGCGAGACGGTGACGGTGCTGCCGACGGGGGCCGCGTTGAAGCGTCCGAGCTCCGAGTCGTCGCGCCAGGCGCTGAGTGTCACCTCCACGCTGTCGAAGGCGGCCCGCACCAGCTGGACGGGGGAGTCGTCGACGGTGCGGTCCCAGACGTAGACCTCGCCCTGGGCGCGGGTGCCCATGCTCGGAAAGTCGAAGCGGTGGATGTCGCCGGGGTCGGAGCAGCCGGCGGCGCACAGGGCGCAGAGCATGGCGGCCAGCAGCGAGGGGAGGCGATTCGGGACCATGGCGTCACCTGATCGTGAGGGCAACCGGTCGTCGTGGGCGAGCCCCTGCGACTATACCAGCCTCTTCCGGTGCATGGCAGCCAAAGAAGAGGCCGGACGCGACAGGACGCCGCGCCCGGCCGTCGCCGGCAGAATCACCCAGACTACCGGCGAATGGTCAGTTCGCGCGTGAACACGCGATGCAGGTTCCCCTGGCTCACCACCAGGCGCGCGATGTAGAGCCCGCTGGCCGCCGGCGCGCCCTGCCCGTCGCGGCCGTCCCAGTCCAGCGCGTGCTCGCCGGCGGGGAAGGTCCGGCGCTCGAACCCGCGCACGCGGCGGCCGCGCAGGTCGAAGACGGCGAAGTCCACCGGCGCCGCCTCGGGCAGCGAGAAGCGGAAGGTGGTCCGGCCCGGCGCCGGGTTGGGGAACGCGCCGGCGAACATGATGCGCGGACGGCCGTCGGCGCCGGGCGCATGGGGATCCGCGGGCTCGTCCACGGAGGTCGCCGGCGTGGGCCAGCAGTCGAGGCAGCCCGAGCGGGCGAGATCGTATCCGGTCATGGGCCACCAGCGCTGGGGGTCGCCCAGGGACGGCGTCCCGGTGTCGAAGGCGAAGACCTGCCCGCCCGCGGGGAGGATCAGCTCCTGGACGCCGTCGCCGTCCATGTCCGCGACCACCGGACTCCGGACCTCCGACGCGTCGTAGTAGTTGGGCCAGTCGACGGGGAGCTCGGCATGCGCGGTCCACTGGTGGAGCCAGCCGTTCTCGGTGCCCACCAGCAGCTGCGGGCGGTCGACATCGGGGCGGGACACGCGGGCGATGATCGGCTCGGTGCTGGCGGTGTCGCCGACGCCGACGTCCACCGGGTAGTTCGGCAAGTGGTCGCCCTGGAGGTTGAGCGCGTACACGTCGCCCGACTCGAGGCTGAAGCAGATCGTCCAGGACTCGTCGTTCCTCACGCGGGCGACGGTCACGCCGATCACCGGCGTGCCGGTGCCCGTGTCGTAGGGCCAGTACGCGCTGTAGGTCGTGCCGTCGTGGTGGATCAATTCGACGGTGCCGTCGCTCAGCGGCACGAGCAGCTCCAGGTCGCCGTCCTCGTCGAGATCGACCAGGGCCGCCGCCGCCGTCGGTGCGGCCCCGACCGACAGCAGGAAGGCCTCGGTCTGAGCCGACGCCGACAACACGACGAGGCCGGTGTCCAGGGGCACGACGACCTCGGTCTCCCCGTCGCCGTCCACGTCGCCGATGGACGCGCGACCGACCACGGTGCCTTCGGGCGCGGCGACGGGCCAGCCCGGATGCAGGGTGCCCGTCTTGTTGAACAACCACACCTCGCTGTTGATCGCCGCGACGATCTCGCCGGGACGCAGACCGGTCACCGCTCCCACGCTCACGTACACGTCGCCGTCGACGTCCAGGTTATAGGGCGAGAGGCCGATCCCACTCAATTCGTTGTCGAGCACATGCAGCCAACCGTTGGACCCGCCGACCACGACCTCCGGCACCTCGTCACCGTCCAGGTCGAAGACCGCCGGCATGCTGGAGGGGCCGGCCAGATACATGTTGTAGCGGCTGTAGTCGTCGAAGCTGATGCATTCCAGGTACCCATCGGCTTCGGCGATGACGATCTCCGCCAACCCGTCGCCGTCCAGGTCCGCGACCGCCGGCGGCGCGACGTACAGGTCCGGGTAGGCGTCCTCGTACCAATCCCGCCGGGACACCGCGTAGCCCGGCTCGTTCCGCCAGTCGGCGTTGAACCAGAGCCCGATCTCCTGACCCCCCATGAACCCCATGCAGGTGAGCACGGCGAGCTGGTCGCTCCGGGTCGGATCGACGACGAGCTGGAGCGGGGAGCTCCTCAACCAGCTATCCAGGTAGGGCTCCGCCGTGTAGGGGCCCAGGATGCCGCTATCGGATCGCAGGACGTAATAACCGAAGTTGTTGATCTCGGCCGTGGCCATCATGCCCGAGGGGGTCCAGAACAACTCCATATGCGAATCGATCGTCGGGTCCGCCAGCACGCCGGGCTGCCAGGCGAGGCCGCCGTCCGAGGACCCCAGGAGTAGCGTCTGGTGCGAGTCCCACGTCTCTTCGTATGCGAGCAGGATCTCATCGCCGTGCGGGTCGGACGCCATCGCCAACCTCCTGTAGCCGTCCTGGGACGGGTCATCGAGCAGGACCGCGGGCGTCGGGTTCCAGTCGGCGAGCTGAACGCCGTTGGCGGTGGCCGTATAGAATTCCAGCCTGGCCCAGGTCGTCGCGTCGTCGGCCGTGGACAGGGTGGCCAGGTACACGTCCCCGTCGGCGCCGAACGCCAGTTCGACCTCGACGTCGCAGGAGCCGCCGGCCGGCGCCGGCGGATCGAGCAGGACGTGGGGCGCGGTGAAGCCGAGCCCGGCGCTCTCCGAGACGCTGTAGTGCAGCTCGAAGTCCAGGAGAGCGGTTTCGACCCAGTAGGCGACGCCTATGACCGCGTCGAGACTGTCGTCGGGGCGCACGGCGAGCTCGGGGTACAGCACGCGGGGGTAGACTCCGGCCGTCACCGGTATGACCTCGATCTGCACCTGGTGCCAGCTCGGGGACGTATTGTGGGTGCTGGTGGAGTACACCCAGACCGTCTCGTCGGCGCCCCTCTCCACGAAGCTCAGGAACAGCCGCTCGGAGTTCGTTCCGCCTGCGGTAATGAGCCGGGCGGAATCGGCCGAGCCGCCCACGGGGGAGATCACGCTCCATTCGTCCCAGGACTGGCCGCCGTTCTCGCTGCGCAGGACCACCAGGTCGGATATGAACGTGCCGATCCTGCGTGCGTAGCAGGAGAAGAGCACGCCGTCCATGGAGACGGCCAGACCGGGATCGCTCATCGGGAACAGGTTGTCGTCGCCGGTGAAGCGGACGAGGTCGCCGGGATCGCCGCCCTGGACCGGGCCGGTCTGGGCCAGCGCCGGTACCGACAGGGCGATGAGGGTGATGAGCAATGCGCCGACGGGCGCTGATCCGATGCGGATGCGTTTCATGATATCCCTCCAGGGGTCGCGTGGGCCGGGGCGACGCGGCATGGTTGCTGCCGTTACCTGGATACGCGGGATTCCGGAGGGAATCGGACCATGGAAAAAGCGATGGCGGGTCCGCCATGTCGGCGGGATCGGATAACTTCGACTCATCCAGGTGGTCGCGATCCGCGACCACCTCCGGCGTTTCTCCGGGACCTACCCTCGCACCACCGGCAACTCGTCCCACCGCGTCGTGTAGGCCGGCGAGCGGTGCTCCTGCTTCATGCGCCAGGCCTTGCGCAGCCCCTCGGCGGCGTAGGCCACGGTGCCGCGGCCCAGGTCGCGGTTGAGCCGGTCCAGCACCGACATGAGGCGGCCGGAGCGGGCGCGTCCCGCCGGCTCCCGCGTCTCCCGCGGCGCGGCGAAGAGCTCGCCCTGCTCGTGATCGCCGGGCACCAGGTCCAGCAGCATCACCCCGGCCTTCATGTAGCGGTAGCCGGGCCGCCAGATCTCGGCCAGGGCGTCCAGGGCGGCGCCGATGATCTCGCCGGAGTCGTTGCAGGCCCCGGGCAGGGGACGGGTGGCCCCGTTGTGGTAGCGGGGCTCGCGCTCGTTGAAGGGGCTGGTGGCGATGAACACCGACACCGCCTGCGCCCGCCCGTCCTGGGCGCGCAGCTTCTCGGCCGTGCGGGCGGCGAAGGTGCCGAC
>CAZSNA010000031.1:0-2917 GCA_964607825.1 uncultured Fibrobacteraceae bacterium | reverse complement strand
GTGTAGTCCAGATCCAGACGCTGAGCAACCTCGACGGCCTCGCGCATGTCGCCGGCGTCGGTGACCCGTTCCCCGAAGGTCCGCGAGGTCAGGATCTGTTGCTTGGCCGGCGGCGCCTCCTCGAGGTCCAGGCAGGAGGTCCCGCGCAGCTCCAGGACGATGCGCTCGCCCACCACGCTCAACCGCCGGCGGATCAGGCGGGGGTCGGCGTCGCGGAGGTCCAGCGCGGTGCTGATCCCCAGTTGCTTCAACCGCTCGGACCAGCGACGGCCGATCCCCCACACGTCCTTCACGTCGATCTGCGCCAGGTGCGCCTCGCGATGCGGCCCCAGCGCGGTGAAATCCAGCACGCCCCCGGTCTCGGGGTTCCGCTTGGCGATGCGGTTGGCCACCTTCGCGAGCACCTTCGTCGGCCCGATCCCCACCGAGATGGGGATGCCCGTGGACCGCACCACCGTGCGGGCGATCTCCCGCCCGTACTCGGTCGTCCCGCGCCGCTCGTTGCCGCCGAGGTCCAGGAAGGCCTCGTCGATGGAGTAGACCTCCAGCCGCGGCGTGAAGTCGGCCAGGGTGCGCATGACCCGCGCCGACATGTCGCCGTAGAGCGGGTAGTTCGACGAGAACACCCTGACCTTCCGGTGCTGCGCCAGCCGCCGGAACTTGAAGAAGGGCGCCGCCATGGGGATGCCCAGCTCCTTGGCCTCGGCCGAGCGCGCGATCACGCAGCCGTCGTTGTTGCTCAGCACCACCACGGGCACGTCCCGCAGCCGCGGATCGAAGACCCGCTCGCAGGAGGCGTAGAAGTTGTTGCAGTCGACCAGGGCGAAGACGCGGGACATGGCTCACCTACACCTTTGTGAGACGTTAGACCTTGTGGATCACGTTCGTGACCACGCCCCACACCACCAGGTCGGTCTCGCCGGTGATCTCGATGGGGTCGTAGTCGGGATTCTCGGGCTCGAGGAACAGCCGCGCGCGCCGGTACTGCAGGCGCTTGACGGTCAGCTCGCCGTCGACGGCCGCCACCACGATGTGGCCGTTCTCCGCCTCCAGGGAGCGGTCGACGACCAGGATGTCGTCGGGATGGATGCCCGCCCCGAGCATGGACCGCCCCTCCACCCGCACGAAGAAGGTGGCCGCGGGGTGCTTGATCAGGTGCTCGTTGAGGTCGAGGCTGTTCTCCAGGTGATCGTCGGCGGGCGAGGGGAAGCCGGCCGCGACCCGGTCGCTGAACAGGGGCAGATGGAGCGTCTCGGACGTGAAGTCGGGCGTCAGGATGTTGTCGCCCGCGGGCACCGTGTCGCGCGCCGCCTCGGCCGCCTCCATGCGCCGCTCGAGCAGCTCGCGGATGGGCACCACCATGCTCTCGGGGATGCGCATGGGCCGGGTGGGCTCGCCGTAGGGACCGCTGCCGGGGGGGCGTCCGGCGCCGGGCCTGCGGCCACCGTGCCCCCCGCGGCCACGACCGCCGGAAGTCTTGTTGTCGGAAGAAGTTGTCATGATTTCACCTCTCCGGGCTTTGAATCTTGATAAGTGTACGATATTCTAGATCGGGACGGAGTGCAAGCGCTTTTTTCGCGGCATGGGGAATGCTCCCGATGTCCGCGGTTTCCTCCCGGAAACGGAGCCCGAATCATGACCGGATCCCCCCGCCCGCAGGACGTGCCCCGCCCGCAGGACGTGCCTCGCCCGCAAGACGCGCCTCGCCCACAAGACGCCCCGCGCCTGATGGACCGCGTCTCCGCCGCCATCCGCGTCCGCCACTACAGCCGCCGCACCGAGAAGGCCTACAAGAGCTGGATCCGCCGCTTCGTCGTGTTCCACGACAAGCGCCATCCGGCGGAGATGGGAGCGGAGGAGGTGACGGCCTTCCTGTCCGACCTGGCGACGCAGCGCAAGGTGGCGGCCTCGACGCAGAACCAGGCCCTGAGCGCCCTGCTGTTCCTCTACAAGCACGTGCTGGAGGTCGACCTGCCCTGGCTCGACGACGTGGTCCGCGCCAAGCGGCCGCAGAGGGTGCCGACCGTGCTGTCGCGAGCGGAGGTGAAGCATCTGCTCGAGCAGCTCCGCGGCCCGGTGCTGCTGGTGGCCTCGCTGCTGTACGGCTCCGGCCTGCGCCTGCTGGAATGTCTGCGTCTGCGGGTCCAGGACGTGGCGATGGAGCGGTCAGAGCTGACGGTGCGTGACGGCAAGGGCGCGAAGGACCGGCTCACGCTGTTACCGGAGTCGCTGCACGCTCCGCTGCGGGAACAGCTGACGGAGGCGAAGGCCATCCACCGGCGGGATCTGGCGGACGGCGCCGGCGCGGTCGAGCTGCCGGACGCACTGAATCGCAAGTACCCTGCCGCGGCCCGGGACTGGGCCTGGCAGTGGGTCTTCCCGGCCACGCGGACGTATCGTGACCGGGAGACGGGTCTGCGCCGACGGCATCATCTGCACGAGACCGTCGTCCAGCGGGAGGTGAGGAGCGCCGTGGTCCGCGCCGGCCTGACCCGGCGGGCGTCGTGCCACACCCTGCGGCATTCCTTCGCGACGCATCTGCTGGAGGCGGGGTACGACATACGGACGATCCAGGAGCTGCTCGGGCACAAGGACGTGAGCACGACCATGATCTACACGCATGTGCTGAATCGGGGTGGGAGAGGGGTGCGGAGTCCGTTGGACGGGGGTGTTTGACGAGGGGGCGTTGGCGTGATAATGTCACTTCATCATCTGTGGCCGAGGTATATCTGATACCCCTGCAAGAGATTCTCGAGGATATGCTTGGGGACAGCAGTTGGATTCGATGTCAACCGGTGACGACGTCCCTGCTTATCAGACGGTCTCCACAGCCCATCTGATACTCGGGATAGTCGATTTCTAGTTATAGGCATCCGAGTAGACGTGGGATCGAGTCAATGTCTGCGATCGATTTTTC
>CAZSNA010000030.1:18933-36194 GCA_964607825.1 uncultured Fibrobacteraceae bacterium | reverse complement strand
CTTCGCGGACTAACCCACGATAGCCGATGTGCCCAGCCGTTCCATCTTGTCTAGCCGCCCGTTCGGCTGCCGTCTTCGCTCCGTCCTTTCCTGGCCCGCCAAATCTGCTATCTTGTCCCACGTTCGCCGCCGTTCGCGCCGCCGCTCGCCGTACAGGCCCGGTCGCGGCGCGACGCGTCATCCGGAACCGGGACAGTTCGAGGCCGCACATGAATCTGATCAAGCTGAAGAAGCTCGCCAACGCCCGCCAGTTCAACGATCTCGAGGCCGTCTGGCCCGAGGCCCTCGTCGACGAGGAGATCGAGCTGGAGGAGCTGATCCCCGTCGTCGGCCAGGTCCGTCGTCTGGGCGAACCCGAGCGGGCCGAGACCCTGCTCCAGCTCCTCTGCGACGCCGCCGAGGCCGCCGACGGGCCGGACGCCCGTCTGGCCGCGGCCCGGGCCAGCGCCGAGCACCTGCCCGCGTCGGCCAAGCTGCGCGCCGAGTTGAAGCGGCTCTACGCCGCCCTCAACACCGACTACGAGGCCCTGCCCGGACTGCTGAACACCCTGCTGCCCGACGGGACCGCCCTGCCCGAGTGCGTGGCCCTGGTGGACCGCTACCTGCGCCTGCGTCCCGGCGCCTTCTTCAGCGACCGCGGCCACCTGGAGCCCGGCACCGTGGTGGAGGTGGAGCCCGGCGCGGCCAGGCTGACCGTCTCCTTCAGCGGCCGTCACGAGACGATCGGTCCCGACGAGGTCGCCCAGGTGATCATCCTGCCGCCGGAGCATTTCCCGTCCCTGCTCCTGTACCGACCCGACGAGCTGAACGCCCTGGCCCAGGACGATCCCGAGGCCTACGTGCTGAAGCAGCTCGCGTCGACCCGCGACCAGTCCTGCAGCTACCGCGACCTGCGCAAGTCCGTGGTCCAGCTCCGGGGCGAGAAGGCCTGGACCGGCTGGTGGAAGAAGGCGCGGCCGGTGCTCAAGAAGTCCACGCGTCTGGACGTGGGGTCGGGCACCCAGCCCGTGTTCCGGGTGCTGAAGGAGGAGCGCAGCTACGAGGAGCGCGTGCGCGAGCAGTTCCTGGCCCTGAAGGAGCCCGAGGCGCAGCTGACCTTCGCCCTGGACCACCTGGCCGCCGCCCGCAAGGAGAAGGAGACCGACACGGAGCTGCTGGCGGAGATGGGCAATACCGCCGCCCGCCAGGCCGGGCAGTTCCTGGAGAGCGACCCGGTGCTGACCCTGTCCTGCCTGGCCGTGCACCACGCGGTGGCGAAGCAGGGCGTCGAGGTGGCGAAGATGAACCCCAAGGCCGCCGCCGCCGTCGTGGCCCGGATCAAGGATCCCGGCCTGATGCCGACGCGTCTGGGCGACCGCATGCTGCAGGCCGTGCTCGAGTTCGTGCGCGACGCCCTGCCCGACGACTGGATGGGGATCTGGGGCCGCATCCTGCCCCGCACCGGACGGATGGTCTGCGACCACATGGCCCGCGAGCTGCTGGCCAAGGACCAGGTCCAGGTGCTGGCCGACGCCCTGGCCGTCGTCCTGAACCGGCCCACCGCCTCGCCCGACGTGCTGTGCTGGCTGTGGCGCGCGCGTCTGGCCGACACCCGCAACGCCCGCACGCTGGCCGAGCTGCCCGGCCTGGGCACCGGCGCGGTGATCGAGGCCCTGCTGGAGCTGATGGACGCCACCGGCCGCATGACCGCCCTGTCCGACGACAAGCGCCTGCGCAAGACCATCGAGTCGGCCCAGGAGACGATGGCCCTGCAGGACGGCCGCCCCGTCCGCGATCACATCGACACCCTGGACAAGGCCGGCGCCCGCGCCCTCAAGGAGCGGATCGAGGCCGCCTCCGGCCTGCCGCCGTCGACCCGCACCACCCTGCTGACCCACCTGCGCGGCGCCCACCCCGAGATCTTCGTGGAGAGCGCCAAGCCCTGGGAGGAGGACGTCTACTACACCACCGAGAGCGGACTCACCCGTCGCCAGGGCGAGCTCGACCACCTGGTGCAGGACGCCCTGCCCGCGGTCGCCAAGCAGATCGGCGAGGCCGCCAGCCACGGCGACCTCAGCGAGAACGCCGAATACACCGCCGCCCTGGAGAAGCGCGACCAGATCACCAGCAACGCCACCCGCATCGAGGGGGAGCTGGCCAAGGCGAAGGTGATCGAGCCCGAGATGACCCGCACCCAGTTCGTCAACATCGGCACCCGCGTCACCATGCGGGACCTGGACAGCGGCGAGGAGACGGCCTACGCCTTCCTCGGCGTCTGGGACTCGGACCCGGACAACCGGATCCTGTCGTACAAGGCGCCGTTGGCGCTGGCGTTCATGGGGAGCGTGCCGGGGGACGTCGTGGAATACGGCGAGGACGGGGATCGGCGGCGGTGGGAAGTGCTGACAGTGGAGGCGGCGATCTAGGCCGCCCCGGCCTGATCTACTCCACCCCCCGCGGATGACTGATCGTCACCGTCTTCTGATCCGTCGGCCACAGGATCAGCTCGCCCACGTTCACGTGCTCCGGCCGCGTGGCGCACCACATCACGGCCTCGGCCACATCCTCGGGCTGCAGGGGCGGGAAGTTCCGGTAGACAGTGTCGGCCCGCTCGGCGTCGCCGTGGAAGCGCACCAGGCTGAACTCCGATTCCACCATCCCCGGATCCACCGTCGTGCAGCGGACGCGCGTGCCCTTGAGGTCGATGCGCAGGCCGGTGGTGATGGCGTGCACCGCGTACTTGGTGCCGCAGTAGACCGCGCCGCCGGGATAGACGTCGTGGCCCGACACCGAGCCGATGTTGATCACGTGGCCGCGGTCGCGGGCCACCATGCCCGGCAATACCGCGCGCGTGAGCCAGAGCAGGCCCTTCACGTTGGTGTCGATCATCTCCTCCCAGTCCGTGTGCAGGCCCTCGTGGACCGGCTCCAGGCCGCGGCTCAGGCCGGCGTTGTTCACCAGCAGGTCGATGTCGGCCCAGGGGCCGTCGAGGCTCGCCACGGCGGCGTTCACGGCCTCGCGGTCGCGCACGTCCAGCTCGAGCAGGCGCGTGTCGACGCCGAGCCCTTCCGAGAGGTCGGCCAGGCGGTCGGTGCGGCGGGCCGCCAGGATCAGGCGGGCGCCGGCGGCGGCGAAGGCCTCGGCGCAGGCGCGGCCGATGCCCGCGCTGGCGCCGGTGATCAGGACGGTGCGGTCTTGCATGGGAGGCTCCGTTCGGTTGGTCGGTCCGCGCGCATGATCGGACACGCGCCGCGGGTGATCAACCGCTATCTGGATCCGGACGCAGACGCACCGGCCCGCTCGGCGAGCGGACCGGTGCCGGAGGTGTCTCGTCTGTCTACCGGTACAGGCTCTTGACCTGTCCCCAGCTGTGCGCTTCGGCGGGTATGAAGCCGTTCATGTTCACGCGGAAGGCCAGATCGCCGTGCTCGGGCAGGGCCGGGTCCCAGGGACCCGCGCCGCCGTTGGACGAGATGTAGCGGATGCCCTCCGCGTAGATGTCGTCGGCCTGGTGGTAACCCATGCGCGCCTGCTTGGCCGCGGCGGGGTAGCAGGCGATCAGGTAGTCGCCGGCCAGGATGTCGAGGCCCGCGTCGGCGAAGTCGAAGCTGATCATCCGGGTGCCCACGTCGAAATCCAGCACGATGCTCCGCGTGGCCAGGACCGCCCCGGTCGTGGTCATGAAGTCGCAGTACAGGATGTCGCCCGTGCCGAGGGGCGGAACGCCGTACCAGGTCTGGCCGTCCAGGATGAGCTCCATGCGCACCAGGGTGACCTGGCCCGCGCACTCGGCCTCGAAGGACTGGCCCTCGCCGGCGATGAAGCCGCCGGCGTTCATGCCGAGCCAGGCCTGGCCGTCGTCGCCCACCACCTCGTACTGGTCCGGGCACTGGGCCCAGACCGCCAGGGGGGCCGCCAGGACTGCGATCAGCGCGAGATACGGTTTCAAGGCTTGCATGATGACACCTCCGTGTCGGGGCACGATCGGGAAGCCGTATCCCCGACGGGGAACGCCGGGTCCGGATCGACCGCGACGGTCCGCCGGGAAGCGCCGGGCTTCCGCGACTCGGGAGGGTGGATGCAAGTCGGATGCCTGTCGGCGGCCCGCCGAACGACCGTCGTCGTCCCGCCGAATTGACCCCTCGGACGTTATTACATAAGATCAGAGGGGATTGAACGGGAGGTGGGACATGAAGCGATTCATCCTGGTGATCCTGGCGGCCGCTCTGGCCCTGGCCGCGTCCGGCTGCGAGCCCTTCAGCGATCCCATCGGCACCAGCGAACCCGAGACGGACGCGGAGACCTGGCGCGGCACCTACACCGGCCGCAGCATTCTGAACTGCGACGAGGTGGGCGCCGTCGAGCGGGAGATGGAGACCACCCTGCGGCTCATGCCCGCGCGCGACGAGCTGAACATCCAGCTCTTCCTGGTGCCCGACCTGAACTACATGCCCAAGTTCCGCTACACGGGGCCGGTGGCCAACGAGCGGCACGTCAACTTCGCGATCGAGGACGAGCTCTTCATCTACTGCGCGAACCTCTACCGCACCGACGATCGCGTCACGGGCGAGCTGTGGGTCTGCAACCTGCAGGGCCAGCCCTACTGGGAAGTGATCTGCATCGAGGTGGAGAGGGATTGAGCGTCGAGCGGAAGTGATGCCCACATGCGTCTGCCCTTGATCGGAATCATGCTTGCCGTCCTGCTGCTGGCCGTTCCGGGCTGCGAGCCCTACAGCGATCCCTCGCCGACCTCGATCCCGAGCGGTCCGTCCGAGGCCTGGCGGGGCACCTACCGGGGGGAGGGCCTCTTCTCCAGTCCCGCCTACGGCATCTCGAACCAGCCCGTGTCGGTGTCCGTGGCCTGCAACCCCGCCGGAAACGAGCTGAACATCGAACTGCACATCACGTCGGCCCCGGCGGCCTACTCGCCCAACTTCCGCCGCACGGGCCCGGTGGCCGACGAGACCGCCATCTACTGGTTCATCGAGCGGGACGTCTTCGTGTACCACGCCAGCCTCGGCCGCAACGGCGACCGGATCGGCGGCCTCCTCCTGGTGCGCGACCTGGCCGGCGGCACGGTCTGGCAGTTGGACTCCATCAACGCCTCGCGGGATTGACGCTCCGCACCCGGAACGAAACGCGCCCCCGGTCCGGGAACCGGGGGCGCGTCGCGTTCGGTGGCGGGGAGGTCTACTCGGTCCACCGCGTCAGCCACCCCATGACCTCGTCGTGCCACTGGATGGAGTTGCGCGGCTTCAGCACCCAGTGGTTCTCGTCCGGGTAGTAGAGCAGCCGGGCCGGCACGCCCATGCGGCGCAGGGCCGTGAAGGTGCTCAGGCCCTGGGTGTCGACCACGCGGTAGTCCAGGGCGCCGTGGACCACCAGGGTGGGCACGTGCCAGTTCTGGACGTAGTTGACCGGATTGTGCTTCTGGAAGGCGGCGGGGTCCTCGAAGGGGCGCCCGTGCTCCCACTCGGGGAACCACAGCTCCTCGGTGTCATAGTAGGCCATCTGCTCGTCCAGGTTGCCGTCGTGGCAGACGAAGGCCTTGAACTTCTTCGCGAAGGGCTGGCCGTGCATCCAGTTGATCATGTAGCCGCCGTAGCTGGCGCCGGCGGCGACGACGCGGTCGGCGTCCAGCCAGGTGTAGCGCTCGAGAGCCGCGGCGAGGCCCTTCTCCAGGTCCTCGAAGGGGCGGTCGCCCCAGTGGCCGCTGATCGAGTCGGTGAAGTCCTGGCCGTAGCCGACCGAGCCGTGGAAGTCCACCGCCACCGTGGCGAACCCCGCGCCCACGTAGGCCTGGGGATTCCAGCGGTAGTGGAAGTCGTTGCCGAAGCTGCCCTGGGGGCCGCCGTGCACCAGGAAGGTCAGCGGCCAGGTCTTGCCGGCCGCGGCGGCGTCCTCGCTCCAGTCGTAGGGCTTGACCAGGTAGGCGTACACGGTCTCGCCGTTCCAACCCTCGAAGGTGAACTGCTCGGGCTCGCCCATCAGGCACTGCGCCAGCTTGTCGTCGTTGATGCGGGTGACGCGCTCCTCCTTGGACCCGAAGCGGTAGATCTCGTTGGGGCCCTGCAGGTGGTTCTTGG
This sequence comes from uncultured Fibrobacteraceae bacterium, assembly GCA_964607825.1. Taxonomy (GTDB): domain Bacteria; phylum Krumholzibacteriota; class Krumholzibacteriia; order LZORAL124-64-63; family LZORAL124-64-63; genus JAHIYU01. Next base: position 30,129 of record CAZSNA010000030.1, on the reverse strand, counting down.
TGTAGACCAGGCTCTTGCCGGCCAGCCCGAGCGAGCCGTTCGCGCCGTCGCGCACCAGCAGGCGGGTCTTGCCGCTCTTGACGTCCATGCTGAAGATCGAGGTCTGGCCGAGGTAGTCGGCGTTCATGTAGAGCTTCTTGCCGTCGGCGGACCAGAGCAGGCCGCGGGGACTGAGCTTCAGGTCGTCCCAGACCAGCTCCAGATGCCGCGTGGTGCCCGACATCCAGTCGCGCAGGACGATGCGGAAGCGGTCGGCCTCGAAGCCCGCGCGCGACATGGCCAGGTATGCCAGGGTCTTGCCGTCGGGGGAGAACAGGGGCGCGGTGTCCCAGGCCTCGTTGGGGTCGGTCAGGCAGGCGCGGCGGCTCTGACCGTCGGTCGACACCGCGTAGAGGTCGTAGTCGGTGATCCAGGCGGCCTCGCTGCCGTCCGCGATCTTGGCCGTGAAGACCAGCGTCTTGCCGTCGGCGGAGAAGGCGTACTCCTCGCTGCCGCCCCAGGGGTGGGTCGGGGTGTCGGCGTCCAGGTTGGGCGTCAGGTCCAGGGGCGGGGCGTCGCCGTCCATGGGCGACCACGTGAAGATGTGGGTGCGCTTGCCGTCCTCCCAGTGGTCCCAGTGACGGAACAGGAGCTCGTCGTAGACCAGGCCCGTGGCGGGGTCGGCGGCGAGCTTCTCGTCGTGGGCCACGGTCTCGGCCATGGTCATGTCGGGGTAGACGTCCATGGTGAAGGCCAGCTTGTGCAGCTGGGGCACCACCTCCAGGTTGCCCACGTCCAGGGGGAAGTCGGTGATCTGCGCGGCCTCGCCGCCGCGCGGGTCGATGCGCCACACCTGGGCCGAGCCCCCGCGGGTCGACAGGAAGAACACCGTGCCGTCGAGGCACCAGCGCGGGTTCCAGTCGCCGGCGGGATCGGCGGTCAGACGGCGCAGGTTCTCCCCGTCCACGCCCACCAGCCACAGGTCGGTGCGGCCGCGGTTGGCCTCCAGGTCGGTGGTGCGCAGGGTGAAGACGATGGTCTTCCCGTCGGGGGAGACCTGCGGGTCGCCCACGCGGTCCATGGCCAGCATGTCGTGGACGGAGAACGGATGGGGCTCGTCGGCCAGCGCGGGCAGGGCGCAGGCGAGCAGGCAGATCAGCAACAGATGACGCACGGGTCGGCCTCCTGGGTGATTCGGAACGATACGGTTCGCAGTCGGGGACTATAACGGATCGGGGGGCTGCTGGCGAGGGCCCGGCCCCATATTTTGTCTTGCGGACCGAAGCGATCGGGACCATATTGATCCGGAATTAATTACCATTCGGTATGGAATAAGGACGCTCCCCCGGAGGACGCCGTGACCCCAGTCGAGATCACCCCCGAGATGACCCTCTTCGAGGTCACCGAAGCCCACCCCGAGACCATCCCCGTGTTCGTGGACAACGGCTTCGCCCACGTGGGCGACGAGAGCAAGCGCGCCTCGCAGGGCAAGCTGGTCACCCTGGGCCAGGCCCTGCAGATGAAGGGCAAGGACTTCGCCGAGTTCCGCGCGCTGCTGACGGGCGCCGTGGACGAGGCGCGGCGCAGCGAGGACATCACCCTCCAGGTCGCCGACGAGAGCCGCATGTTCCCCGACACGGGCGACATCCGCGTGGCCGGACTGCTGCCCTGCCCGGTGCGCATCCCCCTGCTGGAGGCCTTCGAGACGGTCAAGGCGCGGGTGGAGGCGGACCACGACGTGAGCGTGGGCCACCGGCTGGCCGCCGCCAGCGTGGGCATGGACGTGGTGGAGCGGGAGATGGCCCGCCTGCAGGGCGTGGACGACCTGCCCCACGTCTTCCTGTCGGCGGGCTTCGAATCGTTCTTCGACCACCGCAACATGGCGCGCTTCAAGGACGCCGGCGTCTTCACGGACAACTCGCCCGCCGAGACCAACGCCGCCTTCGACGGCCTGCAGCTCAAGGATCCCGACGGCCACTTCGCCATGATCGGCGTGGTGCCGGCGATCTTCCTGGTCGACACCCAGCAGCTCGACGAGGGCGAGCCGGTGCCCCGCACCTGGGCCGACCTGCTCTCGCCGCGCATGGAGAAGCGCATCGCGCTGCCGGTGGGGGATTTCGACCTGTTCAACGGCATCCTGCTGACCCTGTGGAAGCACTTCGGGGACGACGGCGTGCGGGCCCTGTCGCGCAACCTCATGACCTCGCTGCACCCGAGCCAGGCGGCCGGCCGCTTCGCGGCGCGGCGCGGCGACGTGCCGGCGGTGTCGGTCATCCCGTACTTCTTCTCCCGCATGGCGAAGATGAACCCCAAGGTGGAGATCGTCTGGCCCGAGGACGGCGCCATCATCAGCCCCATCTTCATGCTGGAGCAGGCCGAGGCCCCGGCCGGCACCCGCGACCTGGCCGACTTCTTCCTGTCCCGCGAGGCCGGCGAGGTGCTGGCCCACAAGGGGCTGTTCCCGTCCCTGCATCCCGAGGTGGTCAACGAATTGCCCGACCCGGCGCCCTGGCTGTGGCTGGGCTGGGACTTCGTCCGCGAGCACGACCTGGGGGAGCGCATCCCCCGGATGCTGGAGATCTTCAACGAGGGCGTGGAGGGTTAGCATGCGCTTCGTCACCGTGAGCGGACCGCCCAGCTCGGGCAAGACGTCCGTGATCCTGAAGACCGTGGAGCACCTGGTCGGCGACGGCCTGAAGGTGGGCGTGGTCAAGTTCGACTGCCTGTCCACCCTGGACGACGAGATCTACGAGCGCGCCGGCCTGCCGGTGCGCAAGGGCCTCAGCGGAGCCCTCTGCCCCGACCACTACTTCGTCAGCAACGTGGAGGAGTGCGTGCAGTGGGGGCGCGAGGAGGGCTTCGACGTGCTGGTCAGCGAGAGCGCCGGCCTCTGCAACCGCTGCTCGCCCTACATCCGCGACGTGCTGGCGGTGTGCGTGATCGACAACCTGTCGGGCATCGACACGCCGCGGAAGATCGGGCCCATGCTCAAGTCGGCCGACATCGTGGTGGTCACCAAGGGCGACATCGTCAGCCAGGCCGAACGTGAGGTCTTCGCGGCGCGGGTGCGGGGCGTGAACCCCAAGTCGCGCATCCTCCACGTGAACGGCATCACCGGCCAGGGCAGCTTCGAGTTCTCAACCCTCTGGCGGGACGCCGACGCGGTCGAGACCGTCGAAGGCCGCCGCCTGCGCTTCAGCATGCCGGCCGCCCTCTGCTCCTACTGCCTGGGCGAGACGCGGATCGGGGAGGCCTACCAGATGGGCAACGTGCGCAAGATCGACCTGCAGGGGCAGGCGGACCGGCAGCAGGGCGCACCCATGACCGGACCCGAGGGGGAGACGCGATGACCGACCTCGACACCCTGCGCGCCCTGACCGCGGGCGAACTGCTCGCGCGCTGGCCCTTCGCCGAGGCCTGGCTCGCCGACCGCGGCGTCGAGCTGGACGACGAGTCCGACCTGGGGCTCGCCGACTCGTCCGCCGCCGCCCACCTGGAGCCGCTGGCGGCTTTCATCGCCGAGATGGACGCCTTCCTCTCCGACGAAGAGGAGGCGGTGACCGAGATCGCCGTCTTCGGCGGCGTCGACAAGGACGGCGCCCCGGAACCCGTGACCGAGCTGCACGCCCGTCTGGGCGAGGTGATCTGCATCGTGGGGCCCACCGGCTCCGGCAAGAGCCGTCTGCTGGCGGACATCGAGTGGGTGGCCCGGGGCGACACGCCCACGCGGCGCCGCATCACCATCAACGGCCGCGAGCCGGAGATGAAGTGGCGCACCTCCAGCGAGCACAAGCTCGTGGCCCAGCTCAGCCAGAACATGAACTTCGTCATGGACCTGTCGGTGGCGGACTTCCTGGCCCTGCACGCCGACAGCCGCCGGGTTGAGGAGCCGGAGGCCAAGATCCGGCGCATCTGGGAGGACGCCAACGCGCTGGCCGGCGAGCCCTTCGCCCTCGACACGCCGGTCACCAGTCTCTCCGGCGGCCAGTCCCGCGCCCTGATGATCGCCGACACCGCCGTGCTGAGCCGCTCGCCGGTGGTGCTCATCGACGAGATCGAGAACGCCGGCATCGACCGGCAGAAGGCCCTCGAGATCCTCGTGGGCCAGGACAAGATCGTCCTGATGGCCACTCACGACCCCATCCTGGCCCTGATGGGCGATCGCCGCGTGGTGATCGAGAACGGGGCCATGGTCGACGTGATCGAGCCCTCGGAGGCCGAGAGGGCCAATCTGGGGGAGTTGCGGGCGCTGGACGCGCGGTTGATGGGGCTGCGGCACCGGCTGCGCAGGGGGGAGCGGCTCGATTCAATTTTGTAAGGTATTTCCTGAAAAAATTCGGAGACTCACACGCCGGTATGGCGAAAATCTCACGGTATCGTGTCTAAATATGATCAATTCGTTAAAAATACTTGTTTTCAATTTAATAACGTGATATGATTTAGGGCGAGTTGAGCATTCGGCTGTCGGGCTCAGGCCATCGCGCGGATCGTCCAGCACGCTGCATCTTGAGACGCCACAGCACACTCCGTACTCACATCCTCAGGAGGGACGCAAATGCGTACCATGCTAGTCGTTCTGATGGCGCTGTGCCTGATCAGCAGCTTCGCCATCGCCAAGCCGGCTCTCGAGAAGCCGGTCATGCCCTACGATTCGAACAGCCGCGCGACCGAGGTCGAGCCCAACGATGACTACCTGACCGCCAACACCCTGACCCCGGGCGACGACATGAACGCCGCCATCGATCCGGCCGGCGAGGTGGACTGGTTCGCCATCACCGTGATCGGCGGGGTCGAGTATGAGTTCGAGACGCACGCCGGCGACATCGGCGACACCAAGATGTATCTCTTCGACACCGATGGTGCGACGCAGCTGGCCTACAATGACGACGGCGGCGCCGGCTACTACTCTTACATCGCCTACACGTTCCCCGCCGACGGCACCTACTTCGTGCAGGTCCTCGGCTACAGCGCCTCCTATTTCGGCACCTACATCCTGACGGCGACCGAGGCCGAGCCTCCCCCGCCGCCCCCGAGCAACCTGACCTGCGCCGACGCCGAGATCATTCCTTTCGGCCCGTTCAACATCGACAGCTCGACCGAGTCCGCGACGGCCGACTACTCCCCGACACTGTCGAGCTGCACCGGCTACTCCCAGGCTGCGGGCAACGATGTCGTCTACGTCATCTGCCTCGCCGACGGTGAGACCTTCGACGTGACCATGACGGCCGGCTTCGACGACTCGATCTACCTGGTCCTGGACTGCGAGGACATCGACGGTTCCTGCGTGGCCGGCGAGGACAATTATCCGAGCGGATCCTACTTCAGCTACACCAACGCGTCCGGCGCCACCCAGCAGCTGTACCTGATCGTCGACGGGTATGGGTCCTCGAACAACGGCGAGTTCAACATCGCCGGCACCAACGGCGGGTCCTGCGACCCCGTCGGCAACGAGTCCATGGACTGGGGTTCGATCAAGAGCCTGTACCGCTAGGACTCATCGATTCGAAGCGTCTCTGACGCACAGGGCCCGGGAGCCGCAGCTCCCGGGCCTTTCCCGTGCCGGTCGATCGGGTCGGCGATCGATCACCAGGGCGGCTGGTACAGCTCCCGGTGCCAGTCCCGCAGCTTCTCAAGGCCGGCCTCCAGGCCGACGGCGGGCCTGTAGCCCAGCCCGTCCTCGATGTGCGAGGTGTCGGCCACCATGCTCATCACGTCGCCGGGCCAGCTCTCCATGGTGTAGGTGATCTCGGGGCGCTCGAGGCCGGTGCAGTCGATGATCTTCTCCACCAGCTCGCGGATGCTCACCGGCCGGCCGCCGGCGATGTTGAAGACGTCGCCGCGGGCGTCGGGGTGGGCGGCCACGGTCAGCAGGGCCAGCACCGTGTCGGCCACGTAGTTGTAGTCGCGCTTCTGCTCGCCGGTGCCGATCACCTCGAGGTTCCGCGGGTCGCGGCGCAGCTTCTCCAGCAGGTCGAACATGACGTACTTGCGCTGGCGCGGGCCGAAGGTGTTGAAGATGCGCACGCGGCGCTGGTCCAGGTCGTAGCAGCGGCAGTAGCCCTCGATCATCCACTCGCCGGCCAGCTTGGTGCCCCCGTAGGGCGACTTGGGCACGAAGGGGTGGGACTCGCTCATGCGGCCGTCCTCGGTCTGGGGCTCGCCGTAGACGGCGGCCGAGGAGGCGAAGAGCAGGCGGCCCGCGCCGTGGCGACGGATCGCCTCCAGCACCTGGAAGGTGCCGGCCAGGTTGCGTTCGAAGTCGAAGGCCGGGTCCTCCGAGGAGCGGGGCACCGAGGCGTTGGCGCCCAGGTGGAAGACCACGTCGACGCCGGGCATCAGCTCGTCGAGCAGGGCGGCGTCGTTGATGGAGCCCTCGCGGAAGTCCATGCGGTCGCGGGCGTCGGCCAGGTTCTCGATGCGGCCGTCGGACATGTCGTCCACGCCGCGCACCGCGCAGCCGAGGGCCAGGAGATGATCGACCAGGTGGGAGCCGATGAAACCGGCGGCGCCGGTCACCAGGGCCGTCTTGCCGGCGTAGAAGGCGTCGAGATTCATGCGTGGGGTCCTGTTCGTCTGGGGATCCGCGCCCGCGCGGCGCGCTGCAGCGTATCGGATTATAGGAACGGGCGCGGGGGCTGTCAAAAACATGATTGGCCCCCTAAGCCGAATGAAAAAGGTCAATTGCTCCGATCGCCGGCCGATAGAGACCGCGCAGGCCGGATCCCCCGCGGGATCTTGCATGGGAGCCGAGTTCCGGGTATAATCGTGCGTCGTTCGAGGCCGAGAGGCCGCTCCGAGCGACGGCATCCCGGGATTCGAGGATCCCGGGACATCCATGTCCGCCACCGGCCGGTACCGGGGCGGCACCGCTTACCGTGAGAGAAAGGTCAGGACCCATGGCTGACAGCCCGCGTCGCGCGATGATCACCGGCATTACGGGCCAGGACGGCTCCTATCTCGCCGAGCTGCTTCTGGATGAGGGGTACGAGGTGTACGGCGTGATCCGCCGCACCAGCACCGAGACCATCGAGCGCGTTAAGCATATCCGGGATCGGATGAAGTTCGTCCAGGCCGACCTGACCGACCAGACCTCGGTCATCAGGGCCGTCGACGGCGTGCGTCCCCACGAGATCTACAATCTCGCGGCCCAGTCCTTCGTGCCGACCTCGTGGGATCAGCCCATCCTCACGGGCGACGTGACCGCTCTCGGGGCGACGCGCATGCTCGAGGCCGTGCGCCTGGTGGACAAGGACATCCGCTACTACCAGGCCTCCTCGAGCGAGATGTTCGGCGACGTGCGCGAGACGCCGCAGACCGAGCTGACGCCCCTCTATCCCCGCAGCCCCTACGGCGTGGCCAAGTGCTACGCCCACTACATCACGATCAACTACCGCGAGAGCTACGACATGTTCGCGGTGTCGGGCATCCTCTTCAACCACGAGTCGCCGCGTCGCGGCCTGGAGTTCGTCACGCGCAAGATCACCGACGGCGTGGCGCGCATCAAGCTGGGCCTGCAGGACGAGCTGCGCCTGGGCAACCTGGACGCCAAGCGCGACTGGGGCTACGCCCTGGACTACGTCCGCGCCCAGTGGCTGATGCTGCAGCAGGACGAGCCCGAGGACTTCGTGATCTCCAGCGGCGAGACCCACTCCGTGCGCGAGTTCTGCCAGATCGCCTTCGAGCACGCCGGGCTGGACTGGGAGAAGCACGTGGTGGTCGACCCGCGCTTCTACCGGCCCGCCGAGGTCAAGCTGCTCCTCGGCGACTGCTCCAAGGCCCGCGAGAAGCTGGGCTGGGAGCTGGAGACGAGCTTCGAGGAGCTGATCCAGATGATGGTCGACGCCGACATTGCGCGGCTGAAGACCGAGGCCTCCGACACGCAGAAGGTCTGAGCCCGTCGTCCACAACCGCCGCGCGGTCTCCGGCTGCGCGGCGGTTCTCCGACCGAATCCGACTGAAGGGGTAGCTTTGAAGGTCGTGCTCTTCGGGCCGTATCCGGTGGATCCCGATTTCACCTGCGGCGGTGTGGAAAAGGTCATGTTCAGCGCCGTGGAGGGCCTGAAGACCCTGCCCGGCCTCGAACTCCACGTGGTGTCCCTGAGCCGCGTGGACAGCGCGCGCACGCATCGGGACGGCGATCTCCACATCCACCATCTGCCCGTCCAGCGGCGGTTCAGCCTGCCGACGTTCCGCCACTTCAGCGTGCAGAGGGCCCGCCGGGCGATCCGCGACATCGCCCCGGACCTGATCCACTGCCAGGAGAGCGGGCAGGAGGCCTACATCGTCGCGCCGCTGCCCTTCCCCTCGCTCGTCACGATCCACGCCGTCTTCCACAACGAGCGCGCTCACTATCCGGGCCTCAAGTCGCGTCTGCGCTACTGGCAGATGGACTACATGGCCCGCCGGGCGGTCCCGGGCATCGACCGGTACATCCCCAGCAGCGTCTACGTCTGCGAGGAGCTGACCGCGCTGTCGCACAAGCTGCACGACGTCGTGGAGAATCCCATCGAACAGCGGTACTTCGACGTTCCGGACACCCCGATCCCGGGGCGCCTGCTCTTCGCGGGGACCATCTACCAGCGCAAGGGCATCGAGGTGCTGATCGCGGCCGCCGACCGTCTGCGCGCCCAGGGCGTCGACTTCAAGGTCCATGTCGCCGGCAGCGTCGGCAACGCGGCCTACCACGAGGAGCTGCAGGCCCAGGTGGAGCGGCTCGCCCTCGGCGATCAGGTGATCTTCCGCGGCTTCCTCACCGAGGAGGAGCTGGGGCGGGAGTTCAGCGAGGCCGACATGGTGGTCCTGCCGTCCTTCGCCGAGACCTCGCCCATGACCGTGCAGCAGGCCATGGCGGCCGGCAAGCCGGTGGTCGCGACCCGGGTGGGGGGGATTCCGCACCTGATCGAGGAGGGGCGCAGCGGCCTGCTCGTCGACAGCGGCGACGACGAGGCGCTCGCGGAGGCCCTGGCGAGACTGATCGCGGACCGCGAGGCGCGGCGCGACATGGGCGCGGCGGGCAAGCGGGACGCCGAGGACCGTTTCAGCGTCAACGGCGTCGCCCGACGTCATTTCGAGATCTACGAACGCCTGCTGGCGGGAGGGTTCGGATCATGAGGGTTCTCTGGATCGCCGGCATGTTCCCGTCCCCGTTCGACTGGCTCTCCGGCCCCTGGAACATCAGGGGCACGGTGGCCCTGCGCGAGTACGAGGGGCACGACGTGCGCGTCGTCTGCCCGGTCGGCATGACGCCGCCGCCTTCCCTGCTCGGGTCCGCGATCACGAATCCGGGCCGGCTCGGGGACTGGCTGAAGGCCCGGCGGGAGACGCCCGCCGCCGACGAGGTGCGCGGCGTGCCCGTCACCTATCCGCGCTGGGTCTGGGGCCCGAAGAAGCTGTTCTGGGGCTACGAGGGCCTGTTGATGTACAAGCAGCTGCGCGGTCACCTGGCGAGGATCGTGCGGGACTTCGCGCCCGAGGTCATCCAGACCGCCTGGATCGCGCCCGAGGGGGTCTGCGCCAGCATGCTCGGACGCGAGTTCGGCATCCCCGTCGTCGTGCAGGGCATCGGCAACGACGCCAACTACTACATGCACCGGTTCCCGCACCGCGACTACGTCATCAAGCACGTGCGGCGCGCCTCGGCCCTGCTGTTCAACTGCGAATCGACGCGGAGCAACGCCGAGGCGGCCGGGCTGACCCATCCCAACACCCACATCATCTTCCACGGCGTGGAGACCGACCTCTTCAAGCCCGATCCGGAGCGGACCGAATTCGGCCACCGGATCGTGACCGTGGCGCAGCTCCTGCCCCGCAAGAACCATCAGCTGCTGCTGAGGGCCTTCGCCCGGCTGCCCGAGGACCTGAGGCGGACGGCCTCGATGATCTTCGTGGGCGGAGGACCGCTCAAGGCGGATCTGGAGGCGCTCGCCGTGGAGCTGGGCATCTCCGACCAGGTCACCGTCGCGGGCCGCCTGTCGCACGAGGACATGGTGTCCGAGATGCAGCGGGCCGACGTCTACTGCCTGCCCACCCTCTCGGAGGGCATGCCCGTGGCGACGATCGAGGCCATGTCCGTGGGCCTGCCCGTGGTGGCGACCCGCACCGACGGCCTGCCCGAGACCATCCGCGAGCCGGATTGCGGCATCCTGGTCCCGCCGCGCGACCTCGACGCCCTGGTGGACGCCCTGGTGGACGCCCTGGGCCGGAGCTGGGACCGCAAGGGCATCCGGCGGCACGTCCTGGACAACTACACCTGGGAGCTGTACGCGCGCAGGATCACGGAGCTGTACGAGAGCGTCCAGTAGGACAGGCTTCGCGAACGCAAGACGGCCGCCTCCCCGGGGAGGCGGCCGTCGTCGTGTCCGGGGGCGGGTTCAGGATTCGGAGCGGCCGAAGCGGAAGCTCTTCTCGATGAGCAGCTCCCGGTTCCAGTAGGCCCGCACGGCGTACTCGCCCTCCTGGCGCTCGCGCTTGGGCGAGACGTTCAGACGCGTGTACAGGGTGAGGTCCGGGGTCGGCGACGAGACGGTCGGGTCGGCCTCGCGGTCGTGGAGATCCTCGGCGTCGTACCAGAGCACGTCCACGTCCCAGCCCTCCTCGCCGGGCGCGACCCGCACCTCGGCGGACTTGCGGAACATCTCCTTGCCGCCCGGCTTGATCCAGACCAGATGGACCTGGTGTTCGCCCGCGGGCGCATCGTGCACGTCGAGGAAGGCGTGGATGTAGCGGTTCTTCTTCTCCGGCCGTTCCACGAAGTCGTCCCCGACGGCGATGCGCTTGCCGGTCTTGCTGCCGACCCGGCGGCAGAGGACCAGCTCGGCCGAGAACTCGCCCTCGGCGGGGGCGGGCGCGTCGGACAGGGCCGCGTGTTCGCGCACGCGGGCGACGTCCTCCTGGCCGCAGCCGGCCGCGACGAGCGACAGGAGCAGGCAGAGCAGCGGGAGCGGACGGAACGCGGTGGTCTTCATGGGATCCTCGGGGAAAGGGGGGCGCGGCGCGCGGCCGCGCCCCCGGTCGGTCGATGTCGGACCCTACTTGAGCAGGGTCATCTTGCGGGTCTCCGTCCCATCCTGCGTCGACAGGCGGTAGAAGTACAGCCCGGAGGCGACGCGGGCCCCGCGATCGTCCTGGCCGCGCCAGGTGACCACGTGGCGGCCGGCGGCGTGGGGGCCGCGGGCCAGGTTCGCGACCGCGCGTCCGGCCACGTCGTACACCGTCAGC
>CAZSNA010000030.1:0-18923 GCA_964607825.1 uncultured Fibrobacteraceae bacterium | reverse complement strand
AGGCGATCTCGGTGGCCGGGTTGAAGGGATTGGGGTGGTTCTGGGCCAGGCTGACGCGCATGGGGGCGACGCCCTCGTCCACGTCCGTGGAGCTCTCCAGGATGAAGGTGTCGTCGGTGTCGTCGTAGCCCAGGTTCAGCTCGGCGTCGAAGCAGACCACCCTGATCATGGCCAGCTCGCTTTCGGGCAGCGAGCCCACGTTCGGGACGTGGGGCGAGGACAGGCCGCCGTCGTCCACCAGGTAGGGCCAGCTCGCGCCGCCGTCGGCCGAGTACCAGATCTGGGTGTAGGTCACGCCGATGTTGTCCGAGGCGCTCCACTCCACCGGCATCAGGACGTCGCCGCCGTAGGTCGAGCCCGGGGTGGGCGCGAGCACGGTCACCGAGGGGTCGATGGTGTCGGGGGTCGTCAGGTCGTTGTAGAGCCTGAAGTCGTCCACGCAGGCCTCCACCACCGAGCCGGCCGGCTCGTCCGTCGCGATGAAGCGGAACTGCACCGTGGAGGTGGCCGAGGCGAAGCTGCTCAGGGGGTGGAAGATCTGCACCCAGCTGCGCTGGCTCGTGGTGGTGCGCTCGATGTCGACCCAGCCGGAGCCGTCGTTCACCTGCACCACCCACTCGTCCTCGCCGGGGTTGTAGCCCGTGTCGTTGGTGAACCAGCGCCAGTAGCTGAAGGTCAGGTCGCTGTAGCCGGCCACGTCGAAGACGGGGCTGAGCAGGGTGGTCTGGCCGCCGTCGACGTCGTCCACGCCCTGCTGGCCGGTCTCCCCGTTGCCGGTGACCCAGCAGTGGGTGCCGTCGGGGGAGTGGTCGTCGTCGGGCTGGACGGTCTCGCCGGACTCCTCCACGTGGATCGGATCGGCGCGGGTCCAGATGCCGGCGCTCGCGTCGTCGCCGGCGCCGCCGGCGGTCCAGCCGTCGGCGGTCTCCATGTCGGCGACATAGGAGTAGGTGTCGTCGACCCGGAAGGCGTAGGTGGCCGCGGGCGCGTCCGGGGGATCGGCGGTGAACTGGTCCAGCGCGTCGTCGGCCGTGAAGAAGTAGCGCACGGCGGTGTCGAGGGGCTGGCCCGGGATCTGGGCCTCGTAGACGCCGCCGCCCAGGTCGACGGGCGCCGCCATGGTGACGCCGCCGCCCGAGGCGAGGTAGTAGAAGGCGACGTCGCCGACGCCGCTGGCGTCGGTGACCGTGGTCTGCACCGTGTACGGACCGACGGTGTCGAAGGTGTTGCCGAGCACGGTCGTGTTGGTGAAGGTCGGTCCGACCGTGTCGACCAGGGAGAAGTCGGCGACGGTCGTGGCGTCCTCGGTGATGACCACGCCCAGGGTCGTGTCGGGGGCGAAGGACGGGTGGGACGCCACCACGTCGTAGGTGCCCGGCGGCACGTTGCCGCCGTAGGCGCCGTCGGCGGCCGACGCGAAGGCGCGTCCGGCGCCGAGGACCGTGACCGTGGCGCCCTCCAGCGGCGTGCCGCCGGCCGAGGCGTTGGTCACAGCGCCCTCGAGGCGGCCGGTGGGCACCGCGGCGAAGGCCTGGAAGCGCAGGGCGCGGCCGGAGGTCAGCGAGGCCGCGGCGGCGGGATACTGGTTCCAGTAGGTGTAGAGCAGGCCGTCGGTGCGGTCGTGGTTCTGCAGGCCGACGGTGCTGTAGCCGTTGGTCCCGTCCACCTGGGAGACGGTGTCGTACATCATCTCGATGATGCCGTCGCCGGTGTCGGTGCTATGGGCGTCCGGATCGTAGAGGATGACCTGGAAGGTCTCGCTCGCTCCGCCGGAATCGTTCCGCATGCGCCACTCGATGATCACGCGGTCGTTGGCCGTGTCGTGCCACCAGAACACGCCGCCCGCGCCGCCGTCGTAGAGGTTGTCCCAGAAGCCGCAGATCATGGCGCCGGGGGTGCCCGGCGTGGGCAGCGACCAGTTGCGGTAGTTGACCAGCGAGGTGGTGCCCATGGCCAGCCAGCCGTTGGAGCAGACCGAGACGCGGTCGTACTGGCGTCCGTAGTACCAGAAGTCGAAGGGCAGCACGACGGTGGTGACGTCGTCCTCTTCCCAGCCGGTGTCGGTCAGGCCGAGGTCCGTGCCCGGGCCGCCCAGGGTGGGATCGATCTCCACCCAGTCGTAGACGGGCGCGTTGGGATAGCCGGTGTCGGTGTTGTCGAGGCAGTAGTAGCCGTAGGCGTCGGGGCCGACGGGGTCGTCGCTGGAGGCCGTGCCCACCTGGGCGGTGAACTCCACCGTGTCGCGGGTGCCCTCGGCGGTCAGCAGGGCGATCTGGAAGGTCGCCAGATGGCCCTGGAAGCAGTCGGCGGCCACGGAGATCCCGAAGGGATCGGCCGTGTTCTCGTCGGTCACGTTGATGCCCATGGCGCCGTAGGTGCCGCCCGCATCGTCGATCGAGACCCAGGGGCTGGTGGTGGACAGCGTCGCCGTGGCTCCGCCGACCACGGCGTTGCCCGTGTTGCGCAGGTTCACCGAGAGGGCGCCGCTCTCGCCCGGATCGAGGTCGCCGCCGGCGAAGGTGCGGCCGATGTAGGTGAAGCCGCCGCCGGTGATCTCGATCGCCAGCAGCGAGTGCCAGGTGTCGGCGCCGCTGGTGACGGTCAGGTCGAGGTGCAGGAAATGCTCGGCGGGGGCGTCGTCGCCGAGGGTGATCTCGAACATCGTGTTGCCCCAGTCGTAGGCGCCGGGACCGATGTCGTCGAAGTTCACGGTGCCGTTCTGGATCGTGATCCAGGGCTCGGACGTGCTCAGGGACGCGCTCACGGCGGTCGCGGTGGAGCCGCCGAGGTTCTGCAGCTGAACGCCCACCTGCACGTGCTCGCCCGGGTTCAGGTCGCCGTCGCTGTTGCCCCAGTCGGTGTCGTCGATCACGTGGGTCGCCAGGGTCACCAGGTCGGCGGGGGCGCCGATGACGATGGTGCCCTGGTGGGGCAGGTAGTTGTGCCGGGTCGCGGTGATCAGCATGTCGCCGGTGGTGTAGCCGGAGACGGGGATGTTCACGCGGCCCATGGCGTCGGTCAGCGCCGTGTAGCGGAGCTCGCCCGCCTTGTAGACGGTCACCGCGGCGCCCTCCAGCGGCAGGCCGGTCGCGTCGTCGGTCACCTCGGCGAAGACCGAGGCGGCGCCGTCGTCCATGGTGGCGTCGTAGGCCACGTCCAGGTCGCCGGGGAGGCCGGTCCAGATCTCTGTGGCGGCGTCGCCGATCAGGTTGTTCCAGACCATCCAGGTCTCGGCGCGGCCGGGCTCGGCCAGGTAGTAGTTGTTGTAGATGGCGGTCTTGCCGTTGGTCAGCGCGGGTCCCACACGGTAGTCGCCCGTGTTCCAGGCGCCCTCGATGATGCCGGTGAACATGCAGTTGTTGTAGCGGGTGTGGGTGCCGATGGTCGCGGTGCCGACGGCGGCCACGCCGCCGCCGTTGGGCGCGCGCAGGAAGGCCTCCGAGCGGCACATGCCGTCCTCGATGGAGCCGGTGTCGCAGGTGATCACCACCGCGAAGCTCAGCTCGTCGGTGTTCTGCAGGTTGTAGATGGTGGTCGACTGCATGCCGCTCATGCCCAGCCAACCGCGGTAGGTCATCAGCGTCGCGCCCTTGTTGAAGTTGTTGTACATGGGCGTGGAGCTCGGGCTCCAGAGGGAGTCGATCTCGGTGTACTGGTGGGCCAGGAGCTGGTCCCGCGCCCACTGGTTCACGTGGATGCAGGTGATGCCCGAGGTCGAGGGGTCGCCCGCGAGGCTGCCGCGGGTGAACCAGTCCGGGTCGGGGCTCCTGGGCGGGTTCGTCTCGTAGGTGACGATCTTGTCGATGATCGCGGCGAGGTTGCCGGTGTCGTCGTCGGTGAACGAGATGCGGCCCAGGTGCACGTCCGCCAGGATGTCGGCGCCGGCGAGCATGGTGTAGTAGTGGTCGCCGCGCCCGTTGTAGCCGCTGACGCCCTCGGTGTAGGTCGGGATCCCCCAGGCGCCGCCGACGTCGCCGACCAGGGTCACGAACTCCAGGGTCGGCTTGGCCGTGTCGTAGACGCCCTGGATGTAGTTCTTGATGGACGTGGTGTTGGTGCCGGTCTCCGCCGTCGTGGCCAGCAGCACGTTGTAGCCCTGGCGCCGGCGCCAGTCGAGCAGGTCGGCGACGTGGCCCTGGACCGTGCCGTCGTTCGCGCAGATCATCAGGTAGGTGCCGGGATCGTGCTCCACGCTCTTGGCCGCGCGGTCGTAGTTCAGCACGTTGGCGCGGTAGTGGTGGTCGAAGGAGGCGGCGATGGGGCCGTCGCTCTTCGGGCCGGGCACGTCGGCGCCCTCGCCGTCGGGCGCGAAGGACACCTCGATCACCATGCGGGTGGCCACGGTCAGGCGGCCGGTCGCCGGGTCGTAGGCCACCGGTTCGACGGTCACCGGGGCGACGCGCAGGTCGCGCATCACGCCGGGGGCCGCGACGGCGGCGCCGGGGCGCAGGTGGGAGAGGTCCTCGCGGTAGGCGGCCTCGTCCACCACGGGCGCCTCGCCCTCCACGGGCAGGGCCGGCATGACGCGGCCGATCTTCAGCTCGCGCGTCTCCATGTCCAGGATCCGCAGCTTGACGCCCAGTCCCTCGGGCACCTGCACCATGCGGCTCAGGGCCGGCAGGGCCGGACGGCCGGTCTCGCCCTGGGGGACGGAGCCGGGCACCTCGAGGCGCCGGTAGGTCGCACCCTCGATGTCGACGGCCACGGCGTCCAGGCGCGGCAGCTCGAACACGATGCGCAGGACGTCTCCGCCCTTGTCGAGGAGGCGGAAACCGTCGGTTCCGTCTTGTGCGGGGGCGATGAGGGTCTCCCGATCGGCGGGGGCCGCCGCGAAGGCGGTCGTCGCGAGGGAGAGGAGCAGCAGGATGAATACCGGGCGCAAACGCATCATGGCCTCCAAGGGCGACGGTCTGTGATGGGGCGGGGGGTCCATCGTCAAGCTGAGGATGTGGCGCACCGGGGCGTTCCGGAGCCTCGGCACGGCTGGATTATACAACATAATCCGCCGTGATGGAACCGTTACACTTTCATTGTATCTTTTCCAACGTGAGAACGTCTGCGCATGGCACAAAAACGCCGGCGCATGCTATCATTGACGCCAGTCCGACACCCCCGCGCCGGCTTGCGCCTGTCCACAACAACGTCATCGGGAGGAACTCCTCATGTCGAGGATCGCACATCTCTTCATCCTGTCGCTCGCCCTCGCCGCGGCGGGCGTCGCTTCCGCCGCCCTGATCACAGTTCCCGGCGACTACGCCCAGATCCACGACGCCGTCCAGGCCGCCCAGTCGGGCGACGTGGTGGAGGTGGCCGCCGGCACGTATTACGACTGCACCCACGAGACGGAGGGCCCGGGCTCCACGCCCGCCTGCGTGATCATGAAATCGGGCGTGACCCTGCGGGGCGCCGGCGTCGGCAGCACGATCATCGACGCCCAGACGCTCGGCCGCGGCATCTTCGTGGAATACGTGGAGAACGTGCGCATCGAGAACCTGACGGTCCGCAACGCCTTCGCGGCGGCCTACGGCGCGGGCATCCTGCTGCGCAACGTGAGTCGCAACGTGGAGATCGTCGACGTGGAGGTGACCCTCTGCACCGACGGCGGCGTGATCTGCTACGACAACGCCAGCCCCCTGCTGCTGCGGGTCGACTGCGTCGACAACGAGGCCAAGCAGGGCGGCGGCATGGCCATCGAGGAGAACAGCGCGCCCTGGGTCATCGACTGCCTGATCGAGGGCAACGAGGCGCCCAGCGGAGCCGGCATCTTCATCCGCAACGGCAGCGACGCCTACCTGAGCGGCTGCATGATCACCGCCAACTCCATCAACGCCAACTACGGCCAGGGCGGCGGCGTCTTCATCGGCGACTCGAGCCCGGACCTGATCAACTGCGAGATCAGCGGCAACTCCACGCTGGGCAACGGCGGCGGCGTGGCCTACCAGCTCGGCTCGGCCGGCTCGATGGTCAACTGCCTGATCTTCGACAACACCCTCGACCTGGACTACATCTACGGGGCCGGCGTGGCCGTCGACTCCTCGTCGCCCCTGATCGAGGGCTGCCGGATCGTCAGCAACCGCTGCGTGGCGCCCCTGTCTGACGCCGCCGGCGTCCACACCCTGTTCAGCCCCGCGCCCACGCTGCTGCGCTGCACCATCGCCGACAACCTGGCCCCCGGAGCGGGTCTCGCCGGCGGCGTGATGGCCCAGTGGGGCAGCGCCCCCGCCATCAACGAGTGCATCATCGCCTTCAATCCGAACGGCGCCGGCGTGTACTGCGACGGCGGCTCGCCCACGGTCTCCTGCTCCGACGTCTACGGCAACGAGATCGACACGCTCTGCGGCGTCGACGGCGGCGGCAACATCTCCCTGGACCCCCTGTTCTGCGACGTGGCCAACTTCCGGCTGCAGGCCGGCAGCCCCTGCGCGTCCGTCTGCGGCGGCGTGATCGGCGCCCTGCCGGCGAACTGCGCCTACACCGGCGCCGAGGGGCCCCAGCCCCTGGCGGAACTGCTCGGCAACTACCCCAACCCCTTCAATCCCAGGACCACCATCGTCTTCAGGCTTGACGAGCCGGGGCGTGCTGACGTACGGATATTCGACGTCGCCGGCCGGACGGTGGCGACCCTCACCTTGGGCGACCTCCCCGCCGGTCGTCACGAAGCCGTCTGGCACGGCGAGGCCGACGACGGTCGCGAACTCGCGAGCGGCGTCTATTTCTACGAGCTCGAGGCTCTCGGCACCAACCACTCGAGGCGGATGATCCTTATCAAATGACACGGACTGCGATTGCGCTCGCTCTCGGAGTCGGCCTGATGACGGCGGCGGCCACGGCCGCCGCCTCGGCCGGTCAGCGAACGCCCGATCCCGTACGCGCGAGCGTCGACGACGCCCGCACCACGCTCACCCTCTCCGCCGGCGCCGCCGACCGGCACGTGCTGGTGGCCCTGCCGCCCGACGCCGCGGACTGCGACGTCGTCGTGCTCGACGGCGCGGAGGAGGCCCGCGTCGAGCGGGTCATGCGCCTGCGCGGCCTGCCGGTGGCGTCGATCGCCGCCGAAGGGCTCGCCGACGGAGCCCGGCTCGAGGTACGCCACGACGGCCGCTGGTCCGCCAAGTCCGGGGACCCGGTCCGAGCCTTTTCCCGCGGCTTCGACGCCGCCCTCTCCGCCCTGGTCGGCGGTCTGCCGACCGAGGCCATGTCCGCCGCCAACGGCACCTACCTGGTGCTGACCACGCCCGAATATGCCGACGCCTGCGGCCCCCTGGTGGACTGGAAGCGCGAGAAGGGCTTCGAGACGCGGCTGGCCACCACCGAGGAGTTCGGCGCACAGAACGAGGGCCTCCGCACCTGGCTGCGGGAGGCCTACGCCACCTGGGACGTGCCGCCGGAGTACGTGCTCATCGTGGGCGACGTGGACGACATCCCGTCCTGGAGCCTCAGCGAGAACGTCACCGACCATCCGTACGCCCTGATGGACGAGGACGACTTCCTGCCCGACCTCATGCTGGGCCGCCTCCCCGTGGAGTCCGTCTACGAGGCCATGACGGTGATCAACAAGACCGTCGGCTTCGAGAAGACCCCCTGGCGCGACGACGAGGGCTGGTTCAGCCGCCAGCTCATGGTGGCCGGCAACTACGGCTCCGACACGCCGGTCAGCACGGTGACCTGGGTGGGCGAACAGCTCGTCGAGATGGGCTTCGAGACCCCGAGCGAGGTGCACTTCCCGCCCCTGTTCAACGGCGTCTACCCCATCACCCAGGCCCTGGAGGCGGGCGTCTCGATGACCGTCTACCGCGGCTGGGCCTACGGCACCGCGGGCTGGGAGCCGCCCCACTTCACCGTGGCGGACATCCCCAACGTGGCCAACGGGGCCATGACCCCGGTGGTGATGAGCTTCGTGTGCCTCAACGGCGACTTCGCGGACGACCAGCCCTGCTTCGGCGAGGTCTTCCTGCGCCAGGGCACCCCGACCGAGCCCCGCGGCGCGGTGGCCTTCATCGGCAACGGCGAGCACTGGTCGCATACCCGCTACAACGACGCCATGGCCATCTCCTTCTTCGAGCACGCCTCCGATCCCGGCCTGACCGACCTGGGCCGGCTGATGCTGGCGGGCAAGCTGCGCTTCATGGACTACTTCCCCCACGAGATGACCTTCGCGGAGCACGGGGAGGAGTCGGTCGAGTTCTACCTGCACATCTACAACCTGCTCGGCGACCCGGAGCTCAACTGGTGGCGCGGCGACACCGCGGCGTTGACCGCGGCCCACGACGCGACCTGCGCGCCCGGCAGCACCCGCTTCGACGTGGCGGTGGCCGAGGCCGACGGCGTGACCGAGCTGGTCGGCGCCCGGGTCGGCGTGGTGCAGGACGGGGTGCTGGTCGGCACGGCCTTCAGCGGCGCCGACGGCTTCGCCCGCGTGCCCGTGGCCGGGCTGGTCGAGGGTTCCGACCTCACGGTGACGGTCACCGCGTCGGACCGCTTCCCCTACCAGACCGTCGTGCCGGTGGCCCAGCCGGCGGCGCACCTGGCCGTCAGCGGCTACACCTGGACCGACGACCTGGGCAACGGCGACCAGGTGATCAATCCGGCCGAGCGGTTCAACCTGTTCCCGGAGATCACCAACACCGGCACGGTCGACGCCACCGGCGTCACGCTCACGCTCGCGGTCGAGGGCCCCTGCAACGCCCAGATCGACGAGATCGCCCTGCCCGACATCGCCGCCGGCGCCACCCACGTCTGCACCGGCGAGGAGTCCTTCCAGATCGGCCTGCTGACCAACGCGGACGACGGCGTCGAGCTGCGCCTGCACGTGGACGCGGCGCACGACACCGGTATTGATCGCGCCGAGATCGTCCTGACCGTGGGCGCGCCGACGATCGACGTGGCCGCGCTGACCCTGGGCGGCGACGGGATCCTGCGCCAGGGCGCGGACAACGAGATCCTCCTGTCGGTGACCAACACCGGCGGGCTGCCGCTGACCAACCCCCACGCGCGCCTGAACCTGGTCACGCCGGGCATCGGCACTGTGGTCACCGACCTGGTGGACCTGCCCGACGTCGCGCCCGGCGCCACCGCGACGGCCGAGGCGCCCTTCGTGCTGGCCCTGGACGGCGACGTGCCGTCGGGACAGGGCGTCCTGCTCCAGTTCGTGATCTCCGACGACGGCGAATGGTACCAGGCCTCTAAGTTCCGCGAGCTGCTCGCGGGCGAGGTCGACGCCGGCGCGCCGGTCGGCCCGGACGCCCACGGCTACTGGGCGGTGGACAGCGCCGACATCGACTATCCGGCCTCGGTGCCCGAGTACCGCTGGACCCACCTGGATCCGGCCTTCGGCGGCGAGGGCGTCGAGGTGCCCTTCACCGTGGACAACGGCCACGTGCTGATCGACCTGCCCTTCACCTTCCGCTTCTACGGCGTCGACCACTCCGGCCAGATCCGCATCAGCGAGAACGGCTGGATCAGCTTCGACACCGACGACGAGCTGGAGTTCTACAACTGGCCGCTGCCCAACCCGCACGGCAACCACTCGATGATCGCCCCCTTCTGGGACAACTTCGATCCCACCCTGGAGGGCACCGGCGGCGTCTTCACCCGCCACGACGCGGGCGCCGGCACGTTCACGATCGAGTGGAGCCGCATGATCCACTACCTGTCCGCGGTGGACGACGAGGAGCTGGAGCCGGTGGACGACGTCCAGACCTTCCAGCTCGTGCTCCACGATCCCGTCTCGCACCCGACCACGAGCGGCGACGGCGAGATCCTCTTCCTGTACCGCCAGGTCACCAACGCCGACTACCTGCGCCAGTACGCCACCGTGGGTATGGAGAACGCCACGGAGGACGACGGCCTCGAGCTGAGCTACGGCGCCCAGTACGCCCCGGGCGCGGCGCCCCTCGGGCCGGGCCTGGCCGTGAAGCTGACCACCGAGGCGCCCGTCTACGATCCGTACACGGTGTCCGCCCTGACCCTGGCCCGCGTCGACGGCGGCGTGGAGATCGCCTGGCAGGTGGACGATCCGCGTCCGGTCGTCGGCTGGTCGGTGGTCCGCGCGGACGCGTCGGGCGAGACCACGCTCAACGACGAGCTGCTGCCGGCCTCGGCCCGCGGCCTGTTCGATCCGGAAGCGGGCGATGAGGCCGTCTACCGGCTCGTGTCGCATCATCCCTACGGCCACCGCGGCGCGGCGGGCGTGGCGGAGCTGAGCGCGGCCACCGGCGGCGAGGGCCTCGTGCGCTTCTTCCTGAATCCCGTGCAGCCCAACCCGGTCCGCGGCGAGGCCCGGCTGGCCTTCAGCCTGGCCGCCGGCGGGCCCGCCACCCTGCGGGTCTACGACCTGGCCGGACGCCTGGTGCGGACGCTGCTCGAGGACGAGCGGCCCGCCGGCCCCGGCGTCCTGATCTGGGACGGACGCGACGGTGACGGGCGCGAGGCGGCCGCCGGCGTCTACTTCGCCCGGCTCGAGAGCCGCGGACGCGTGATGTCGCAGAAGCTGCTGATGGTGCGATAGGAGCACGGCGTGAGGTTCATCCTGTTCCTGCTCGCGGTGATCACCGCGCTGGGCATCTGGGAGACGGCCCGGCACCGCTGGATGCGGCGCCGGGTCCCCCTGCGCGTCCACGTGAACGGGAGCCGGGGCAAGTCCTCGGTCACCCGGCTGATCGCCGCGGGTCTGCAGGCGGGAGGACTGCGCGTCTGCGCCAAGACCACCGGCTCGGCGGCCCGTTTCATCCACGCCGACGGCAGCGAGTCGCCCATCGTGCGCCGCAGCTCGCCCAACATCCGCGAGCAGCTGCGCGTGTTCCGCCAGGCCGTGGCCGAAAAGGCCGACGCCCTGGTGCTCGAATGCATGGCCGTACGGCCCGACCTGCAGTGGACCTGCGAGCATCGCATCGTGGGCAGCACCCACGGCGTGATCACCAACGTGCGCTCCGACCATCTGGAGGTGCAGGGTCCGCGCCTGGACGACGTGGCCCGCAGCCTGGCGGGCACCGCGCCCGTCGGCGCACGGCTCTTCACCGCGGAGACCGCCTACGCGCCCTACCTGGCCCACCGGGCCGAGGCCCTGGGCTCCGAGTTCAAGCTGACCGACCCGGAGACGGTGTCCGAGGCGGAGCTGGAGCCCTTCGCCTACGTGGAGTTCGCCGAGAACGTGAGCCTGGCCCTGGACGTCTGCGAATCCGCCGGCGTGGATCG
The DNA here is from genome assembly GCA_964607825.1 of uncultured Fibrobacteraceae bacterium. Lineage (GTDB taxonomy): Bacteria > Krumholzibacteriota > Krumholzibacteriia > LZORAL124-64-63 > LZORAL124-64-63 > JAHIYU01. The sequence continues at coordinate 7,730 of CAZSNA010000030.1, read as the reverse complement.
CGACACGGCCCTGGCCGGCATGTGGACGGTCAAGCCCGACGTGGGCGCCCTGGACCTGACCCCCGTCGACGCGCCCGGCCGCGACGTGCGCTTCGTCAACGCCTTCGCGGCCAACGATCCCGAGTCCACCGCGCGCATCTGGCGCCACCTGGGCCTGGATGCGCGCGCGGACGAGGCGATCGTGCTCTACAACAACCGGGCCGACCGCATGCGGCGCGCCCGCGACCTGGCGCCCCTGTTCGGCGGCGAGATCGTCGCGGGCCGCTACGTCCTGGTGGGCGAATCGACCCCGCAGCTGGCCGACCTCTTCGCCCGGCGCGTGCCCCGCGACCGCATCGTCGACCTGGGCGGCCTGCCGCCCCGCGAGGCCTGGTCGGCGCTGCTGGAGACCTGCGGCGAACGGGCCGTGATCGTGGGCGTCGGCAACATCGGCGGCGCGGGCATGGCCCTGCTGGACCTCATGCGGGGGGAGGCGGCGTCGTGATCATCCAGGCCATCGGGTTGGGGCTGGTCGTCAGCCTGGTCTTCTCGGAGATCATGGGCGTGGCCGCGGGCGGGCTGATCGTGCCCGGCTATATCGCCCTGCACCTGGACGAGCCCCTGCGCGTGGCCGGCACCATCGTCGCGGCCCTGTTCACCTATCTCACGGTGCAGCTGTTGAGCCGGTTCATCCTGCTCTACGGCCGCCGCACCCTGGTCTTCAGCGTGCTGGTGGGCTTCGTGTTCGGCTACCTGACGCGCTACGTGCTGGTGTTCAACGCCATGCTCGACACCGGGCTGGACGTGTCCATCGTCCAGTCCATCGGCTACATCATTCCCGGTCTGATCGCCTACTGGATGCACCGCCAGGGCGTCGTGGAGACGATCAGCACCATGCTCATGGCGGCGTTCCTGGTCCGGCTCGCGCTGGTCCTGGCCCACGGAGGTCGACTTGTCGACGTGGCTGTCGGTTAACCGACGCCCCCTGATCCTGGGGGGACTCGCGGTGCTCGCGCTGCTGCTGCAGGGCGTGCTCGAGTGGACGCGTACGCCCGTCCGCCAGCGCGACTACGACCTCAAGTACGCCGCGGCCGAGAAGGCGAGCGCGGCCTTCATGGCCATACGCCGACACCGGCTCATGGAGGGCGCCGACGTGGACCTGGTCAACGATCCCGCCGGCACCGGCCTGATCGGACCCGAGTTCAGCCTGGTCACCAACGCCCGCGGCGATCTCGACGCCAAGCTCACCAGCCTCAACCCCAACTGGGCGGCGGTGATGGTGGAGCTGTTCCGCCGCGCGGGCCTGAAGCCCGGCGACCCGGTGGCCGTGGCCGTGTCGGGGTCGTTCCCGGGCCTGAACATCGCGGTCTACGCCGCCCTGGAGGCCATGGAGCTGTCGCCCGTGGTGATCACCTCGGTGGGCGCGTCCATGTGGGGCGCCAACGATCCCGGCTTCACCTGGCTGGACATGGAGGCGCTCTTCGCCGAGGAACGCATCTTCCACGTGCGCTCGCACGCGGCCACCCTGGGCGGCGGCGACGACATGGGGCGCGGCCTCAGTCCCGAGGGCCGCCGGCTGCTGGAGGCGGCCGTCGAACGCAACGACGTGCCCCTGCTGGCCTCGGAACACATCGAGGACGCCATCGTCAAGCGCATGGCCCTGTTCGAGGAACGGCTGCGCGGGCGTCCGTGCCGCGGCTACGTGAACGTGGGCGGCGGCGTGGCCAGCCTCGGCAGCAGCCAGAACAAGGTCCTGATCCCGCCCGGCCTGTCCATGACGCTCCGCGCCGTCAACTGGCCGCGCAAGGGCAACCTGGTGCTGATGGCCGAGCGGGGCGTGCCGGTGGTCCACCTGCTGGAGGTCGTCGACCTGGCCCGCGAGTTCGGCCTGCCCGTGACGCCCGACTACCTGCCCGCCCCCGGCGAGGGCGACATCTTCGTGCGCGACAGCTATCGGCTCCCGCTGGCGGCGGTCTTCTTCGTCGTCTACGCCGGCCTCTGCGCCATGGTGCTGGCGCCCGAGGTCCGACGACGCTTCCGCCCGCCCTTCGGGTTCGGCAAACGAGGGGACAGACAGTCATGACGAGAACTCCGCTCTCGGTCTCCGTGATCGTCCTCGTACTGCTCGCCGCCGCCACGGCCGACGCCGCGCCGCGCTGGCGCACCCTCGATACCACCGTCGATTCCGGCGAGATCTGCCTCGTGGTCGAGGACCGCGAGCTGGCCTACACACGCCTCGACGCCGAGGAGCCGGCCGTCATCCGCCTGCGCGGCCCGCGCCGCATGAAGATCCTGGCCCGCGGCCTCGCGCGTCCCGGCGGCGACCCCGGGCGGTTCGGCTTCATCCTGTGCGTGGAGCTGGACGGCGACGAGGTGCTGAACGAGTCCTTCGCCGGCCGGACCCGCGGCGACGTGGGCGTGTGCGGCGACGACTCCACCCGCGTCGGCGGCCTGAACCGCGCCTACGTGGACGTGCCGTCGGGCTGGCACGAGCTGGAGGTCACCGCCGTCGGCGACGCGGCCGCCCGCTTCTTCCGCGAGACCCGGCGCAAGCGCGAGGAGCTGGTGACCTACGCGCCCGAGCGCTACGCCGACGTGACCCACCTCCAGTTCGACAGCGGCTCGCGCTCGACCTACTACGCCTTCACGCCCCGCCAGCCGCTGGTCTGCGAGGTCACCGGACCGACGACGCTCACCGTCTGGACCCGTCTCGACTTCGACCACACCATGAGCGGCAGCCAACCCTACGCCCTCGAGATCCTGGTGGACGGGGAGCCCCGGCGCACCGTCCACTACGACGCCGAGAAGCTGGCCGCCGCCGTGTACACCGACCGTCCGGGCATCCTGCCCGGCGAGCGCAAGTCGCTCACGCTGCCCCTGGGCAAGGGGCGCCACCGCGTCGAGATCCGCTGCGTGAGGCCCGAGAGCTGCTGCGTGGCCGCCAAGATCCGCATACCCGCCAAGGACGTCAGATAGGATGGACATGAACCTCAAGCACACCCCTCTCGGTCTGCTGCTCGCGTCGGCGCTGCTCTGCGTCGCCGGGCCGCTAGCGGCGGACGAGACCCTGCCGGAGCATCTCGAGAATCCGCGCTGGCTGGTCTCTCCCGACTCGGCCGAGCCCGCGGACGGGGCGCCGAAGCTGAAGGCGCCCACCGCCAAGCCGAGCGGCAAGAAGAAGAAGTCCAAGAAGTCGAAATGGAGGACCAGCGTCACCGTCGGCCTGGAGACCATCTACGACGACAACTTCCTGCGCTACTCGGACGACTACCTGGAGGACTTCCACGCGGGCACCTACCCGTACAAGTTCCAGATCGACCGCCAGGACTCGCACATCCTAGCCCCGAGCATCGACATGTACGCCCAGCGCAAGCTGATCTCCTGGGGCAACACGCGGTTCCGCTTCAAGTTCAAGCGGTGGCAGTACGTGCAGGGGCACATCAAGTCGAACATGGGCTTCGACTACTACATCCGGCAGTACGTGGGCAAGGGCAAGAGCCTCGAGCTCTGGTACAACTACGCGCCCCAGCAGTACATCCGGGAGCTCTCGTACCGCGCGCCGCACACGCCGCCGAGCGATCCGGTGGAGTGGACCGAGTTCCGCTACGCGCGCAACGTGTTCAACCTGATCTACCGCACCAAGGTGCGGAAGAACATGAACCTGAAGCTGCACCTGAACCGCTCGCTGCGCTACTACAACCGCGAGCACATGGAGAACGACATCCGGGACCTGGGGCTGCGCGGAACCCTGTACTGGGATCTGACCAAGGCCTGGCGCCTCACCCTGGACTACGGCTACACCCACGCGCCCGCCCGCGGCGCCAACCAGGTGGGGGAGTCGCTCGAGGAGAGCGACGACTCCGATCCCTCGTACAACCGCGACCTCTTCCAGGCGGATCTCGCCTGGAAGGCCAAGTGGGCCAAGCCGGTCTTCGACAAGGTGTCGGTGCGCTTCCAGCACCAGATCCTCTGGTTCACGTCGGAGAAGGAGCTCGTGGACGACCCGTACCACGTGGGTCGCAAGGACATGGTCTACGTGGGGCAGCTCAGGTTCGACAAGAAGGTCAACAAGACGCTTTCGATTAACTGGGGCTTCCGCTACGCCGAACGCGTGGTGGAATCCCCCTGGAAGGGCGACATCGCCGCGGACAAGGACTACACCCAGCACCGGTACTGGATCGGTCTGACATACAAGTTGTAAGGAGCCGGAATGACGAAGCGCGCACTCACTGTTCTCGCCATGGCCTCGACCGCGGTCCTGCTCGGCTGCGGGGCGGCCGACCTCTACGAGGCCCCCGAGTCCCCCTTCCACGTGGTGGCGTCCGTGCCCCTGCCCAGCGCCAACGAGGGCGTGGCCTGCCTCGGCGACTACGCCTACGTGGCGGGCGGCCAGGCCGGCCTGCACGTGTTCGACGTCTCCGATCCGGGCGCCCCGGTGCTGATCGAGACCGTCAACACCACCAAGTACGCCGAGAGCGTGGACATCATCCGCACCTTCGCCAACGCCACGCTGCTCGACATCGCGCTGGTGGTCGAAGGCACCGAGGGCATCACGACCTACGACGTGACCGACCCGCTGGACGTGACCTCCTTCAACCAGGGCACCACGGCGGTGGACGGCAACCGCATCTTCGTGCAGGAGTCCGTGGACCCCGACGAGCCCTTCGTGGTCTACCTGGCCGAGAGCTGGAAGGGCGTGCGCATCTTCGAGTCGGCGCCCGACTTCCCGGGCGTGCTCGAGTACAACGGCGTCTTCGCCGGCACGCGGGGCTACGCCATGGGCATCGCGGTGCGCGACGGCTATGCCTACGTGGCCGACGACGAGATGGGCATCGGCGTGCTGGACGTGCGCGAGCGCGTGCTCGGCGCCGTGGAGCTCGTCTCGGCCGCCGACACCCCGGGCAACGCCCTGGACGTGGCCGTGGACGGCGACTACGCCTTCGTGGCCGACGGCGTCGAGGGCCTGGCGGTGTTCCGCATCGACGCCGGCGAGGAGCCCGTGAAGGTGGCCCAGCTCGACCTGACCGCCTACAGCCGCTCCATCATCGTGGCCCGCGGCTGGGCCCTGCTCTGCGCCGCCGACGGCGGCGTGCACGTGGTGGACGTGCGCGACCCCGAGCACCCCGAGTACGCCGGCACCGTGGAGACGGGCTACGCGGCCGACCTCTGCGTCATGCCCTCGGGCCACGTGCTGGTGGCCGACCGCGACGACGGCCTGGTCGTCCTGGCCGGTCCCGACCTGAGCTCCGACACCCGCGCGCCCGCGGCCGTCACCACCCTGGCGGGCGAGCCCCTCTCGTCCACGTCGGTGCGCCTCAGCTGGGCCGCCGTGGGCGACGACGGCTACTACAGCGTCGCCGACGCCTACGAGCTGCGCTACGGCACCGACCCCATCCTGGACCTGGCCGACTGGGAAGCCGCCACCGAGGCGACCGGCCTGCCCGCTCCCGCCGCGGCCGGCGTCGTGCAGACCTTCGACCTGGGCGGCCTGACCCAGGAGACCGAGTGGCACTTCTGCCTGCGGGTGGCCGACGACGAGGGCTACTGGTCGCCCCTGTCCAACGACGCGGCGGTCACCACGCCCACGGGCACGTTCCTGAGCGGCGGCGCGCACGCCCCGGCCTTCGGCACCACGGCCACCGAGTTCACCTTCGAGGTGACCTTCGTCGACGCCGAGGGCGACGACCCCGTCCAGCACGACGTGGAGATCGACGGCGCCCTCGCGGCCATGGCCCACGTGTCGGGCGATCCCGAGACCGGCGCCCTCTACCGCCTGACGACCGTGCTCGCGGCCGGCCCCCACGACTACCGCTTCATCTTCGACGACGGCCAGGGCGGCACCGCCTCCACCGAGCCCGTCGAGGGTCCCCCGGTGGGCCTGGTGTCCTACGTCATGGGCAGCCCCGCCGGCGAGATCGGCCGACGCTACGACGAGCCGCAGACCGAGGTGGTCCTGACCCGCGACCTGATCGCCGCCGCGCACGAGGTGACCCAGTCCGAGTGGGACGCCCTGATGCCCGCGATCGAGTGGAGCTTCGCCGGCGCCGACCTGCCCGCCCACGGCGTGGACTGGTTCGACGCCCTCGCGTACTGCAACGCCCTCTCGACCGAGGACGGCCTGACCCCGGCCTACGACATCGACGAGCCCTTCGTCGAGTGGAACCGCGACGCCGACGGCTGGCGCCTGCCCACCGAGGCCGAGTGGGAGTACCTCTGCCGCGCCGGCACCGCGACCGGCCTCTACAACGGCGAGCTGACCGAGGTCCTCTGCGGCTTCGACGCGACCCTGGACGCGGTGGGCTGGTACTGCGGCAACGCGGTCGACGCCCCCCACGCCGTCGAGGGCAAGACCGCCAACGCCGGCGGCCTGTACGACATGCTCGGCAACGTCCGCGAGTGGTGCTGGGACTGGTACGGCCCCTATCCCGCGGGCCCGCAGCTCGACCCGGCCGGCCCCGCGACCGGCGAACAGCGCGTGGTGCGCGGCGGCAGCTGGCACTACAACGCCCGGGACTGCCGCAGCGCGGCCCGCGGCACCTTCTACCCGACCTCCGCGGACGACTACGTCGGCTTCCGCGTGGTCCGCAACCAGTAACCGACGGGGAGCCCGCGTGGCCGAGAAGAAGACGCGCTTCGAATTCATCGACCAGTTCCGGGGCCTCGTCGGCGTGATGATGGCCCTGGGACACAGCAACTACTACTTCAACTCGGCGTGGCTGAGCCTCGACCCGCTCGATCCCTTCTTCGGCACCACCGGCCAGTTCTGGCTGCGCTACATGGGCTACCTCTGCGCGCCGGGCTTCCTGGTGATGAACGGCGCCATGGTCTACTACGCCTTCTGGCGCCGCATGCAGCACGGCTACTCCACCGCCCGCGCCCGCTGGGACTTCGTCCAGCGCGGCCTGTTCCTGATCGCCGTGCAGGTGGTCTGGGTCAACGCGAGCTGGGGCGGTTTCCAGAGGCTGCGGCTGGACCACTTCGGCATCATCGCGACCATCGGCACCTCGATGCTGCTGCTGATCCTGATCGTGCGCTGGCGCTGGTACTGGCGTCTGGCCGTGGCGGCCGTGCTGTTCCTGGTCCAGCCCCTGCTGCTGGGCATCGAGTACGATCACGCGTCGTGGACCCACTACCCCATGCAGCTGCTGATCGACGCCGGCGACTTCAACAAGTACCCGGTCCTGCCCTGGTTCGCCCTGGCCGTCGTGGGCAGCGTCATGGCCCACTTCTGGTTCGAGGTCTGGCGCGATCCCGCCGTTCGCGCCAACCGCACCATGGGCGTCGGACTGGCCCTGGTCCTGGTCGCCTGGGCGGTCCGCTGGTGGGGCGGCGACTACGGCAACATCTTCCCCCGCGGCGACTTTCTGAGCTGGGCCTTCTGTCTGGTCCAGAAGTACCCGCCGAGCCTGGCCCACCAGTTCTGGTTCTCCGGCGCGGTGATCTTCATGGTCGGCCTCTTCTGCCGCATCGGCCTCCACTCGGGGATCCTCAGGCCGCTGACCATCGTCGGCCGCGTGCCCATGTTCTTCTACGCGGTCCACATCCCGCTGCTGGCGATCTTCACGCGGCGGATCGGGATCTACTACCGCGAAGGGGAGGTGCTCGCCTCGTTCGTGGGGCTCGCCGGGTTGCTGGTGGTGATGATTCCGCTGGCGATCTGGTTCGGGGGTGTGAAGAGGCGGTCGCGGAACTGGTTCATCCGCATGATCTAGGGGGCGGGTAGGGGGACTCGTTCGGCTGGCGCGCCCCGG
>CAZSNA010000029.1:0-36980 GCA_964607825.1 uncultured Fibrobacteraceae bacterium | reverse complement strand
CCAGCTCGTCGGCGTCGGCGGGCACCGCCACCACCGAGTTGTGGCCGCCGTAGCCGTCGTCGGCCGACGCGGCGTTGCCGGCGTCCTGGGTCCAGGCGCCGTCCACTACGAACTTGTACTGGTACTCCCCGGGATCGAGGGACACGACCACCGACCACAGGCCGCCGCCGGTGTCGTGCATGGCCAGATCGAAGGCGTTCCAGCCGTTGAAGCTGCCGGCCAGGTACACCTCGTTGGCGCCCGGCGCGCGGTGGACGAAGGTGACCTCGGCCGCGTTCGCCGCGGCGGCGGTCAGTGACAGGACGGTCAGGGTCAAGAGCGTGATGCGTCGCATCTCAGCCTCCCGGGAATGACGAGCTCGGGGAAGTCGCGTTTTCAAATGGATCGGTCGCCGAGAATATCCATGATTCCGGACGACGTCAAGGGGGCTGAAAGGCCTCCGTGTGCTATAATTAAGGCCTCATCCATCAAGAAAGGACGCTATGCGCCCCGACCTGTCTTTCTGCGCCCGCCTCGCGGGTTTCTGTCTCCTCGCGCTGCTGCTGGCCGGCCTGGCCGTCGGCTGCGGCGACGCCCCCTCGCCCGCCGCGCCCGAGGCCGCGATCCCGCGCGCCGCCGGCGACGATCCCCTTGATCCGCCCGTGGTCCCGACGGCCGTGGACACCTTCGTCCTGCGCGCCTACGGGGCGGACGAGGTCTACATGGCGGGCAACTTCAACGGCTGGTCGACCAGCGATCCGGCCTGGGCCTACACCGCGCTCGGCGACGGCTACACCTGGCGGCTGGTCAAGGACATGCCCGCGGGCCTGCAGCAGTACAAGCTCGTCCTCTGGAGCGGCGGCGCGCCGACCTGGCTGACCGACCCGGCCGCGGTGGAGGTGCTCGCGGGCGATCCGGCCCAGGCCAACGCCGTCTACGGCCGCGACCCCGGCTCGATCCGCGACCTGCCCGTGCCCATCGACCGCACGCGCCTGGTGATCTACGAGATCGCGCCCAACGACTTCTCCGCGGCCGGCAACTTCGCGGGCATCATCGGCGGCCTGACCTCGGGAGCCGACCTGGTGGACCTGGGCGTCAACGCCATCGAGCTGATGCCCGTCACCGCACCGGCCTACAACGGCTGGGGCTACGACCCGGCCCTCTACTTCGCGCCCAACGCCAGCTACGGCTGGCCCAACATCTTCGGCCTGCTGGTGGACCGCTGCCATCAGTACGGCATCGCCGTGATCCTGGACGCGGTGATCAACCACGCCGCCCTGGGCAGCGTGCTGCGCCAGCTCGACGATTTCTCCGGCGCCTACAACTTCACCACCACCGATCCCAATCCCTGGGGCATGGCCGAGCTGAACTGGGACGATCCGGCCCTGCGCGAGCACATCCTCGACTCGCTGCTGCACTGGGTGGAGACCTACAAGGTGGACGGCTTCCGCTTCGACTACATGTCCGGCGAGGACTGGGACACCTGGGAGTACGTCCGCGACGAGCTGCGCGCCCGGCACCCCGACCTGCTGCTGATCGGCGAGGACTTCCGCTACCCCAACGAGGGCAATTCCGTCACCCACGGCTACGACGCCCAGTGGGGCGGCAACCACACCGACGGCTGGGCCGGCGGCGGCAACAACTTCAACCAGGTGATGATCACCAACCTGACCCAGAACGGCTTCGCCACCCGCGGCCAGACCACCCCCGACTACGGCTGCTGGGACTACCTCTGCCGCAACATGTGGGCGGCGGCCAACGTGATCGGCGGCAACGACCAGTACGACGGGAGCAACGGCGACGGCTTCAGCGACGTCAAGTACCTGGAATCCCACGACGAGAACCGTGTGGTGTGGGCCGTGGACGCCTACGGCTCCGCGGGCGCCCAGGCGGTGGGCGGCCTGCAGAAGGCCGAACTCGGCGTCTACGCCCTGATGACCTGCGTGGGCATCCCCATGCTCTACAACGGCCAGGAGATCGGCAGCGGCGAGTACCGGCCGGCCTCGCCCGAGACCTACGAGATCGACTGGGCCGGCGGCGACGCGGACCTGCGCGCGGTCTACCGCAACCTCATCGGGCTGCGGCTCTCCGAACCCGCCCTGGCCACCGAGAACATCTGGTTCCACTGGCGCGCGGACTGGCTCGACCACCTCGAGTACACCCTGTGCTACTGGCGCGGCAGCGGCGGGAATTCGGCCGACGCGGAGATCGTCATGGCCCTGAACTGGGACGACCAGGCGCACCTGTGGGAGGTGGCCTTCCCCGCCGACGGCACCTGGTACCGCTTCCATCCCGTGACGGGCGCCTGGGAAGCGATCACGGTGACGGGCGGCTCGCTGTGGCTGGACCAGGCGGCCTCGAGCGGCGCCCTCTTCAAACGCCACGACGGGATCACCGGCATCCTGGACTGACCTGGACGGGCAGAGGGATCAGCAGAACGGCGGGCTGCGCGTGGGCAGCCCGCCGTCGCGTCTGAGGTCTTCGGCGTAGGCGCCCATGGTGACGAACTCCCCGTCCGCGAGGATCCGCTCCAGCTTCGTCCGGGCCGTGTGCTGTCCCCCCTGGCTCAGCAGGCGCGTCAGGCGCGACTGGCCCACGTCGCCGGGGCGCCAGTCGTCCAGCTCCCAGGGATGCAGGTAGGTCACCACCGCCTGGCCCTGTCGACGCGCCATCGCCCGCAGGATGCGGTAGGCCGGGCGCGGCAGCAGCCGCAGATAGCCGCCGCCGGCGAAGCCCACGTTCAGGCCGGGCAGGTGGGCGGTGGTCATGGGCAGCACCAGCAGGGGCGGGCGGTCGTCGTCGCCGGCCTGGGCCGCGGCGCCGCCCAGCAGGAACGGCGTGCGCGGCGCCCGCGGCTGCCCGTAGCGCGGATGATGGACGGGGAACAGCGAGGCGTCGTAGGCGAAGCCGTGGTCCCGCAGGATGTGCAGGAAATGGTGGACCGGCGGCGTGAGCGAGAAGCTGGGCGCGCGGTAGCCGGCCACCCGGTGGACCCCGGCGGCGGCCAGGGCGGCCAGGGCGCGCTCCAGGTCGACCCGGAAGGCGGCCTCGTCCAGGTTGAAGAGCTCGGGATGGGCGTAGCTGTGGCAGGCGATCTCGTGGCCGGCCGCGGCGATCTCGCGCACCAGGTCGGGATGGCGCTCGGCCGTCCAGCCCAGCACGAAGAAGGTGGCCAGGACGCCGTGGCGCTCGAGCAGCTCCAGGCAGATCCGGGTGTTGCCGACCACGCGGCTCTCCCGGGCGTCCCAGGTCTCGGGCGGGAACTGGGACAGGTAGTTGTGGCCGTGGAACCACTCCTCCACGTCGATGGTCAGGATGTCGGGCGAGGCGGGCATGGGTGCTCCCGTGTGGACGACATGGACTGGCCACATACTGTGCCAAGGCGGCGCGGGCGTCAACGTCCGGAACGCGGGAATCAGGGGTCGCCAAGCGGACGGCGGACGCCTATCCTGACAGCGGTCCGAACCGACGCGCCCCCCCCCAGTGGAACAGGACACACGCATGAGCTCCGACACGACCGTCTCGCGCACCACCGTGGGCCCCGCCACCGTCGCGACCTTCGCCAACGGCCTGCGCGCCGTCGTCCAGGCCGATCGGCGCTCCCCGGTGGCCGTCTGCAACGTGTGGGTGCGCGTCGGCTCCAACCGGGAGCCCGATACGGTACGGGGTTGGGCCCACGGCATCGAGCACATGCTCTTCAAGGGCACCGAGCGGCGGGGCGAGCGGGATTTCGCCCTGGAGGTGGCGGACCTGGGCGGGGCCACCAACGCGGGCACCGGCTACGAGACCACCAACTACCACATCACCGTGCCGGCGGCGAACATCGGCGGCGCCGTGGACATCCTGCACGACGCCCTGTTCCACGCCGCCTTCGACCCCGCCGCCCTCGAAGCGGAACGTCCCGTGCTGGTCCACGAGAACCACATGTACGACGACCTGCCCTCGGGCTTCGGCGTCTCCTGGCGCTGGGCCCTCGAGCTGGCCTGCGACGAGAGTCCCTATCGACATCCCATCGGCGGCCTGGACGAGGCGCTGCTGTCGACGCCCCGCGAGGAGATCGTCGACTTCTGGCGCGCCGCCTACCAGCCGGACAACATGACCGTGGTGATCGCCGGCGACGTGGACGTGGACGCCGAACTCGCCCGTCTGGCCGAGACCTTCGGCGCCGTCGCGCCGCCCCGCCCCTACCGGCTGCCCGACCCGACGACCGAGCCGCGTCACGACGGCCTGCGCTATCGCCTGGAGACCGGCGACCTGAACCTGGTGTACGGCAAGATGGTCTTCCCGGGGCTCGCTGAATCCGATCCCGACCGGCCGGTGATGGCGGTCATCCACCAGATCCTCGCCGACGGCCGCAGTTCGCGCCTCTACCGCGACGTCCAGGAGGAGCGGCAGCTGGTCAGCGACATCACCCTGCTGTCGGAGGCCGGCCCCCGCGAGGGCGTGCTGGCCGTGGATTTCGAGACGGAGCCGGACCGGGTGGCCGCGGCCCTGGCCGGGACCGCCGCGGTGCTCCAGGCGCTCAAGGACGCGCCGCCGAGCGACGTCGAGCTGGAACGCGCCAAGATACGCACCGAGCGCGCCCACGCCTTCGCGCGCGAGACCGTCCAGGGCACCGCCTCGGTGCTGGGCTGGCACGACGCCATGGGCGACCTGGGCTCGGCCTTCACCTTCGCCGAGCAGGTGGCGTCGGTCGAAGCCGAGGACGTGAGTCGGGTCTGCCGCCGCCTCTTCGGCCGCGAGGTCTGCAGCGTGCTGCTCTACGCGCCGCGCGACGCCGCGGATGCGCTGCCCGCCGACGCCGCGGCCGTCGAGACCCTGCTCGCACCCCATCTCGACGGGAGCGTCGCGTCGTCGCCCGACGGAGACGTCCCGCCGCCCGAGGTCCCGACCGTGACGCGACGCACGGCCCCGCAGGACCGGCCCTTCGAGGAGATCGTCCTGGACGGCGGCCTGCGCCTCTACGTGAGGGAGGACCACGCCCTGCCCGTCGTCTCGTTGGGCCTGTTCGCCACCGGCGGCGTCCTCCTGCAGGATCCCGGCCGGGACGGCCTCACCCACCTCGGCGCCCAGGTGCAGATCAAGGGCGCGGGCGGCGTCGATGCCGCCACCCTGCACGCCGGCGTGGAGGGGCTGGGCGCCTCGCTCTCGCCGGTGATCTCGCGCGATCACACGGGCATCTCGTTGACCGGCCTGTCGCGGCACCTGCCGCGCCTGCTGGAGACCCTCGGCGCCGTGGCCTGCCGGCCCGATTTCCCCGCCGTCGAATTCGAGAAGGAACGACGTCTGGCCCTGGCCGACCTGCGGGCCGTCGACGACGACCCCTTCCAGGCCGCCGCCCGCGAGCTGCGGGCCGCCTTCTACCCCGATCACGCCTACGGCGCGCCCCTGCTGGGCACGGAGGCCGCGTTGGCCGGACTCGAGCCCGACCAGCTGCGCGGCCAGCACGCGCGGGCCTGGACCCGGAGCAATCTCCACGCGGTCGTCTCCGGCGACGTGGATCCCGAGGCCGTGGCCGCCGACCTCGACGCCGCCCTGGCCGACCTACCCTCGGAGCCCCGCCCGCCGCTGCCCGACCTGGCCGACGCCGCCGTCCGCGACTCCGGGATCCGCCGCCGGCTGTCGCGCGACGTCCGGCAGAGCGTGGTCCTGCACGCCTGGCACGGGCCCACCGGCCCCAACACCGACCGGGCCGTCCTGGCCCTGCTGCAGAAGCTGCTCAACGGGCAGAGCGGTCGTCTCTTCGAGGAGCTGCGCAACCGCCGTTCCCTCTGCTACGCGACGGGGCTGCAGGCGGCGCGGGGCTTCGCGCCGGGCCTGATCGCGGCCTACGTGATGACCGATCCCGCCACCGAGGACGAGGCCGCGGACGCGCTGACGACCGAGCTGCGCGCCCTGTCCGAGGCGCCCGTCCCCGCCGACGAGTTCGAGCGGGCGCGGGCCCAGCTGGTGGGCAACATGCTCATCGCGCGGCAATCCAACAGCTCGCGGTCCAGCCGCTGCGCCAACGACGTCCTCTACGGACGCCCCCCCAACAACCTGGCCCACTACCTGAAGGAGATCCGCGCCCTGACGCCCGAGCGTCTGCGCGACGCGGCGACGCGCTACCTGGGCTCGGAACCCGTGCTGTCGGTGAGATTGGGACCGGCTCGCTGAGCCGGTCCCGGAAAGCGTGCCGCGGGATCAGTCCTGGAAGTCGTAGCGACCGGGCTCGTCTCCCATGTCGATCACGTAGGATTCGCGGCTGAACATGGTGCGGTGCTTCTTGCCGCCGGGGACGTAGTAGATGTCGCCGGCCTCGAACAGCTCTATGCGGCCGTCGATCTCCAGGGTCATCTCGCCCTGGATGAGATAGCCCCATTGCGGTCCGTGGCTATGGTCCGGAACGGTCGTCCCTTCCTCGAAGCGGAAGAAGGTCACCTGTTTCTCGTCGTTGGTGAGCGAATGTCCGGTGACGCCGGAAACGTGGAATTCGACCTGGGGCAAGCGGAGGATCTCTTCGGGCCAGATGGTACGAGCGGTCCGGGATTCTGCCATGGGCACCTCCGAGGTTGTGGGGACGTTCACGGGCCGATAGTCACAGTCTACCCGAATCGGGAGCGAGTGCAAGCGGGGTGTGGCGCGGAGCGGCGTCAGGCGTAGTCCCGGCCCCGCATGGGCAGCGCGGGGCCGCCCGCAACCACCTCTGAGGTGACGATTTCCCCGATGAACAGGTCGTGATCGCCCACGCCCACCCGCTCGATCACGCGACAGAGCAGCCGGGCCGCGCAGTCGGCCAGGGCGGGCGTCTCCCCCTCCAGCAGGACGTGGTCGACCTCGGCCCACTTGTCGCGGTCGCGTCGGGAGTGCAGGCCGAAGAGCCGGGCCTCGGCCACCTGCTCCTCCCGCGGCACCGACACGCTGAACAGACCGCCCGCGTCGAGCAGACCGTGCGTGAAACGCTCCGGCGCGATGGACACCGCCAGCCGCGGCGGATCGTGGGTCACGCGCGTGAACCAGGCGCAGGTCAAACCGCCCAGGACGCCGTCGGCGGCGGCGCCGACCACCACGACGGGTGCGGGGACGAGGTTCAGGACGGGATCGTGGGGCGTGGTGGGCGGGGCCATGGCATCCTCCGGCGGGGTGGACAGGGGTGGAGCGGCCCACCCTACACGCCGGCGATGGGCACGTCCAGGGACACGTGGGAGGTGGGCGCCAAGCCGGGATCGGGCGCCTGTCGGGGCAGCGTGAAGGAGAAGCAGGACCCCTCCCCTTCGCAGCTGGACACGCCCAGACGACCGCCCATGGCCTCGATGATGCGGCGGGAGATGGCCAGACCCAGGCCCGTGCCGCCGTGCTTGCGCGACGTATCGCAACCGCCCTGGCTGAAGGCCTCGAAGATGGTCTCCAGGCGATGGGACGGGATGCCCGCGCCCGTGTCCTGCACGTCCACCCGCAGCTGGCCCGGCGTCTCCGGGTCGGGCGTGCAGCGCAGGTCGATGCGGCCCTCGCGGGTGAACTTCAGCGCGTTGCCCACCAGGTTCATCAGGACCTGGCGGACGCGCATGGGATCGCCGGTCTGCTCGGTCGGCACGGCGTCGTCCACCGTGACCACCACCTCCACCTTCATCTCCCGGGCCGAGGGCATGAAGATGTCGACCACGTCGTCCATGACCTGGTGCAGCGAATAGGGGATGCGCTCGAGCTCCAGCCGGCCGGCCTCGATCTTGGACAGGTCCAGCACGTTGTTGATGAGCGAGAGCAGCACCTGTCCGCTCTCCTTGATGGAGCCCGCGAAGCGGTGCGCCTCGTCGAGGGTCAGGGTGGACCTCGACAGCAGATCCGCGAAACCGATCACGCAGGTCAGGGGCGTGCGGATCTCGTGGGACATGGCGGCCAGGTACATGCTCTTCGAGGCGTTGGCCTTCTCCGCCGCGACCCGGGCGTCGCGCGATTCGCTCAGGGCGATCTCCAACCCGCGCTTGGCCTCGGCGAGCTCGTCGGCGACGCGGGTCTGGCTGGCCAGGTCGCGTTCGGCCTCGCGGACCTTCGCGGTCTTCTGCTCCAGGTAGCGTTCGATCAGGGCGGTCATGCGCATACGCAGGACGACGTCCAGCTGCTGCGCGTACTCCTCGGAGGCCCGGCGTCCCACCTGTCCGGCCACGAGTTCCACCATCTGGCGGTAGGACCGGGTGGGCGCCGGCAGGTCGTGACCGGCCAGGAACCCGAGGGCGACCCGCTCCTCGCGGTGGCGCAGACAGATGGGCACGATCCAGAGGGGGCGGCCGCAGCCGGCGCAGCGCACGCCCACGGGCCGATTGGCCTCGGCCGCCATCTCGCCGACCGCCGCCTCGACGGCCGCGCGGCAGTCGTCCGAGCATTCGGCGAGCACCGGCAGCTGGAGAGGGGAATTGGCCGCCGCGCGGAGGACGCCCTCCTCGCGCAGGAAGAGGAAGGTCTGCAGGCCGGTGGCCTCGGCCAGGGCGTGGCGCCACAGGATGGGATCGGCCAGGTCGAGGATGGCCTCGGGCGGCACCTCGTCGATGGGCACCACCCCGTCGCCGCGCAGCAGCGCGACCGGCGGATGCTCGCGGAGGTGGCGACCGATCTCGGCCAGGTCCGTCTCGTCGAGACGACCGACGAGCTCCTCGCCCATCATCTCGTAGGCGAACCGCTCGCGTTCGAGCCGGGCGTTGTCGGCCTCGAGCTGGAGCAGGCGGAATTCGAGCTCTCGCACGTTCGCGGGCGTGGCGCTCCGCTCGAAAGGCGCCGTCGGCGTGCTCGTCTCGTCCCTGGTCGACCGGGTCATGACACTCCCGCAGACCGGCGTCGACGGCGGCGCCCCGTGCGGCCGCCCCGACGTCGGAAGTCCTGTGCGGGGATGTATCGGCCGCCGACCGGAGAACTTGACCGTAAGTTGCTGGCGGATCAGGCCGATCCGTGGTTCCCCAGGCCGTTGAAGAGATCGAGCTGGGGCGTGTGGGTGGGCAGCCCGGCCGCCTCGAGGACGGCGGGGATCCAGGAGTCGCGGTGGGCGGGGTCCAGCCCGAGGGGCTGGAGACCCATCTCGGACGTGAGTTCCCGGATGATCTCGTCGATCCGGTGCTGGAAGACCACCGAGGTGTCGCGGGTGCCGTCGAAGGTCGGCGCCGCCACCACCGGCACGTGCACCAGCAGGTCGTAGGTGCGCATCCAGGCGGCGATGAAGGTCTCCAGGGCCGGCTGCCGGCCCACGGCGTGCACCATGTAGGCGTAGTTGTCCAGGACCGCGCGGTCGCACACGATGGTCTCGTAGCCGTGGGCGGTGGCGATCTCCTGGGCGACCTGCGTGTGCAGGATCCAGGCCTGGGCGGAGCTTGTGGTCTCGCGGTTGATGGGCAGCGGGCAGTTGCGCGCCACCTCCTTGACCACGTCCACGGCCACGTCGAGCCGCTTCAGGCAGGCGGCCAGTTCGAAGCAGAGCGTCGTCTTGCCCACGCCGTGCGTGCCGATGAAGGCGATCTTCATGAAGGTCCGGGGCTCCCGCTCAGTGGGTCAGCATGGCGGCCTCGCGCAGCTCGCGCTCGAGCCGTTGGGTCCTCGTGCGACGCCGGTGTCGATCGAGCTCGTCACCCGACTCGAGGGGCCATCCTACACCATCCCCCCCGAGCCGCCAACCGCCTTCGCCCGGAGTTGACCTGCGGCGCCGTCCTGGGCCATGATCGGGGCCCATCGAACCCGGAGGCAAGACATGAGAACCCGTTCGATCATCCCGGCGCTCGTCCTGCTCCTGCTCCTGCTCGCGAGCGCCGCGCCGGCCGACGAGGCGCCCTCGGCCGACGGCGTCGCCATCCGCTACGAGGTCCACGGGACGGGCGCGCCCGCCCTGGTCTTCGTCCACGGCTGGAACTGCGACCGCACCTACTGGCGTCACCAGATCCCGGAATTCGCCGAGACCCACACGGTGGTCGCCGTCGACCTGGCCGGACACGGCGATTCCGACGCCGGGCGCGCCGACTGGACCATCCCCGCCTTCGCCGCCGACGTGGCCGCGGTGGTCGACGCGCTCGGCCTCGAGGACGTGATCCTGATCGGCCATTCCATGTCCGGCCCGGTGATCGTGGAGGCCGCCGGGCGGCTCGGCGACGCCGTGCGCGGCCTGATCCCCGTGGACACCCTGCACGACGTGGACGAGCGCTACACCCAGGAGCAGATAGACGGTTTCCTGGCGGCCTTCGGCGCGGACTTCGCCGGCACCGTCGACGGTTTCGTGCGCGGCATGTTCACCGCCGACGCGGATCCCGCCCTGGTGGATCTCGTGGCGTCCGACATGGCCGCGGCGCCCCCGGAGGTCGGCCTGGCCGCCATGAACGCCTTGGTCAACTACGACGTCCGGCCCGCCCTGGGCGCCCTGACCGTGCCGGTGCGCTGCCTCAACGCCGACCTGTGGCCCGTCGACCAGGAGGCCAACCGCTCGCACTGCACGGATTACGAGCTGTTCCTGGTGGCGGGCGTCGGACACTTCCTCTTCCTGGAGGCGCCCGAGGCCTTCAACGGCAAGCTGGCCGAGATCCTGCGCAGCCTGGAATAGCCGCCCCGCCCTCCCCCGACGCCGCGGACCGGGCCCGGTCCGCGGCGTCTCCTTTTCCCGATCGAAATGATCCCCCGCCCGTGGCACGTGGTTTGCGCAGGTGGGCCGGAGAGCGACCGGTCCGAACGGTGCCAATCCGTGTAACGGACCGTCCGAGTAGGCACTTAGAGGAGATGTGAATGGTGACCAAGGCTCCGGGACTCGGAGAATACCTGATCAGCAAGGGGCTGATCAGCCAGGACCAGCTGGAGGCCGCGCTGGAGGAACAGCAGCGCACGCGCGAGCGTCTGGGCGAGATCCTGCTGCATCAGGGACTGATCACCGACAAGGACCTGCTGGGCGCCCTGGGCAGCCAGCTGGGCGTGCGCCTCTTCGACCCCGACAAGGACGAGGTCAAGACCGAGGCGCTGACCCTGGTGCCCCTGGACTTCGCCGAGCGGCACGATCTGCTGCCCGTCTCCCTGGACGGCGGCCAGTTCACAGTCGCCATGGCCGATCCCCTGGACGTCGTGGCCACCGACCAGCTCCAACGCATCGCGCTGCGGGGCAACATCGAGCTGTGCATCCTGCTGTCGGAAGCCCGGATACTCCAGCGGGCCCGGGAGACGCACTACGGCTGGATCGAGGGCGACAAGCAGGTCAGCCAGCTGATCGACAAGGTCGTGGACGAGGTCGCCGACGAGGGCTTCTTCGAGAATCTCGAGGATCTCGACGACGAGGCGAACGCCCAGGACGCCGGCATCATCAACCTCGTCGACCAGATCATCGACAACGCCCTCAAGGAACGCGCCACCGACATCCACATCGAGCCCCTGGAGAAGGGGCTGGTCATCCGCTACCGGGTCGACGGCCTGCTCGTCGACGCGCTGACGCCGCCGCGAGCCGTGTACTCCGGCATGGTCAGCCGCATCAAGATCCTGTCCAACATGGACATCGCCGAACGGCGCGCCGCCCAGGACGGACGCATGTCCTACAGGCGCGAGGGCCGCGAGGTGGACGTGCGCGTCTCCTCGGTGCCCGCGATCCACGGCGAGAAGATCGTCATGCGTCTGCTCGACAAGACCGGCTTCAACTTCTCGCTGACCGAGCTGGGCCTCGCCGAGCAGGACCTGCTCGAGTTCCGCCGCTGCATCCAGAAGCCCTACGGCATGATCCTGCTCTCGGGCCCCACCGGGTCGGGCAAGTCCACGACCCTGTATTCGAGCCTGATGGAGCTGAAGGGCGACGAGCTCAACATCACCACCATCGAGGATCCGGTCGAGTACCAGATCGACCGCATCAACCAGATCCAGGTGAACAACCGCAAGAACCTGACCTTCGCCACGGCCCTGCGCGCCTTCCTGCGCCAGGACCCCGACGTGATCATGGTGGGCGAGATCCGTGACACCGAGACGGCCGAGATCGCGATCCGGGCGGCCCTGACCGGTCACATGGTGTTCAGCACCATCCACGCCAACGACGCCCCCAGCACGGCGGCGCGCCTGGTGTCGATGGGCGCCGAGCCCTTCATGACGTCCAGCGCCATGACCCTGGTCGCCGCCCAGCGACTGGTGCGGCGCAGCTGTCCCCGCTGTCTCGAGGACTACGAACCGGACCGAGAAATCCTCATGTCCCTGGGGCTTGTGACCGATAAGGGAGACGAACCGCCCTTCCAGTTCCGGCGCGGTGCCGGCTGCCTGTCCTGCAAGGGGCGAGGCTACAAGGGCCGTCTGGCGGTGATCGAGATGCTGGTCATGACGCCCGAGCTGCGCAGCCTGGTGGCCGACGGGCGTCCGGCGGAGGAGATCCGCGCGACCGCGACCTCCCAGGGCATGCGCACCCTGCGCGAGGTCGGGCTGGAGAAGGCGGCCGAGGGTCTGACCACGGCCGAAGAGGTCCTGCGCGTCTGCATGAGTGAAGACTAGGGCGGCCGTTAGGCGCCGGAGGAAAAGATGGCGACATACAGTTACGTAGCCAAGGACAAGACGGGCGCGGAGATCACGGGCCTGCTGAACGGTGCGAACATCGAGGACATCGTCTCGCAGCTCCACGGCAGCGGCTACGCGGTCCTGCACGTGGCCGAGGACAGGAGCGCCACGGGCGACAAGTCCTGGCTGCGCCGCTTCTCCGAGATCTCCTTCGGGCACGTGCCCAACCGCGAGATCGCGCTGTTCAGCCGGCAGCTCTCGACGGTCATCGATTCCGGCATCCCGCTGGTCAAGGGACTCAAGGGTCTCTCGGGCGACGGCGGCAACAAGATGCTCCGGCAGGCCGTCGACGACATGGGCAACCGCCTGGCCCGGGGCGAGAGCCTCTCCGAGGCCATGGGCGAGCACCCCGAGGCCTTCAACGACATGTACCTGAGCATGATCCGCGCGGGCGAGCGCGCCGGCACCCTGGACAAGATCGTCGACCAGCTCGCGATCTACCTGGAGAAGATCGACGAGATCCAGAACAAGGTGAAGGCGGCCCTCTCCTACCCCCTGTTCGTGCTGGGCTTCGCGACGCTGGGCACCCTGTTCCTGCTGCTCAAGATCGTCCCCACCTTCGCGGACATCTACGAGGAGCTCGGGCAGGACCTGCCGGGCCTGACCCGCACCGTGATGACGATCTCCGACGCCATCAGCGCCAACCTGCTGATCTCGGCGCTCGCGGTCGCCGCGTTCGTGATGACGCTCGTGATGATCGGCCGCACGCCCCGCGGCCGCTACGCCTTCGACGCCATGAAACTGAAGATGCCCATCTTCGGACCGATCATCCGCAAGACCGTGATGAGCCGGTTCGCACGCACGTTGGGCATCCTGCTGGGCAGCGGCCTGCCGCTGCTCGAGAGCTTGGACCTCGTCAAGGGCGCCTCCGGCAACGCCGTGGTGGCCAAGGCCCTCGACAAGGTGAAGGACTCGGTGACCGCCGGACGCGGCGTGACGGAATCGTTCCGCGCGACCGGCGTGTTCCCCGAGATGACCCTGCAGCTGATGTCCACCGGCGAGGAGGCCGGCGAGCTGGATACCATGCTCGTCAAGTCGTCCGACTTCTACGACCGACAGGTCGAGTCGACGATCCAGGGGATCTCCTCGCTGATCGAACCGGTGATGATCGTCCTGGTGGGCGGCATGATCGGCTTCATCGTGGTGGCCATGTTCCTGCCGATCTTCGGCATGGGCGACGCGATGCTGCAGGGCGTGTCCGGAATGTAGTCGCCCAGTGTGAGCGGCGGGTGCGAACAGCCCGGACGGGCGCCCGCTGGTGAGATCGAGTCCGGGGGAACGATCTGCATGATGCAGAAGGAGGAACAAGGATGAACCGCTTCCGCAAGCAGCCCAATCAGAAGGGCTTCACCATGGTCGAGCTGATGGTCGTCGTCGTGATCGTCGGCGTCCTGGCCGCCGTCGCCGTGCCGATGTACACCAAGTACATCAAGAACGCGCGCGTGTCCGAGGCCACCGGCAAGATCGGCGAGGTCGTCACGTCCGCGAAGGCCTGGGCCATCGAGAACCAGAACGCGGCCGGCAACCCGATCTGGCCCTCCGGTGCCACCGGCATCGTCGACCTCACCCGGACCGACCTGTTCACCTACGCCATCACGGGTGGTGGCGGCGGCAACGCCAACACTTCGGCCTTCACCGTCCGCGCGACCGGCCGGTCCGGGCTGAAGATGGCCGGCGTGACCGTCACCGTCACGGTGCCGAACATCAACAGCAACGGTAACCCGCCCGTGGTCGCTGGGCTGTAACGGGCGGATCGACACATGGGGGTCCGGCCCGTTCGCGGCCGGCCCCCAGGATCCGTCCGGAAGGAGACGCGCATGGTCACACGGAGCCGACACGGAACGGACGGCCCCCGCCGCACGGCGGGCTTCACCCTGGTCGAGGTGATGGTCGCGTCGTTCATGCTCCTGATCGTGTTCTTCGGCATGGCCCAGTTCCACGCCCGCACCCACAAGCAGGTGATGGGCGAGGACCACTGGCGCAAGGCCTCGGGCGTGGCGCGCTCCCGGCTCGAACGGGTCCGCCGCGACAAGACCTACGACAACCTGGCGACCCTGGCCGCCACGGACACGACCTACGTGGTGGACGGCCTCTCGTACGTGGTCTCCCACGCGGTCGCCACCGGGACGCCCGAACTGCAGGCGTCGACCGTGACCGTCACGGTCACCTGGAACGAACGGCTCGACCGGGGCCTGGTGCCCCGTTCCCTGAGCTGCACGACCATCATCGCGAGGAGCCTGCCTTGGACCGGATCGACCTTCTGAGACGACGCCAGCTCGGCATCACGATGATGGAGCTGATGGTGGCCCTGCTGGCCTCGGCCATCGTCATCATCGCGCTGGGCAAGGTCGTGATCGTGAACCAGCAGGCCACGACGCGCAGTCGCGACCGGGCGGAGATGCAGGGGCACACCACGGTCGTGATGTCCAGGATCTCGCGCGCGGTCCGGGGCGCCAACCGCATCGAGCGCACCGGCCCCAACGCCTTCAGGCTCTACGACCTCACCGGGGGCGTCACCCACACCTACCGGCTGGTCAACGGGTCCGACGGACCGCGGCTCCAGCAGAACAGCACGGACATGGCGGACCTCGACTGCACCCGCTTCGACGTCACCATCAACGCCGACACGACCAGCGTGACCGTCGATCTCGAGTTCTCTTCGGCCGACAGCGTCAAGTACAGCGAACTGAACACGGTTTCGATCCGGAACCGAACCCTGGAGTACTAGGGATGACACGAGCGCATGACAGGATCGGGAGACCGCGTCGCGACCGGGAGGGCGGCTACGTCCTGCTCGTGGTGACCGTCTTCGCCTTCGTGATGCTCATCGGCACCGCGGCCGTCGTGTCGACGACCACCTCGGAGGTCAAGGTCGCGCGCCACCAGCACAATTCCGAGGAGGCCTTCTACCTGGCCGACAGCGCCATCGAACGCGCCCGCGCCCGCCTGGTGCAGAACCGGGTCTGGCGGGACGGCTGGGTGGACGAGCCGCTCGCCAACGGCACGTACAACCTGTCCATCGTCGACACCACCGTCGCCGGCGTGACCAACGACGTCGTGCGCATGACCGCCACCGGCGTCGTCGACGACGCCACCCGGCGCATCGAGACCATCGCCGAGATCCCGCCCAGCGGGCTCGGCCTGGCGGTACTCTGCTGCGGGGACTTCCTCGCCCTGGGACGCGTCTGCGTCAACGGCCGCGCCCACGTCAACGGCTGGGCCTGGTTCGGCTTCCGCAACCGGAACTTCCGGTGCGGCACCCTGTCCGACGGCTTCGACGTCACGCCGCCTCCCATGCTCACCGAGCCTGACGCCTACCCGGACGACACCTACTACTACGTCCGGGGCACCCGGATCGGCGGCGTGCCCCAGGCCCGGATCTACAACCGCCACGGCACGGACATCACCTCGGCCCTCGGCGACAGCCTGGTCGGCCAGACCAGCTACAACAACTGGACCCGCACCTTCTCCTTCTATTTCAACGGCAACGCCGTCATGAACCGCTACTTCGACGAGACGACCGGCGTGTTCAGCCGGGACGCGGGCGACGTCTCGGTGGTCGTGAACTTCGGACTGCCGCCGGTGGTCAACCCGCCGGGCGACCGCGGGCTGACCGACGTCTACCTGCGACCGAACAATCCGCGTTCGATCAACGCCACCATCATCAACAGCCGCTTCGAGGGCGTCACCGCGGATCAGCTGACCGACTCGCGCTACTGGCGCGGCGGGTACACCTACATCGAGAACCTGCGCATGCAGCCGCGCAACGGCGTCGCGATGATCGCGCACCAGTTCTACGCCGGACGCCGTTCGCGCCTGGGCATGAACCGATATCCCGGCGTCACCTATCTGACCGGCCCCTGGAACTACAACATCAGCCTCTCGGGCAGCGACCGCTTCAGGGCCACGGGCTCGTTCATCATGCTGGGCACCTACATCCAGGTCGGTCCGGTGAACTTCACCTACGACGACGGTTTCCTGGAGCGACTGCCCGACTCAATCCTGCAGCAGTGGCCCGGGCTCGTGTCGGGCACCATGAGGATCCTCAGCTGGAACGAAGGATACGGCAACTAGTCCGCCAAGGAGGGACGCACTTGTTCGGATTGACGACAGCGAGAACGGGCATCGACGTGGGCTCCACGAGCGTGAAGCTCGTGCGCGGCACCGGTCGAACCCGACTGGAGCGCATCACCCACGCGGGCATCGAGCCCTGCGGGGCGGACGCCGAGTCCGCGGCCGCCGCGCTCAAGGCCCTGATGAAGCGCCTTTCGCTCGGCCGGCGCCAGCTCGGCCGCGTGGCGGTGACCGTCGGCTGGCAGGACGCCATGGTCCAGGAGGCGCTGACCCCGCCCCTGGACGAGGACGACCTGCAGCAGGCCCTGCCCTTCGAGGCCCCCAAGCACCTGAACCTCGAGGGCGTCGACGACCCCGTCCTGGCGGGCCAGCTGATGGACCTGGTGACGCTCGACGACGCCGAGGGATCGGTCGAGCAGCGGGTGCTGCTGGCGGCCGTGCCCCGCGAGGCGCGCGACCACGTCCTGACCATCCTGGCGCGGGCGGGCATCGAGCCCCAGATCGTGGATCTGGAGCCCCTGGCGGGCCTGAACGAGCTCTTCGCCCATCTGGACGAGGCCGACTCGCGCACCCTCAGGCACTAGGACCCGCATGATCTGGTCGAGACGACGCAAGAACGACGGAGGAGATGAGGACATGACGACCCTGGCCCCGCCCGAGCCCGTGACGACGCAACGGGCGCTGACCATCGACGAGGTGCTCCGCGAGGCCGTGGCCCGGGACGCCTCGGACATCCTCATCTCCGCCGGCTCGCCCGTGACCTACCACGTGTACGGCCGTCTGGAGTTCCACAATCCGGACCACCGGCTGTCGCCCGAGGAGAGTCGCGACCTGGCCTACGCGCTGCTCAACGACGAGCAGCGCGAGAAGTTCGAGCGCGACCTGGACGGCGACATGTCCATCGAGCTCTTCGACGTGGCGCGCTTCCGGGCCAACGTGTTCCAGCAGCGCGGCTCGGTGTCCGCGGTGCTGCGGCTGGTGCCCCTGGAGATCCCGCACCACTCCAAGCTCGGCATTCCGGACCTGCTCATGCACCGTCTCAGCCAGATTCCCAACGGCCTGATCCTGATGACCGGCCCCACCGGCGCCGGCAAGTCCAGCACCCTGGCCAGCTTCCTCGAGTACCTGAACACGGACGAGGGCCACGCCAAGCACATCGTGACCATCGAGGACCCGATCGAGTTCAGGATGAAGAGCAAGCAGTGCGTGATCGACCAGCGCGAGGTCGGCGTGGACGTGCACGACTACAGCACCGGCCTTCGCGCGGCCCTGCGCCAGATGGCCCACGTGATATTCGTGGGCGAGATGCGCGACCGGGCCACCATCGAGATCGCGCTCACCGCCGCCGAGACGGGCAACATCGTGATCAGCACCCTGGCCACCCAGTCCGCGGCCAAGACCATCAACCGCATCATCGACGTGTTCCCGGTCCAGGACCAGGAGGAGATCCGCACCCGCCTGGCCCTGACCCTGCGCTGCGTCATCTCCCAGGTGCTCCTGCCCCACCTCAGCGGCACCGGCCGGGTGGCCGCCCGCGAGGTGCTGTTCGTCACCAACCCGGTGGCCAACCAGATCCGCGAGGGCAAGATCCACCTGATCAACAACGTGATCACCAGCAGCAGCAGCGACGGCATGTGCCTGCTCGACGACTCGCTGCTGGAGCTCTACCGCGACGGCAAGGTGGATGCCGCCACCGTCATGCCGCGCTTCCAGGACCCCGAGAAGGCGAGGCAGGTGGTGTCCGGACGATGACGGCCCTGACCCCGCTCGCGAACCACACGGGACTGCCGGCGACCACCCTCCTCGCCGGCGTCGCCGTTATGGGCGCCTGCCTCGGCAGCTTCCTGAACGTGGTGATCTGGCGCCTGCCGCGGGGCGAGTCGCTGGTGCGGCCCGCCTCGCGCTGCCCCCGCTGCGGCACGCCGGTGCGGCCGCGGGACAACCTGCCGGTTCTCGGCTGGCTGCTGCTGCGCGGACGTTGCCGCGACTGCGCCGAGCCCGTCAGCGCGCGTTATCCCCTGGTGGAGCTGCTGGGCGCCGGGCTGTGCGTCGTGGCGGCGACGACGGCTCCCACCCCGGCCGCCGCGGCGGCCACCGCCGCGATGCTCCTGACCCTGCTGGCCGTCTTCTTCATCGACCTGGACCATCGCCTGATCCTGGACGCCATGACCCTCCCGGGCACGGCCCTCGGCCTGCTCGCCTGCCCCCTGCTGGGCACCTCGCGCCTCGACGCCCTGATCGGCGCGGCCGGCGGCTTCGCGGCCCTGTGGCTGCTGCGGGAAGGGTATCGCCGCTGGCGCGGCGTGGAGGGGCTGGGCTTCGGCGACGTGAAGCTGGCCGCCATGCTCGGCGCCTGGCTGGGCTGGCAGGGCGTGCTGATGACCTTCCTGGTCGGCTCAGGGCTCGGCACGGTGCTGGCCCTGGTCCTGATGCTCGCCCGGCGGGCCGACGGGCGCACGGCCGTCCCCTACGGCGTCTTCCTGGCGCCCGCCGCCATGGCCGTCACCCTCTGGGGCGACGCGGCCTGGGTCTGGTACATCTCCCTCTAGTCGCAGCTTCCCCCGTCGAGCATCCCCAGCATCCGACCCACCGCGTCCAGCACCTCCATGTCCAGCTCGGTATACGAGGTGTAGCGCGTGTCCGACGTGGACGAGGAGAGCAGCAGGCGCAGCGACTGGTCCGGGTCGAGGGCGGCGGCGAGGTCCGGCGCGTCCTCCGGCAGCAGCGCGGCGATCCAGGCCAGGTACGGCGCCAGATCCCCGATCACGACCTGACGGGTGCCCGCGACCCCGCGCCGGGCCACGCAGTCGATGCGCGTGTCCTCGTGCCCGTCGTCCGCGTCCAGCCGCGACAGCAGGTCGCCCAGGGCGTCCGGGGCGTCGCCGCAGGCGAACAGGAGCAGGTCCCCCCGGACGGCCATCGAGATGTAGGCCGGGATCAGGCCGGGCGCGAGGCGCGGATCCAGGTTGCCCCAGGGCGTGGCCTGGGCCATCCCCTTCCCGTAGCCAAGCGGATCGGCGTCCGCGTCTGACGTGACGGCGAGGGACCAGACCAGGGGGTTCACGCCGGCCAGCGGACGCACCCTCACGCGCTCCAGGGACAGGCCGCCGGAACCGTCGGGCAGGTCGTCGAGCAGGCCGGCCATGCGCTCCGCCTGGGCGGCCGCGTCGTCGGACTCGGCGAGGCCGAGCATCCGTATTCCGGCCTCGTCGAACTCCACGACCGAGGCGTAGGGATCGTCGAACCCGCCGACGATCTCGTAGTACCTCTCCAGCCAGGCCGCCATCTCCCGCGCTCCGGCGCCGGCGTCGGCCGCATCGTTCCGGAGCGTGGACCTGATGAACGGCAGGTAGACCTCGAGCAGGCGCGCCATGTCCATGGCGCCCACCGACGTGAGGTCGGCGTCGTGGTCCAGGTATCGGGTCAGGTGTCGCGCGCGCGCGAAGTCCGGCTGGGGCCCCGGCGTCAGGGGGCTGTCCGGCGCGACGTCCAGGCGGGTGACGAGGACCGCCTCGTCGCGACGGATCCCGAGTCCCATGTCGAATCGGAGCAGCGACGCGATCAGGGCCTCGGCGAAGGTCCGCATGGTCTTGATCTGCTCGGGCGACACCTGCGGCCCGGCCGCGGCGTCCTCCCCGTCCCGCGGCGCGGCCGCCGCGGCCTCGAGGGCGCCCAGCCCCATGGCGATCATCGGACCGTAGTCCCCGAGCAGCCCGCCGATGTCGATCCGCACGAACGCGTCGCCGGGGGGCGGATCGGCCAGCAGTGCGGCGTCGCCGTGTCCCGGGGCGTAGCCGGGATCGGTGGTGACGATCACCCAGCCGTCGGGGCCGACGTGCCCGGCCGGTCCCGCGGGATCGAGCGCCGCCAGCGCCGTCTCGAGCTCCGCCGGCGCGAGCGTCGTGCGGAAGACGGCGGTGTGCGTGTAGGCCGCGTCCGTGCCCAGCGGCGGCAGGCCGAGGGCCACGGCCAGCGGGGCCTGCGGATCGGCGGCGCCGAGCAGGCCTTCCGGGGACGCCTCGAAGAAGTGGGAGATCGGGTCGCTCTTGCAGGTCGGCAGGCCCAGCCGCTCGACCAGTTGCGCGACGGCGGCGTCCACCCCGGCGAGCGAGGGCGCCGCGACGACGATGCGCGCGTCCTCGGGCAGCAGGGCGGCGAGCGCCGGATCCAGGCCGGCGTGCGCGGGGCGGCCGGCGACGACGGCCAGCAGCAGGATCAGGAGCGTGGGGATACGGCAACGGCGACTCGACATGGGGGGCCTCCCTCGTGATAGCGGGTCTCGATGTCGACCCGAGTCTACCCCACGCCACGCCCCCAGGCACGAAAAACCGGCCGGCTCCGGGGAGCCGGCCGGCGTGATCGCGCGGGATCGATCAGCCCATCTCGCAGAGCTGCATGATCTTGGCGAACTCGTCGTCCACCCGGCGCTGGATCTCCTCCAGGCGCTCCTCGTTGCCCGGCTTGAACAGGTGCTTGAAGCGCACCTGCTGCTTCATCCAGTCCACGATGGGCGTCCGGTCGGCCTTGGGCTTCTTGTTCAGCTTGTAGTGGCCGTCCTCGACCTCGAACAGGGGCCAGAAGTTGGCCTCCACGGCCTGCTTGCAGAGCTCCATGCCGATGGCCGGGTCGAAACCCCAGCCCACGGTGCAGGGCATCAGGATGTTCAGGAAGGCGGGACCGTCCACCGACAGGGCCTTCTCGACCTTGGCCGCCAGGTCCTTCCAGTGGAAGGGCGTGGCCTGGGCCACGTAGGGGATGTTGTGCGCCACCATGATCTTGGTCAGATCCTTGCGGTGCTGCTCCTTCCCCTGCTTGACCTTGCCGGCCGGCGCGGTCGAGGTGTGGGCGCCGAACGGCGTCGCGCCCGACCGCTGGATGCCGGTGTTCATGTACGCCTCGTTGTCGTAGCATACGTACAGCATGTTGTGGCCGCGCTCCATGGCGCCCGACAGGGACTGCAGACCGATGTCGTAGGTGCCGCCGTCGCCGCCGAAGGCGATGAAGTTGATGTGGTCGCGCTCCACGGGCAGCTGCCCGGCCGCCTTCAGGGCCCGGTAGCCCGTCTCCACGCCGGAGATGGTGGCCGCCGAGTTCTCGAACGCCGAATGGATGAACGGGGTCTTCCAGGCGGTGTACGGGAAGATGGTGGTCACGACCTCCATGCAGCCGGTCGCGCCGCCCACGACGGTGTCGGGGCCGGCCGTCAGCATGATCTGACGCAGGATGTTGGAGCCCGTGCAGCCGGCGCAGGCTCGGTGTCCGCCCGTCAGGAGTTCGTCGCACTTGGAAAGCGTCTGAATGTTGGCCATCGTCGAACCTCCTTTCTACAGGCGAACGCCCATCATGTTCACGGGATCGGCTTCCCGGCCGCCGGCGATGGCGACGAGCTGCTCGATCAGGTCCTCGATCTGGGCCAGGTCGGTGTCGCGTCCGCCCAGACCGTAGATCCAGTCGTGGATCTTCGGGGGGTTCGCGATGCCGTACAGGGCCGAGCGGATCTCGTTGAAGACCGGGCCGCCGAAGCCGCCGAAGGTCACGGACTTGTCCATCACGCCCACGACCTTGGCCTTGCCCAGCACCTCCGCCAGCCGTTCGTTGGGGAACGGACGGAAGACGCGGATCTTGACCAGGCCCACCTTCACGCCCTTCTCGCGGAACTCGTCGATGACGACCTTGGCGGTGCCGGCGGTCGAGCCGAGGGCCACCATGATGATCTCGGCGTCGTCGGTGCGGTATTCCTCGATGAAGTCGTAGCGGCGGCCGGTCAGGTCGCCGTACTCCTCGAACACGGACTTGATGACCGCGGGCGAGTCGTCGATCGCCGCGATCTGCGAGGCCTTGTGCTCGAAGTAGTAATCGGGCAGGTCCAGGGGACCGACCGTGATGGGGTTCTCCACGTCCAGCAGGGAGTAGCCCGCGTTCACGTCCTTCGGACCCACGAACTTCCAGGCGTCCTCGTCGGGCAGGATGTGGATCGACTCCGCGGTGTGGCTGATGATGAAGCCGTCGTAGTTGATCATCACCGGCAGCCTCACGCCCGTGTGCTCGGCGATGCGCCAGCACATCAGGCCCGCGTCGTAGGCCTCCTGGGTGTTCTCGCACCACAGGTGGATCCAGCCGGCGTCGCGGCCGCCCATGGCGTCGGAGTGGTCGTTGTGGATGTTGATGTTGCCCGAGA
This sequence comes from uncultured Fibrobacteraceae bacterium, assembly GCA_964607825.1. Taxonomy (GTDB): domain Bacteria; phylum Krumholzibacteriota; class Krumholzibacteriia; order LZORAL124-64-63; family LZORAL124-64-63; genus JAHIYU01. Next base: position 14,233 of record CAZSNA010000029.1, on the reverse strand, counting down.
GCGCCCGGTTGACCACCGGCATGCAGATGGGCAGGCGCAGGCTGGCCGCGATGTACACGACCTCCCACATGAGCGCGAAACCCGCCGAGCTGGTGGCGGTGAAGACCCGCGCGCCCGTGGCGGCGGCGCCCACCGCGGCGCTCATGGCGGAGTGCTCGCTCTCGACGAGCATCATCTCGGTGTCGACCTCGCCGTCGGAGACGAAGTCCGCGTACTTGTGCATCAACTCTGTCTGCGGCGTGATCGGGAAGGCGGGGGCGACGTGGGGACGCGCTTGCTTGAAAGCGGTCGCCACGGCCTCGTTCCCGGTCAGCCCGACGAACAGCTGCTTCATGGAACTCTCCTTTCCGTGGCTCACTTCTCGTCGCGGACCATCACGATGGCCGCCTTGCCCTTCTTCGCGGGCGGACAGTGCTGCGCGCAGATGCCGCAGCCCTTGCAGTGCTCGTAGACGAATCCGGTCATCTTGGTCTTCTCGCCGGTGGTGTCCAGCGCGACGGCGGTGTCCGGGCAGTAGATCCAGCAGAACATGCAGTGGGTGCAGTTCTCCTCGACCCAACGCGGCACGTCCGAGCGCCAGTCCCCGGTCTTGAAGCGGCTCGCGCCGCCGGCGTCCCGGATGATGCCTCCGTCGTGGAGGTCCTTGTTCGGAATCTGGCTCATTCGGACACCAACTCCTCGTAGGCGCGCTCGACGGCGGTGACGTTCCCGTCGACGACGGCCTGGGAAAACTTCTTCTTGAGCTGCTTGACCATGCAGTCGGTCAGCTCCTCGAGCTCGATGACGTCGGAGATCTTCGCCAGGGCGCCGATCATCGGCATGTTGGGGATGGGCCGCCCGAAGCTCTCCTTGGCGATGAGCGAGGCGTCCACGCAGTGGACCTCGCCGGCCTTGAGCCCCAGACGCTGGCGGATCTTGGCCGGGGTCTCGAGGGTGTTGATCAGGAAGATCGTATCGTCCCGCATGCCGTCGGCGACGCCGGCGGCGGCGGAATCCAGCAGGGACGAGTCGAGCACGATCACGTACTTGGGCTCGGCGATGCTGCAGTGGACGCGGATGGGGTCGTCGGAAATGCGGGTGTAGCCCCGGACCGGCGCGCCGCGGCGCTCGGGTCCGTACTCGGGGAACCCCTGGCTGAACTTTCCTCGCTCCATCACCGCTTCGGCCAGGAAGATCGCGGCGGTCTTGGCGCCCTGTCCTCCCCGCCCGTGCCAGCGGATTTCGGTCATTTTCGCAGCCATGAGACATTCACTCCTTGCGGGTATGCCAAGCTGGGCGCGTCTCGAGCGGCGCGCTCCCACAGGGGACAAAGGTAACGAGCTATCAGGCCCGGTCAATCGAAAACACCCAAGTCAACGGTGATCACCGGGCCGACGACCCGGAGCGTGGCCCGCGGCGGCGCGGTCTGCTATGCTGAGGCGTCCGACGACGACGCCGACCTCGACCCGGGATGGACCATGATCGACGCGAAACACGAGCTGACCATCCGTTTCGGAGACTTTCGCGGCCGCTACCTCTGCGGCCCCGACGCCCTCGCCGCGGCCCTGGCCCGCCGCGGCGACCGACCCGCGGCCGCCCTGGTCGACGCCGCGGTCTGGCGGCGCCACCGCGGAATCCTGGCCCCGGCCCTCGCGGACCTCCCCCGCCGGGTGCGTCCGGCCGGCGAGGGGATCAAGACCCTGTCCGAGCTGGAGGCCTCGTATCGCTGGCTGGCCCGGATCGGCCTGCCCCGGGACGGCCTGCTGATCGGGATCGGCGGGGGCACCCTGCTGGACATGGCGGCCCTGGCCGCCTCGACCTGGGTGCGCGGCGTGGACTTCGTCTCGGTGCCCACCACCCTGCTGGCGGCGGTCGACGCGGCGGTCGGCGGCAAGACGGCCGTCAACCTGGACCGCCTCAAGAACCCCATCGGCACCTTCCATCCCGCCGAGCTGGTGGCCGCCGACGTCGGCCTGATGGCCACGCTGCCGCGTCGGGAATGGCGCAACGGCCTGGCCGAGACGATCAAGGCCGCCGTGATCGGCTCGCCCGCCCTGTTCCGGGCCCTGGAGTCCCGCGCGGACGACCTGTCGGCGCAGCTCGCCCGCGGCGACGGCCGACGCCCCCTCGCCGACGCCGGCGCCCTGCCCTGGGGCGAGTGGATCGCCGCCTCGGTGAAGGTCAAGGCCCGCGTGGTGGCCTCCGATCCCTTCGAGGCCGGACCGCGTCGCGCCCTGAACCTCGGCCACACCCTCGGCCACGCCCTGGAGCCCCTGCTGGGGATCGGACACGGCGAGGCCGTGGCGCTGGGCATGGCCGTGGCCGCGCGCCTGGCCGCCGCCCGCGGCCTCTGCACACGGCGTTGCGCCGACCGGCAGGTGGCCTTGCTGGCGGCCTGCGGCCTGCCGGTCGCCGCCGCGGCGCCGCCGCGCGCGGAGGTCGGTCGCCTGGTGGTTCGGGACAAGAAGAACCGCGCCGGCCGGGTCCGTTGGATCCTGCCGACGCGGATCGGGAAGGTCGAACTGGATCAGCCGGTCGATCTGGACGACGCCCTCGCCGCCCTCGCCGGCTGATCCCTCCTACTTGGCCAGCATCAGCTTGGCCGTCTCGGCGCGCGTCCCGTCGTGCACGCGCACCAGGTAGACGCCCGTCGCCACGCCCGTGCCGGCGTCGCTCCGTCCGTCCCAGACCGTCTCGTGCCGGCCCGCGGGCAGCGGTCCGTCCACCAGCGTGCGCACCGTGCGTCCGCGCATGTCGTGCACGCGCACGGTGACGCGCCCGTCGCGGGGCAGGGCGAAGGACACGGTGGTCCGCGGGTTGAAGGGGTTGGGCTTCACGCCGGTCACCGCCAGGACGCGCGGGAGGTCCGCTCCCGTTTCCGAGGTCGACGGCGTCAGCTTGTCCGAATAGCCGCCTACGCGGCCCGCGGCGTCCAACGCCACCACGTAGTAGGACCCGCCATCGGGCGATTCGTCGATCCAACTCGTGTTCGGGTGCGCGACGGTATGGATCACCTTGTCGGCGCCCGGCAGGAAGGGGTCGTCCGAACTGCGGTACACCACGTAGGACACCACGCCGGGGTCGACGCTGGCGTCCCAGCTCAGCTCGTTGCGATCGTCGCCCAGATCGGTCAGCACGGCGCCGGTGATGTAGGACGGCGCCAGGAAGTCGGCGGAGGGGCCGCCGCAGGGGCCGGCGTCGTTGCGCGAGCCGTCCGGGTCGAGGCAGGCCGCGTCGGGATCGCCCCGGTCGAGGCAGGGCGAGTGCAGCGCCAGGCTCCAGTCGCCTCCGGCGGCGTCGACGAACAGGGGTTCGGCCTGCAGGTCGTGGGCGCCGGGCGTCAGGCCCTGGTAGTCGAGGCTGTTGTTCCAGAACACGTTGTAGTCGACGGTGTGCGTGGTCACGCCGCCGCCCACGCCGCCGGCGGGGTTGCCGTACGCCACGTTGTTGCGGTACAGCAGGCTCGCGCCGGTCAGGACGCCCGTCGAACCCAGGCTGAAGCCCGTGGTGACGACGTTGCCTGTGAACAGGCAGTTCCCGACCTCCACGTCGCCGACGTTCTCGAGCAGGATCGCGGCCGCCACGGTCTCGGCCACGTTGTCCGTGAAGACCGCGTTGCGGATCGCGGCGTCGCCGCCGTCGATCCAGATCGCGGCGCCGCCGTCGACGCCCGTGCCGTTGGCGTCGAACCGGCCGCCGACGAGGGTCAGCCCCCCTCCGAACACCGCGACTGCGCCGCCGGCGTCCAGGGCCTGGTTGCCCGCGAGGTGGTTGTTCGCCATATCCAGCGGGCAACCGTTCGCGTAGAGGGCGCCGCCCCGGTGGGCGACGATCTGGCCCGTGGCCGTGTTGCCCGCGAAGGACAGCGAACCGCCCTCGGCGTAGACGGCCGCGCCGTGCTGGCCCATATCGGTCGACTTGCAGGCGTTTCCGGTGAAGGTGCAGTCCGTGATCACGGCGTCGGCGGCGTCGAACAGGGCGATGGCGCCGCCCACATCGGCCGCGTTGCCGCTGAACTCGCAGCCCTCGATGGTCGGGCTGCCCCCGAACACGGCGATGCCGCCGCCCACGCCGTAGCCCCCGAAGGGTTCCGCGGTGTTGTCCGTGAACAGGCAGTCGCGGATCACCGGCGAGGAGCCGCTGACGTACACGCCGCCCCCGTGCATGCCGTAGGACGGCGTGCTGGAGATGGTGCCCTGGCCGTCGTGGAACTCGAAGCCCTCGACGCCGGTGTGCCCGTCGGTCTCCTCCACGAAGAGCATGCACGAGGTGACCGAGGTGATGCGGGTGGGATAGGCGCCCGGGTCCTTGACCGAGAAGGTGGGATTCCAGCCGCCGATCACCCAGGTGGTGCCGCTGACGCCGATGGGACCGGTGTAGTCGTCCCCGGCCACCAGCACGGAGTCGTGGCCGGCGCAGGCGGTCAGGGCGTCGTTGATGTCGTGGGCCGCGGTGGCCGGCGAATCGTAGGGGAAGGTGTTGCTGCCGGCGGACGACACGTACACCGACTTGTGGCCGATGATGGAGTAGCGGTCGGAGATCTCGAAGCCGTCGCGGGTGTCCCCGTTGGCGATCACGCAGAAGCGGGCCCTGTCGGTGGTCACGTTGGGCAGGTTCCAGGTGATCGAACCCGTGTTGGGGATCCCGTCGGCGACCTGCGTGGTGAAGGCGCCGTTCTCGCCGAACCATACGTCGACGGTGGAGCAGCCCGCGCCGCCGGTGATCCAGGAGATGGTCACCTCGTCGCCGGCCAGGTACGTGGGCTCGTCGTCGGGGCCGAGCAGGGTCAGCTCCACGTCGGGCTCCATGAGTTGGATCTGGGTGACGCCCGAGCCGATCATCGCCGAGCCGTACTCGATGGTGAACAGCCCGCCGTCGCCGAAGTCCGCACCCCAGGAGTTCTTGCAGATCCAGCCGCCGTTGAAGTCGCAGGCGCGGTCGTCCCAGCCCACGATCACGATCAGGTGGTCGGTGTAGATGCCGCCGGGATAGCTGATGCAGCCGGAGACGTAGTCGTCCAGCACGCCCTCGGCCTGCACCGAACTGCAGACCGGCCCGTCCAGCAGGGCGGTCTTGATCTGGTTGACGTTGTTCGAGACGTAGTACCAGTCCGTCAGGTGGGCGAAGGGGATGTAGTCCCACTGCGCGCAGCCGGGGTTCTCGCCGCCGATGTAGGGAATGGCCTCCTCGCGTACGACGCCGTAGGTCTGCGCGAAGTTGTAGACCGCCGAGGCCCAGCCGCCGCCGCAATCGGCGCCGTAGGGGTTGCAGTCGATCCCCTGCTGCTCCGAGAGATCCAGGTTCGCGCCGTAGTTGATCTTCATGTGCGCTTCGATCTGCCCCATGGCCGCGAAGGACCAGCAGGAACCGCAGTCGCCCTGGTCCTTGGCCGGCGTGAGGTACGGCAGCCAGTTGAAGGACTCGGGCAGCTGCTTGTCCACGGGCAGCACGCGGAGGCGCTCGGCGTACTCGCGCTCGAAGTCGGGCGAGGGGCGATAGCCGTAGCGGCGGACGGGCTTGTCGTCGTCGGCCAGGGCCGCGACGGCGCCGAGCAGGACCAGTGCGAAGAACGAACGGGCGACGAGGCGTACGAATCGCGAGGACGCCTGGGGTCGGATACAGCTGGACATCCCGATCCTTTCGGTGGGTCGGTGCAGGCGGCGGGGTAAGACACGGGAATCCGGAACCGGTGCGGGGGCCGGTCCGGCGTTACGTGTCATCATTATAAGGCAATTATCGGCGCGACGACAGGAATTCTTGAGCGTCATTTTGCGCTATCATGACCTTTTTGAGATCAGGTATCACCACAGGCCGACGGGGTCCACGTCGAGCAGGACGTCCAGCCCCCGGTGCCGACCGGCCAGCCGGCGCGCGCAATCCGCGAGCCAGGCCTTCTGGGCCGCGGAGAGCGCGCCCTTGAGCAGGATCTGGACGCGGTACCGGTCCTGCAGGCGAGGGAAGACGCCGGGAGCGGGACCGAGCACCTCCAGGTCGGGCTGCCGCAGTTCGCTGCGCACCAGGCCCGCCAGCTCGTCCGCGGCGGCCTCCGTCTCCCCCAGTCGACGACCGGTCAGGGCCACGCGGAGCATGCGCCGGTACGGGGGATAGCCCACCAGGCCGCGGATCTCCAGCTCCTCGTCGGCGAAGGTGCGGGGATCCTGGGCGGCGGCGTGACGCACCACCGGATGCTCCGGCTGCCAGGTCTGGAAGACCACGCGTCCCGGCGCGTCGCGGCCGGTGCGGCCGGCGACCTGGGTCAGCAGCTGGAAGGTGCGCTCGTGGGCGCGGAAATCAGGCAGGGAGACGCCGTCGTCGGCCGCCAGCACGCCCACCAGGTCGACCCCCGGGAAGTGATGCCCCTTGGCCACCATCTGGGTGCCGACGAGGATGTCCGCGCCGCCCTCGGCGAACTCGGCGAGGATGCGGGCGTGGCTGCCGCGGCGACGGGTGGTGTCCTGGTCGAGCCGCCGGACGCGGGCCGTGGGGAAGTGGGCGGTCAGGGCCAGTTCCAGCTTCTCGGTGCCGCCGCCCGCGGGCAGGAAGGCGCCCTCGCCGCAGGACGGGCAGTCGTCGGGCGCCGCGCGGGAGAAGCCGCAGTAGTGGCAGAGCAGACGCCGGGGCCGCAGGTGCACGGTCAGGCCGATATCGCAGCTGGGGCACGGTACGGCCTCGCCGCAGGCCGCGCACTGAAGCACGCGGGCGTAGCCGCGGCGATTGTAGTAGAGGATGGCCTGGCGCTCGCGCGCGAGGGTCTCCTCCAGCCGCCGCAGCAGGCGGGGCGAGAACCCGTCGCGGACGGTCTCCTCGCGCATGTCGACGATCTCCACCGTGGGCAGACGGCCCACCGGACGGTCGTTCAGCTCCACCAGGCCGTAGCGCCCCTCGCGTGCGTTGCGGATGCTCTCCAGATCGGGCGTGGCCGAGCCCAGGATCACGTAGGCGTCGGCCGCACGGGCCCGCACCAGGGCGGCGTGGCGGGCGTGGTAGCGGGGCTTCTCCTCCTGCTTGTACGAGGTCTCGTGCTCCTCGTCCACGACCACCAGCCCCAGGTCGCGCACCGGGGCGAACAAGGCCGAACGCGGCCCGACCACCACGCGCACCTCCCCCCGGGCGGCCGCCTCGTGCACGCGGCAGCGCTCGCCGGCCGACAGGCCGCTGTGGACGGTGGCCACCGCGTCGCCGAAGCGCGCCCGGATGCGGGCCTCGGTCTGGGGCGTCAGGGCGATCTCCGGCAGCAGGAAGACGGCGCCGCGACCGCGGTCGAGGGCCTCGGCCACCGCCCGCAGGTAGACCTCGGTCTTGCCGCTGCCGGTCACGCCGTGCAGCAGCAGCGCGCCGTAGGCCCGGCGCTCGAGGTGGTCGACGGCCGTCTCCACCGCGCTGCGCTGGTCGGGCGTCAGGTCGATGTCCTCGGGGTCGCTCAGGGGGAAGTCCGTCGGCTCGTGACGCGACTTGCGGCCGCGGGTGCCCGGCTTCGGCGGATGGAACAGGGGCACCAGCTCGCCCGGCGGCAGGGCGTAGTAGCCCGTCATCCAGTCCAGCAGGCTGCGGCGGTCCCCGGTCACGGCGTAGGTCCGGTCGTAGCGGCGCGACAGGGGCCGCAGGCGGTGCCCGTCCTGCTCGGTCTGGCCGGGCTCGCCCGTGCGCGCGGACAGCACCAGGCCCACCACGGCCTTGCGGCGACCGAAGGGGGCGCCGACCAGGTCGCCCGCGCGGGGCGTCTCCTCCCAGTCCTCGGGCACCAGATAGGTGAAGGGGCCGGGCAGGGGCACGGGCAGGACCACCTCGGCCAGCCGGGGCGGGGACGCGTGGGACGGGGTCGTGTCGGGATCGGTTCGGCTCAAGGGATTCCTCCGCGACGGGAGGATACACGGGTCGGGACGGGCGGGCAACGTCTGGGGGGCGGGAACGCGACGGGACGCCGGAACCGAAGCTCCGGCGTCCCGGATCGGATCGCGCGGGAGGCCGCGCGGCGCGCCGCTACTTGGCGACGCCCAGGTACTCCTGCACCACGTCCAGCAGGCGCTGGGGGCTGAAGGGCTTGGTCATGAAGCCGTCGGCGCCGGCCTTGTCCCCCTTGTCGCGGTCCTCGCGGCTGTTGCGCGCGGTGAGCATGACCACGGGGATGTCCTTGGTCGCGGCGTCCTCCTTGAGCCGGCGGCAGGTCTCGTAGCCGTCCAGGCGCGGCATCATGACGTCGAGGATGATCAGGTCCGGGTGCTGCGCGACGGCCAGCCGCAGGGCCTCATCCCCGTCGGCGGCCTGCAGCACGGTGTACCCCTCGGCGTCGAGACTGAAGTCGAGGATATTCAGGATGTAGGGCTCGTCGTCGACGATCAGGATCTTGCGCAACGTTTCGCCTCCCGTGCGTTCACGTGTCCGCGGTCGTGGTCGATTCGTACTAGGCGACCGGCTCCGGTTCGACCGGTTCCGGTTCGGGTTCGTCGATCTCGCGGCTCGACCGCTCGGCGTGCACCGCCAGCGACCGGGACGCCTGGATCTCCCGCACGCGCTCGTCGTGCAGACGGGCCTCCTCCACGTAGAGCGCCGTGCAGCGGGGACAGAACTGGCTGCCGGAGCGCGCCTCGAGCTCGTCGAGGGCCTGCTCGAGCGACATGGCCCGCTTGTACGGGCGGCCCTGCAGCATGGCCGTCAGGCCGTCGGCCAGCGCCAGCAGGCGCGCGCCGAGCGGGATGGTCTCGCCGGACAGCCCCTCGGGGTAGCCCTTGCCGTCGTAGTGCTCGTGGTGATGGAGCACCACCTCGTGGACGTCGCTGGGCGCGTCCAGGGTCTTGATCATGTCGAGGCTCAGCCGCACGTGCTGCTGGATGATCTCCCACTCCTCGGGCTCCAGCGGCGGCGTCTTGTGCAGGATGTCGTCGGGGATGCCCGACAGGCCCAGATCGTAGGTCTGCAGGGCGAAGGCCAGGCCCCTGAGCTCCTCGTCCCGCACGTGCAGGCGCAGCGCCACGTTGATGCAGATGTCGTGGCAGACCTCGGCCAGCTCGTCGTGACGCGCGCGGCGGATGGCGATGCTCTTGCGCAGCGCCTGGCCCAGGGCCCGGAACTGCCGCTGGCCGCGCTGCTGGGCGTCGACCCGCGCCAGGATGGGTCCGAGCCGCGCGGAGAGGCTGTCGAGCAGGAGCCGGTCGCGGTCGGTGAAGGGCCGCCCGTCGAGGCGGTTGTTGACGTTGATCACGCCGACGAAGCCGCCCTCGCCGCGGATGGGCGCGCTCAGCAGCGAGCCGGTCATGTAGCGCGTGCGGGCCGAGTCCCAGGACATGCGCTCGTCGTTGGTCACGTCCTCGACCAGGATGGTCCCGCCCTCGCTCCAGACGCGGCCGGCGACCCCCTCGCCGCGGGCCAGGCGCGTATCCTGGACCACCGCGTCCTCCAGGCCCATGGCGGCCTCGACCACCAGGTGTTCGCCGCCGGAGTCGGGCACCATGAGCGAGACGATGCGCACGCGCATGAGCTCGCCGATCCAGTGGATGAGCTTTTCCGCGAACTCGGGCACGTCGCCGAAGATGGTGCGGCGCCCGTTGTTCTTGCCGCGGCGCACGATCTCGTCGCGACGGGGCAGCAGCGCGTTGAAGCGCACGCCCTGAGGCTGCACGCGCTCGCCCCAGATGCGGCCGCCGTGCCGCGCCACGATGTCGCGGCAGATGGCCAGGCCGATGCCCTGCCCGCCGTGCTCGCGCGTGGACGAACCGTCCACCTGGTAGAAACGATCGAAGATGTAGGACATCTTGTTGTCGGGCACGCCGATGCCGTTGTCCTCCACCACCACGCGCACCGAGGACACGCCGTCCATGAGCGAGAGGTGCACCTTGCCGCCGCTCGGGGTGAACTTGAGGGCGTTGTCGATCAGGTGGCGGATGAGCTGGCGGATCAGGTCCGCGTCCACGCCCAGCAGGATCTCGTCGCGGTCCAGGTGCAGCGTCAGGTCGATGTTCTTGGCCTCGGCCTGGTTGCGGGCGGCGCCCTCCAGACCGCGGACCAGGGCCACCAGGTCGGTCTGGTGACGATTGAAGGTGACCTGCTCGCGCTCCATGCGCTCCAGGTCCAGCAGGTTGTTGACGATGCCCGTCAGCTTCTCGCTCTCCAGGTGGATCACCTGCAGGAACTCGCGCTGGGCGTCCTCGTCCATGCGGGCGCGGCCGTGCAGCAGGGCCTCGCTGTAGGCCTTGATGGACGTCAGCGGGGTGCGCAGCTCGTGGCTCACGTTGGCCACGAAGTTGTTCTTGAGCTCGTTGTGGTAGCGCAGGCGATCGGCCGAACGTGTCAGCTCCTGGTTCTGGCCGTGCAGCCGCGAGTACAGCTCCACCGAGGCGATGGCCGTGGCGGCCTGCTGGGCGAAGAGCTCGAGCATCTGGATGCGCTGCAGCGAGGGCACCTGGCGATCCTTGGGATCGTCCACGCTCAGGTAGCCCACGATCTCGCCCTCGGGCGAGGTCAGGGGGATGATCAGGGCGTCGTCCTCGTGCCACTCCCCCTCCTCGCGCTCGCCGAGGTCGGAGACGTAGCCGCCGGCCATGGCCTGCTCGGCGCCTTCCGCGTCGTGATGGATGAAGTAGCTGTTGGACACCTGGAACTGGGGCTTGGCCAGCTTGCGGAACTCGGCCAGCGACACCGGCGTGTTCTTGAGGTACTCGACGCCCTCTTCGTCGATGCCGGCGAAGGCCCGCGCGTCGAAGGTCCGCTCGGCCAGGTCGTAGATCCGCAGCAGCACCAGGTTGAAGCCCAGCGACTCGCGCACCGACTCGGCGATCTCGCCGAGCAGGTGGTCGGGGTCGCGGTAGGCGTGGATCCGCGCCGAGATGGCCAGCAGGCTCTCCAGCCCCCGCACGCGCTCCTGACGATCATGCAGGACACGGCTGCGCTGCCGCACCTTCCAGATCTGCCAGACGAGCGAGGCCGCCAGCAGCAGGATCGCGATCGCGTAGGGCCAGGGGCCGCCGGGCGCCGCGGCCGCGCCGGCGGGAATCACCGCTGTCACCAGGGTCAGGCCGTTCATCAATCACGTCCTCTTTTCCAGGTGGAGCCGACGCGGGCCGCGTAGGCGTCGCGGATCCCCTCGATCAGCCGGCTCATCACGAAAGGCTTCTCGTAGAACAGGTCCGCGCCCGCGGCGGTCATCTCCCGCTTGGTCTCCGGATCGGTCCGCGCCGAGAGCGCGACGATCACCGTGTCGTCGTACTTCCTGTTGCGGCGCAGCAACCGCGTGGTGTCGATGCCGTCGAGCTTGGGGATCATGATGTCCATGATGATCACGTCGGGCCTGAACCCGGTGACCTTGTTCATGCACTCGATCCCGTCGCGCGCCAGGGCCACCTCGCAGCCCTCGTTGTCCAGGGCCTGCACGAGCAGGTTGGCCAGCGCGCCTTCGTCTTCCACGATCAGAACTCTCGGTCCCATCATCGCTCCGTCCGCATCCGTCCCGTTCACTGGCCCCGAGCGGTCTCGCCGTCGGTGCCCGTCGCCGCCAGCTCCGGTTCGACGTGATCGCCGGCGCCTCGGCGCTCGGTGACGATCACGCTGTCGGGCCGCGACTTCCCGTACTGCTTCAGTTCCACGGCCACCGCGTTGATGCGGCCCACGTGGGTGTAGCGCCGCTCGGTGTCGAGCACGGCCGCCACGGTCAGCGAGACCGGCGGGAAGCGCTGCAGATCCCCACGGCGGTCCGGCAATTCGATGTAGCCCAGGCTCCAGTCCTCGGGTTCGTAGAGGAAGCGGATCTGGGTGTCGAACTCGGCGATCACGCGGCGGGCGGTCTCCAGCGCCTGATCGGCGTCGGTGACGACCACGAAGTCGTCGCCCCCCACGTGCCCCAGGAAGGCGCCCCGACCGAGCCCCAGCACCTGGCGGGTGAGGATCCCGGCGAGCAGGGACAGCACCTTGTCGCCCCGGGCGTAGCCGTAGTAGTCGTTGTAGGCCTTGAAATTGTCGATGTCGTAGTAGCAGAGGCCGAAGGGTTCCTCATCCTCGAGGCGCCGTCGCAGCTCGTTCTCGATGGCCCGGTTGCCGGGCAGGCCGGTCAGCGGGTTGGCGTCGCGCTGGTTGCGGCTCAGCTGCAGCATGTTGCGCACGCGCAGCATCAGCTCGTCCGGCACGAAGGGCTTGACCAGGTAGTCGTTGGCGCCGGTCTGCAGGCCGCGCACCTTCTGCTGGGTCTCGCCGCGGGCGGTCAGCAGGATCACCGGCAGGTTGTGGGTGCGGAACTGGCCGCGGATCCGCGACAGGACCGCGAAACCGTCCATATCCGGCATCATGATGTCCAGCAGGACGAGGTCCGGCAAGGAATCATCCAGCAGGGACAGGGCTTCGGCCCCTCCCGAGGCCTGGACCACCCGGAAGCCCTCCTGCTCCAGCATGTAGGTCAATATCGTGCGGATGTGCAACTCGTCGTCGATGACGAGTATCGTCTCCGTCTCACGCATGTCCACCATCCGTGCAAATCGATCGTTTACCGCCTGTTGGCTCACAGTCACCCCCTGCATCGCAAGGGGCGTGCCATGGCACGACTGCTTGAGGATCCATCAGATATCTTCGGTAGATACGGGGCTGGGTTTAGGCTTCGTCTGAGGATCTAGACCCAGGATTCCAGAGGACGACGGGCGAAGCTGTCCAGGGTGAGGGGGTCCGAATGGCCGGCCGCGAGCCGGGCGTGGCCGGCGCAGGCGATCATGGCGGCGTTGTCGGTGCAGTAGACCCGTTCGGGGGGGCGGAAATCGAGCCCGGCACGGGCGGCCAGCTCGGCCGTCCGGTCCCGCAGCAGGCTGTTGGCGGCCACGCCGCCGGCGAGGTAGACCGCGCGGACGTCGTGTTCGCGGGCGGCCTGGAAGAGGCGGGTGGTCAGCACGTCGACCACGGCCTCGCGCAGGGCGTGGCACATGTCGTCCACGTCCCGGTCGGCGAGCGGTGCGGGCAGGCCGGCGACCTCGGTCCGGACGGCGGTCTTCAAGCCGCTGAAACTGAAGACGATACGGGGGTCCTTGTGCAGGGGGCGCGGCAGGACGAAACGGCCGGGGCGGCCCTGCTCGGCCCGCCGGTCGACGGCCGGTCCGCCGGGGTAGCCCAGGCCCAGCAGCTGGGCCGTCTTGTCGAAGCACTCGCCGGCGGCGTCGTCCAGGGTCCAGCCCAGACGCTCGTAGCGGCCGACCTCCCGCATCAGCACCACCTCGCTGTGCCCGCCGGAGACCACCAGGACCGCCGCGGGCAGGGTCATGGGTCCGCTCAGCAGGTTGGCCAGGATGTGGCCCTCGATGTGATGCACCCCGGCCAGGGGCAGATCCGCGGCCCAGCAGACGGCCTTGGCCGTGGACAGGCCCACCAGCAGCGCACCGATCAGACCGGGGCCGGCGGTCACGGCCACGCCGTCGAGATCCGAGGTCGAGATCTCCTCCCGCGCCAGCATCACGTCCACCAGGGGCAGCAGGTTCACCAGGTGGGCCCGCGAGGCCAGCTCGGGCACCACGCCGCCGAAATGGTCGTGCAGATCCACCTGGCTCGAGACCAGGTTGGCCACGACGCCGCGGTCGGCGTCGTAGAGGGCGACGCTGGTGTCGTCGCAGGAGGTCTCGATGCCCAGGATCAGCACGTCAGGGCCTCCAGTTCGGCGTAGGCCCTCGGCAGGGCCTCGGCGCATTCGCGGGCCAGCAGGGTGCGGCGGGTGCCGTCGTCCTCGGCGACGATCTCCCCCGCCCGCCCGTGGAGCCAGCAGCCGAGCAGGGCGGCCTCGAGGGCGTCGAGCCCCTGGGCCAGCAGGCCGCCGATCAGGCCGGTCAGCACGTCGCCGGTGCCGCCGTGGGCCAGGGCGTCGTGGCCGGTGGGGTTGACGAACAGGCCCTCGCCGGGCGCGGCGATCAGGGTGGGCGAGCCCTTGGCCACCAGGGTCACGTTCCAGTCCCGGGCCAGGGCGGGCACGCGCTCGAAGCGCTCGGCGGCCAGGACGTCGGGGGCGATGCCCGCCAGGCGCGCCAGCTCGCCGGCGTGGGGCGTGAGCACGACCCGGTCGTGGGCGAAGGCGGGCGGACGCCCCGTGCGGGCGAAGGCGGAGAGGCCGTCGGCGTCGACCGCCAGCGGCAGCTCGACCGCGGGCAGCCAGTCCAGCAGCCAGGCGTCGGTGGCGGGATCGTCGCCCAGGCCGGGTCCCACGGCCAGGGCGGCCTGGCGCTCGCAGAGCGCCGCCAGCTCGGCGGGCGACGGAGCCAGGCCGCCGCCGTCCCCCACGGGCAGCGCCCGCACCGGCGCC
>CAZSNA010000028.1:0-37078 GCA_964607825.1 uncultured Fibrobacteraceae bacterium | reverse complement strand
CCGGCCGAGCCCCCCTCACACCACCCAGGGACCTCCACTTCACACGGTCGTATCACGGTAGGTGTGCCCATCGGAGTTATAGGCCGGCGCCGGGGCTCTTCACGTCCGATCTCGTGTGAAAGGCCCTCTTCCCCCTCGCTGCGGGGCGGTTTGTCTGGAGCGGCAGGCGAGAGGGTATGCTGCGGTCGTGAACGTATGGGGGGCACAGGGGCGCGTCGTCGGGGCGTGCGGAGGGCCCTGGAGCCAGGAGGGCGGAAGGGCCCGGAGCCCGAGCGAGCCCGCACAGGAGGTGCGGGCGAGCGCTCCCGACGACGCGCCCCTGTGTCCCCCATACGTTCGACGGGCCCTGCAGCATATCCTCTGGACACGCTATTCTTGACAAATCCCCTGCAAACTGCTTAATTGAGCGGTCCTGTAGCCCCGCCATCGCGGGATACGACCGAATTTTCCGCCGACCGGGCCGGAGACGTCGTGATGCGCCGTCTGCGTTCGGCCGGTCTGCGCGTTGGAAACCATTGCCGGAGGCAATCGCCATGGGCCTGATCAAGATGACCGTCTATCCGCGGTCGACCACGGGGAAGAACGAGAACCGGCGCACGCGCGCCCGCGGCCGCACGCCGGCCGTCGTGTACGGGGACAAGCGCGAGGAGAGCCTGAACGTGGAGCTCGACACCGTCGAGCTGACCCGCGCCATGGCCGGCTTCAGCGGTTCGAACCCGCTGTTCAACCTCACCATGGACGGCAGCGAGGATACCTTCGTGGCCGTGCTGCGCGAGATGCAGAGCCATCCGGTGAGCGACGAGATCTACCACTGCGACCTGTTCGCCATCCCGCTGGGCAAGCCGCTGGTGATGGAAGTGGCCCTGGACATCCAGGGCGACAACCGCTTCGTGCGCAGCGGCGACGCCGTGCTGGACGTGGTGCGCCGCTCCATCGAGATCGAGTGCCTGCCCCGCGAGGTGCCCGACACCATCGCGGTGGACTTCTCCGAGCTGGAGATCAACGACAAGATCAGCGTCAGCGACCTGAGCCTCGAGAAGGGCGAAATCATCACCGACGGTGAAGAGGTCGTCCTGAAGCTCAACCTCAACACCTTCGAGGAGGAAGAGGAAGAGGTCGAGGGCGAAGAGGGCGAAGAGGGCGAAGGCGCCGAGGACGGCGACGGCGAGGGCGGCGAGTCCGACGCCGAGGACGCGTCCAAGGACGACGAGTAGCTCCCGCCATCACGGCGAAGCGAGCCTTCCGACGAGGCGGCCTTCGGGTCGCCTCGTCTTTGTTGGACGGGAGGGTGTGACGGCATGCGGATCCTGGTGGGACTGGGGAACCCCGGCCCGGACTACGAGCGGACCCGGCATAACCTGGGTTTCAGGGTGCTCGACGCCCTGGCGGCCCGGCACAGCCTGTCCTACGGCCTCGTGCGCCACGCCTGCGCGGCCGCCGAGGGCGAGATCGGGGGCGTGGCGGTGGCGCTGGTCAAGCCCCTGGCCTACATGAACCGCAGCGGCGAGGCCCTGGCGGGCTGGATGCGAGGTCGCGGCCTCGCGTTCGCCGCGCCGCGGGACGAGGACGACGGGAGCGGGGACACGGAGTCCGAGGGCATGGAGACCGAGGGCCTGGAGCCTCCCCTGATCGTCTGCGACGACATCGCGCTGCCCCTGGGGGCCGCCCGTCTGCGCGCCCGTGGCGGCGCCGGGGGCCACAACGGCCTCGTCTCCCTGATCGCGGCCCTGGGCGGGGAGGATTTCCCGCGTCTGCGCCTCGGCGTGGCGCCGCCGGACGGCGCCGTGCCGCCCGAGGACTGGTCCGAATACGTGCTGGGGGACTTCGGGGACGAGGCGTGGGCGGCGAGCGAGGATCTGGTGGCTCACGGGGTCGAGGCCCTCGAATGCGTCCTGGCCGAAGGGCTGGAGATCGCGGGGGGGCGCTTCAACCGGAAAACGCCGCCCGAAATGGGTTCAGACGGTTGCATTTCGAAGGATCCGGAGCTATAATTCCCAGTCGATTGCCGCCGCGAGGCGGCATTCTCCCGTCTGGCGCGGGGGCGCTTCATGGCTGCCCCGCCCGCGCGGACGGCGCGGACGGCCGGTTCCTGACCGGCGACGGTCCGCCACAATCATCCCTACCCGGAACGGTCGCCTCCGCGCGACACGAGTTCGGGTCGTTCTGTCCGAGGGGAGGTGAACCCGTTGAAGAAGTACGAGATCGTCTTCGTGCTGCACGCCGACGAGCCCGAGTCCGAGATGGACGCTCGCGTGCAGAAGATCGAGTCCATGGTCCAGGCGACCGGGGGCGAGATCACCGAGCGCAACCACTGGGGCGTGCGCCAGTTGGCCTACGAGATCCAGCACGAGACCCGCGGTAACTACATGCACATCCGCTTTCGGTCCGAGGGTGAGGCCATCGACAAGATGGACACCGAGTTCCGTCTGGACCACAAGGTGCTGCGCCACCTGGTGGTCGTGGACGAGGAGTGGAAGGAGCGGAACGAGGCCAACCGGGCCAAGCGCCGCGTGACGGCGTCGGCTCAGGCCGAGTCCGCCGCCGACACCCAGGCTCCCGCCGGCAAGTAGCGCCGGACATTCGAACCGATTCGAGCGAAAGCGAGACAGCGAGATGGGCAAGAAGAGTCCGAGGGACAGCAAGGGCAAGAAGAAGCGCCGCCCGGCAAAGAAGAAGAAGTGTTTCTTCTGCGTCGAGGGTCTGGTCGCCGTCGATTACAAGGACGTCGACCTGATGCGCAAGATGACCACCGAGCGGGGCAAGATCGCTCCGCGGCGCAACACCGGCACCTGCCCGAAGCACCAGCGCATGCTGGCCACGGCGGTCAAGCGGTCGCGTCAACTCGCGTTGGTCCCGTTCATCAAGGAGTACTTCCGCTAGGCCACCGGCCCGCGGAGGCGCGACCGGCCCGTCGCCGGCGCGCATAGACAGAGAGCGAGTGGAACCATGGATGTCATCCTGAAGACCACGGTGGATCAGCTGGGCGAGGCCGGCGACACGGTGAGCGTGAGCCGCGGCTACGCCCGGAATTTCCTGATCCCCAAGGGCCTGGCGGTGGTCGCCGATGAGAGCCACCGTCGCATGATGGCCGAGGAGCTCCGGCTCGCCGGGCAGCGCAGCGCCAAGCAGAAGCGCGAGGCCGAGTCGCTGGCGACCGGATTCAAGGACGTGTCCTGCACGATCTCCGTGCAGGCCTCCGAGGACGAGAAGCTCTACGGGTCGGTCGGCGAGCGCGAGATCGCGCAGTCGCTGGCGGATCTGGGCCACCAGGTCGAGCTGAAGCAGATCGAATTGGAGGAACCCATCAAGCAGTGCGGTATTTATACCGTCCCCGTCCGCCTGCATGCGGAGGTGGAGGTTCCCATCAAGGTCTGGGTGGTGAAGGCGGAGTCCTGATCGCCGGGACCCTATCTTGGAGGATCGCATGACACCCACGCCCGTCGAGACGGACAAGACGGGAGTCTGCGTCATCATGGCGGGGGGCCGGGGCACACGCTTCTGGCCCCTCAGTCGTACGCGCCGGCCCAAGCAGCTCCTGCCCCTCGGGCAGGGCAGCTCGCTGCTGAGGGAGACCTTCGAACGCGTCCGCCCCCTGGTGGGCGATACGCGGGTGCTGGTGGTGACCAACACGGCCCAGGCCGACGCGGTCGCCGCCGAGCTGCCCGAGCTGCCCCGCGAGCGCATCGTGGCCGAGCCGGTGGGCCGCAACACCGCCGCCTGCGCGGCGCTGGGCGTGGGGCTGGCCGCCAGCCTGGCGGGGGAGGGCCCCGTGGCCCTGCTGCCCGCCGACCACCTGATCCCCGACGACGACGTGTTCCGCGACCAGCTCGCGGCGGCCTTCGACCTGGCCGTCTCGGGCGGCGGCGTGATCACCTTCGGCATCCCGCCCCGTCATCCCTCGACGGGCTTCGGCTACATCGAGGTGGCCGAGGCGCCCGGCGGCGACGCGGCGGCCGACGGCCTGCGTTTCGTGGAGAAGCCCGACGCCGACACCGCCCGCGCCTACGTGGACTCGGGACGCTTCCTGTGGAACAGCGGCATCTTCGTCTGGCACAGCGGCGACCTGGCCCGCGAGATGGCCCGTCACGAACCGGAGATCGCCCGCCGGCTCGAGGCGCCCATCGCCGCCTACGGCACCCCCGCCTTCGAGACGGCCCTGGCCGAGGCCTACGAGACCTGTCCCTCGGTCTCGGTGGACGTGGCCGTCATGGAGCGGCTCGAGGCCTTCCGCGTGATGTCGGCCCGCTACGGCTGGTCCGACCTGGGCAGCTGGGACGCCTGGAGCGAGTTCGCCCCCGAGCTGGGCGGCGGCAACGCCGGCCAGGTGCGGCGGCTCGACGCCGACGGCAGCGGCCACACCGTGTTCGCGCCCGGCAAGGCCGTGGCCCTGCTGGGCCTGGACGACCTGATCGTGGTGGACACCGAAGACGCCCTGATGATCTGCCGGGCCGACGACGCCCAGCGCATCAAGGAGGTCACCGACCGTCTGGAGACCGACGGCCTGGACGACCTGCTCTGAGTCCGGTCGCCCAACGGCGACCCCCTTGGCAACCGACCGCAACCCCATACGGAGGATCGATACCATGCTGGCCAACCCGAACATCCGACGCGCCGCCCTGCTGCTGGTCGCCGTCGCCACGACGTTCGGCCTGAGTTCCTGTCAGACCGCCGACGAGGGCGACCTCGTCGTTCCCGCCGACCTGCTCGGCAACGGCCTGCCCGACGAGACCGAGGTGGTCTGTCGATTCGGCGACCATGAGATCACCGAGCGGGACCTGGAGCTGCGGCTGGACGAGATGCCCTCCGACTACAAGCAGCTCTTCTCCGGCGAGGGCGCCGAGCGCCGTCTGCTGGAGTACGTGATCGCCGAGTTGATCCAGGCCGACGCCTCGGTCGAGTCCGGTCTGCTGGCCGATCCCATGGTCCGCCGCCAGCTGATCACCCAGTGGCGTACGACGCTGCGCGACGCCTACGCCCAGCTGGTGCTGTGGGACGACATCGAACCCTCCGAGGCGGAGATCCGCGATCGCTACGAGGAGCTGAAGCACACCTACGTCACCGAGGGCCAGGTCAAGGCGCGCCACATCCAGTGCCGGACGCTCGAGAAGGCCGAGGCGGCCTACGCCCAGCTCCAGGACGACGGCTACGACAGCCTGTTCGCCAACGTGGTGGCCGTCTACTCGGAGAACCGACGGACCAAGCGCATGCAGGGCGACCTGGGCTGGTTCTCGCGCAAGGGCTTCATTCCCACCCTCGACAACGGGCCCACCTTCGCCACGGCCGTGTTCGACCTGGACCGGGGCCTGCACGAGCCGATGCTGATCGACGGGCAGTGGCACATCGTCGAGATCGTCAACCGCGAGCCCTCGCGCCAGCTCACCCTGGACGAGGTGCGCGACCGCATCGCCGACGACCTGCTGCCCAGCGTGCAGCAGAAGGCCAGCAACGACTTCGTCGCCGAGCGACGCAAGTCGTACGAGATCGAGTACCTCGGCGAGTTCCGTCCCGGCCAGGGCCGCACCGCCGAGGAGCTGTTGCGGCTGGGCATGCTGGCCAACAGCTTCGAGCGCGCGGAACAGCTCTACGAGCTGCTGCTGCTCGACTACCGCGACTCCGAGTACGCGCCCATGGCCCTGTTCATGCTCGCCAACCTGCACCTGGACACCTACGCCGACACCTATTCCGCCCGGAACTGCCTGAACCGGATCCTGAACAACTACCCCGAGGCGGAGATCCGGGAGCAGGCCGAGTACATGCTGGAGAATCTGGGCCAGCGGAACTTCCAGTCGCCGCAGACCATCGAGGAGCTGCGCGAGCTCGAGTGACCGGTCGCGCCTCGAGCGCGAACTCCGACTTCAAGACCGCCGACCGCGGCCGATGTAGACCGAGGGAGCGTTGCCACGCTCCCTCGGCTGTGATATACCAACGGCTCGGAGGTGAACCGTGCGGATTCTGCTGCCGATCCTGCTGCTCGTCGCGACCGCCGCGCCGGCGGCGGCCGAGCTCGCCGTGTCGACGATGGTCATCGCGGCGGACTTCGACCGCGAGGCCCGTGCGCCCGTGTCTCCCGGCGAGACCTTCGCCGCCGCCGACAGCCCCCTGTGGTGCTACACGCGGATCACCGGGGCGGAGACGCCCCTGGAAGTGACCCACGTCTGGTACCACGAAGGGGAGACCCGCGCCCGGGTGATCCTGCCGGTCCGCTCCTCCGACTGGCGCACCTGGTCGGCCAAGGAGCTCCGTCCCGCCTGGGTCGGCCGCTGGGAGGTCAAGGTGCTCGATCCCGACGGCCTGGTCCTGGCCGCCCGCAGCTTCACCGTGACGCCCGCCGAGAGCGGGGAGGACACCCATGACTGATCCACGCGCACGCATACCCGTCCTCGTCCTGCTCCTGCTGGGCCTGACCCTCGCGGCCTGCAGCCCCGGACCGTCGCCCCTCGACGAGCCCACGACCCTGCTGAACGAGAGCGACCAGGCCCTGGCCATGCGTCTCTACGCCCGCATGCAGGAGGAGCACGCCGCCGAGCGCGACCGCGCCACCCTGCACCTGGGCTACGAGCTGATGGACCGCTACACGGGCTTCCCCCACATGGCCCATGTGGTGGAGATGGCCGCGACCTCGGCCCACCGCATCGGCGAGACCGAAGAGGCCCTGCGCCTGAGCGGGGAGTTCCTGGCCGTCTATCCCGACGCCCCCGGCGCCTTCCGGCTGCTGGGTCTGCGCGCCGAGCTGCTGGCCGACCAGGGACAGATCGCCCGCGCCGCCGACGCCCTGGTCCGCCGTCACGCCCTGGCGCGTCTGGCCACCGACCGCGAGGAGATCGCCGACGATCTGCTGGCCCTGGCGCCCGACCTGAGCGCGGACGAGGCCGAGGCCATCCGCGCGGCCCATCCCGGGTCGGAGCTGCGGCCCCTGCTGGGATATATCCGCCTGCAGAAGCTGCTGGAGGCGGAGCGTCTGCGCGAGGCCGGCGACCTGGTGGACGCCCTGGTCGTCGAGGCTCCGGGCGATCCCTGGACCACCCTGGCCGAGCGTCTGCTGAGCGATCCCGACGCCTCGCTGCCCCTGGTCGTCGACCAGCGTCCGGTCACGGGCGAGGTCGATCCCATGCACATCAGCGTGGTCTGTCCGCTGACCGGACGCTACACCGTGCTGGGCAACGCTCTCTACGACGGGGTCAAGCTGGCCCGCGACCGCGCCAACCGCGAGGGCTGGCGCCAGTACACCCTGTCGGTCCACGACACCGAGGGCGACCCGGTGACGGCGTCGTTCGCCGTGCGGCGGACGCTGCAGGAGAACAAGCCCATCGCGCTGATCGGCGCCCTGCTGAGCTCCGCCACCGTGTCGGCCGCCCTGACCGCCGAGCCCCTCGGCGTGCCGCTGATCTCGCCCACGGCGGGCAACGCGCGCATCCGGGAGCTGGGCGACATGATCTTCCAGCCCAACGTGACCGGGCTCTACGAGGCCCGCCTGCTGGCCCGCCTGGTGGTGGACGTGCTGCTGAAGGAGCGCATCGCGGTGCTCTATCCCGACACGCCCACCGGCCTGCGCAGCTACGAGGCCTTCGCCACGGAGATCCTCGAGCTCGGCGGCAAGCTGGTGTCCGCGGTCCCCTTCAACACGGGGCTGACCGACTTCCGCGCACCCTTGATGGAGATTGGTAAGACATTGCCGGAAGTCATATTCGTACCGGCAGATGAGGGGCAGATGCGCATGCTGGGTCCCCAGCTCGACTTCTACCGCAGCGGCGCCCTGGTCGTGGGCCCGAGCGACTGGGATTCCCAGGAGCTGGCGGGGGAGATCGGCACCATCCTCGAGCGGGCGGTCTTTCCCAGCGAGAGCGCCCTCTACCCGCCGGCCTGGCCCGCGGGCTTCGCCGGCGACTGGACCGGCGAACACCTGCCGCCGGAGGCCACCGACATCGCGCGGCGCGCCTACCTGGCCACCCTGCTGGTGCTGGACACCCTCGGCGAGCAGGGCATGACCCGCCGCGAGGATCTGGCCGACGCCCTGACCCTGCGGCTGGAGCATCGCGTCGATTCCGGCATGGACAACGACGCCCTGTTCTCGGCCCTGCACATGTACCGCAACGGGACCATCGTGCCGTTCCCCATGGACCTCTACGCCGACGCCCTGGCCGAGGCCGACTCCCTGTCGGCCGTCGAGGCGGCGGACCCCTTCCTGGATCCCATGTCGGGCACCGAGCGGTAGCTCACGACCCGTACGTGGGGAGGACCCCCGATCGCGCGCCCGATCGGGGGTCCGTGCGTCCGGGATCAGGGGGCGGCGACCACGGGACTGCGGAAGATCACCGTCAGCACGTTCCAGAAGCCGTCGGGGGAGGCGCAGGCCGCGAAGTCCGGCTTGTAGCGCCACTGCTCGACGGCCTTGAGCACCACCTGGTCGAAGGCCGTCCCGCCCTCGGAGCTCATGATGTAGGAACCTCCCACGCCGCCGTCCGGCCCGACGAAGAAGGCCACCTTGACCTCGAGGGTCGCGCGCAGCCGGTCGACGTCCTCGGCGTCGGCGGGATAGCGGGGATAGACCTGCTTCTCCAGATGGAAGCAGGGGTTGGTCTGGGTGGGCAGCTTGAGCTCGACGGTGTCGTACTCGTCCCAGGCCGGTTCGGACTCGGGATCGAAGACGTCGCTGTCGTCGGGCTCGGGGGAGACCAGCGGATCCTCGGGCTGCGGGATGTCGCCTTCGTGCTCGTAGATCTCGTAGCTGGGCGCGGGCGGGCTCTTCTCCTGTTCGCGGCGCAACCGCTCCTGGTGCCGGTCGTCCGAGCCGTCGTCGATGGACAGCTCGGGCATCATCTCCATGGGGCCCTCCTTGCCGGAGAACTCCCAGCGGCGCTTGATGTCGTCGCGGTCGGGTCCGAAGAGGATGATCAGCAGGATCACGACGACCGCGCCGCCGCCGGCCGCCCACATGCGGCGCCTCTGGTTGCGGCGGTAGGCCGGCTGCTCGGACAGGGGGCGCTCAGGGGGCGCTGGGCTCATCCGCGGTCTCCGTCGTCGCGAAGGGATTGGTCGGCTGACGCTCGCTGGTCCAGAAGGGGTTGACCCACACCTCGTCGCCCTCCCCGTAACCGGACACGTACAGCTCCCAGGCGTCGCCGCGCCGCACCTCGAAGGTGTGCTCGACGCCCGGCAGCGGCAGGCGCGCCGCCGGCACCGAGTCGTCGCGCGGGGGCAGCCAGAGCCAGTTGCCGTCGACGCGGATCCAGTCCACGCCGTCCAGCACCACCGGCCGGTGCGGGATCTGCCGCTCGACCATGAAGGTGCGGGGATCGACGAGCGAGCGCAACAGGTCGTCGCCCTGGAACCACGCCGCTGTGGCCGAGAGCAGTTCCGAGGCCACGGCCTGCTGGTAGGCGGGGGCGCGCCAGAGCTCCTCGGCGTCGAGGTCGGCGGGCATGGGCAGCGAGACCTCGACGGCGGGGCAGGCGGTATGGCGCAGGAGGTAGGCGTAGGACTCCTCGACGGCGACCGTGTCGGGGGCGGAGAGGTGGCCGAGGGTCTCCTTGAGGTAGGCGGCCCAGGCGGAGCCGCCGCGGCTGCCGTAGTGGTGGGCGACGCGCCAGGGCGAGCCGCCGGGCGTCGCGCGCTTCAGGGTGATGAAGAGGTCGGCGTCGGCCTCGTTGGCCTGGAGGATCTTGGCCTCCTTGGGGACGTAGCCCGGATCGTCGCGGGTCAGGACGGCCTCGGCGCCGGCGCCGCGCAACAGATGGGCCAGGCGCTCGGCGATGCGGAGGTTGAGCTCGCGGCCGGGGGTGCCCATGGGGGCGGTGCCGTCGGCGTCGGCGGCGCCGCCGTGGGGGTCTATGACGATGGTCTTGCCGACCATCTCCGGCACGAGCGGCTGCCAGACGATGGTGTCCTGCGGGGAGTCGCAGGGGGCCTGCCAGGGGGTGCGGTGGGTGGCGTCGATGAGGATGGGGCGGGCGCCGCGGATTTCTAGCCAGGCGGGGTGGTCTTCGACAAGCGGGAAGGCTGGTCTGTTGCGGGGCATCCACCCTCGGGCGATGTGGGCTTCCCAATCAGTTGTACCCGGGTGGGCTCGTAATCTCCAATGACCGTCCATCATGGCCTGAGAACCCCAGGGGTCGTGCATTGCCATCCATCGGATGGGCGGATCGAATGTGTGGCGTTGGTAGAAACCAGCAGGATTACCAAGCTGGGTGGTAATCCACGACGGGCAATCGAGAACAAGCTCGGCAAGTGGAGGGAAATCGAGCGAGTCCCTTAGAACGCAACCAGCACCCCATTCGACTCTGCCAATGGAATGGCTCCCAAAGCCAAGAGCCGGGTTGGATGATCCCAGCAGAATCTCCCCCTCATATCCCGGTCGGCTCCACCAGGTCAAGAGGACGGAACCAAAACCGTCTAACTGATAAGTCTGGTGTTGAATCGGCGGCAATGTGTAGGGAACATGCAGATCGAACTCCAACCCACGTGCCGATCGACCTGCCGTATTTCGACCTTCAATCGTGATTCGACTGTGAGCTGGATCTCTGCGTTGGCTGGCGTCCAAGAAGATAGTCTGGCCGTCCGGGGCGACTTCGAAACTCATCGGTGCTCCGGACATTGAGGCAGTGATACTGGTCGGGTCCAATAGCGGTGCATCCGCCGAGATCTGGGTATCAGAGATAAACCGGATGTCGATTATCTGTCCGTCCCATTTGGATGTATCGGTCAGGAGTTCCCAATACGGCGTCCCCCCCTCGAAATACTCCAACAACCCCAGAAAATAAGCCTCCGCCTCCAACCTCTGCTTCCCCGCCGCGCTCAGCTTCCGTTCCACCCCCGGATGCGACAGCATCGCCGGTTCCCCGAGCACCGCCGGCACCGTCGCGTTGCGCAGCACCGAGAAGTTGCCCGCCATGATCTTGGCCGGCTCGATCTCCAGGTTGCGCACCAGGTGCTTGTGGATCGCCCGCGCCAGGTCCAGGTCGGCGCCCTCGCGGCCCACCGGGTAGTAGGTCTGGGTCTCGTTCATGTCGCGGTCCAGCGCCGCGTTGCTGTTGTGGTGCAGGGAGAGGAAGACGTCCGGCTTCAGGGTGTTGCAGATGGCCGAACGGGCCTCCAGATCCGAGGTCAGGGACGAGTCGGCGGGGGAGAGGAAATCGACGTCCGCGGTGCGGGTCATGTGGACCTCGGCGCCGGCGGCTTCAAGCAGGCCGCGCAGCCACAGCGCCACGCCCAGGTTCACCTCGGCCTCCGACAGGCCGTCCAGGCCGACCACGCCGCGGAAATACCCTCCGTGGCCGGGGTCGAGCAGGATGCGGCGGCCCTGCAGCGGCGTCAGGTCGCGGTCGCCGAAGGACTCGCGGAGCTGGTGGTAGCCCACGTTGTCGGGGACGGGCTCCCGGCGGCCGGCGCAACCCGCCGACAGGGCCAGGACGAGGGCCGCCAGCAGGGCGGCGGCGAGGGGTCGCGGCATCCGTTTCATGGTCTCTCCTCCGTGGGATCCGGGCTGAACGTACAGGGAGGCCAATGCCTTGTCCAGCCTGGCGTTCCCGGGGGTCGGCGGATGAGGACGGCGGCTGGACAGCGGGGCGTGCGTCTGGTAACTTGGTTGGCCACCGGCCGTCGCCCGGCGACGACCGGTCTGTCGCCTATGCTACATATCCGGCCCGGAAGGATCCAAGGCTCCATGACCGACTCCGCCCTGCGGCACCTGCCCCCGGTGGGACAGCTGCTCGAACATGCCGAGATCGCCCCGCTGCTGAGCGACGCGGCCCGTCCCTGGGTCACGCGCGTGGTGCAGCGTCTGGTCGATGCGGAGCGGGCGCGGCTGCGCAAGGCGAAGGACACGGGCTCGATCACCCGCGAGGACCTGGTGCGCCGTCTGGTCGACCGCACGCTGGCGCGCCACGCGCAGCTGCTGCGGCCCACGCTCCGGCGCGTGATCAACGCCACCGGCGTGCTGGTGCACACCAACCTGGGGCGGTCGCTCTATCCGGAGCAGGCCGTCGAGTGGCTGGCCGCCGCGGCCCGGTCCAACGTGGACCTGGAGATGGACCTGGAGACCAACCGCCGGGGCCATCGCGGCCGCAAGGTGGAGGAGAAGCTGGCCCTGCTGACCGGCGCCGAGGACGCGCTGATCGTCAACAACAACGCCTCGGCCTTCTGGCTGGCGGTGCGCGCCGTGGCGGGGACGGGCCGGGTGATCCTGTCGCGGGGCGAGGTGGTCGCCATCGGCGGCAGCTTCCGCATGAACGACATCCTGGCCGAGACCGGCTGCGAGCTCGTGGAGGTGGGCACCACCAACCGCACCTCTGTCGAGGACTACCGGCAAGCCCTGACGCCCGGCGCGGTGGTGCTCAAGGTGCACCGCAGCAACTTCTCGGTGTCGGGGTTCCACGAGGAGGCGTCGCTGGCCGACCTGGCCGAGCTGTGCCGCGAGACCGGCCACGTCCTGATCTACGACGCGGGCAGCGGACAGCTCGCCGACCTGCGTCCCTTCGGCCTGGACGAGCACCACACCGTGGCCGACGACGTGGCCGCCGGCGCCGATCTGGTGACCGTCAGCGGCGACAAGCTCTTCGGCGGCGGGCAGGCGGGCATGGCCCTCGGGCGGCGCGACCTGATCGACGCCATGCGCGGCCACCCCATGCGCCGCGTCCTGCGCGTCGACAAGACGACCCTGGCGGCCGTGGACGGCGTGCTGACCCATTACCTGGCGGGCGACCCCTTCGCGGCGGTGCCCACGTTGAGCCTGGCGGCGCGGCCGCTGGATGAGCTGCAGGAGCTGGCCGAACGCCTGCGCGACGAGCTGGCCGACGTCACGCCCGCGGGCTGGACCGCCGACATCGTCGACGGCCAGGCCCAGGTGGGCGGCGGCTGCTCCGCCGAGGCCCTGCTGCCCACGCGCCTGCTGCAGTGGCGCGGGCCCCACGACGAGCTGGAACGGGCCCACCTGGCGCTGCGCCGCGGCGACCCCGCCGTGCTGGCGCGCATCGGCCAGGCGGGCCTGGCGATCGATCCCCGCTCGGTGCTCGAGCGCGACCTGGAAGACCTGGGCGCGGCCCTGCGCGCGGTGTTCGCGGACCCGGAGGCCGGCGCATGAGCGGCGAGAGCATGCGCGGTCCCGGCGGACTGGTCCTGTTCGAGGCGGGGGTCGACCCCGCGCGGCTCGACCTGTCGGGCGGGCCCGCGGACTGGACGCACCTGCCGGCCATGGGGCTGCGCGAGTTCGTCGAGGCGCACCTGGTCGACGATCCCGAGGCGGGCCCGGACGCGCAGCGCGTGGCCATCTTCCTGGACGCGCCGCGACGCACCGACACCCGCGCCGCGGCGGCCCTGGCCTGCGCCCGCGACCTGATCACGCGCGGCCGGCGCGTGGCGGTGGTCGACGGCGATGACCTGCAACCGGACCTGAGCGGCTGGGCCGGGCGCCTGGAGACCGAGGGCTGGGTGGACGTGGTCCGCTACGGCGTCTCGCCGGCGTCGGCCGGCGTGCCTCTGCCCTGGGGGCCGGGGGACGGCCGCATCATGGGCGTGGGATCCTACCACCCGGTGCGGGCCGAGGCGGGCGAAGCGCAGGCCCTGGTCGACCGTCTGCTGGCCGACGTGGACACGGTGCTGATCTGCGCGTCGACCGGCGATCGCGGCGCCCACTGGGCCGAGCTGGACGCGGTGCGGGCCCTCTGCTGGGACCGCGCCCGCGCCGACGCGACCGAGACCGCCCTGCAGGTGACCGACGCCGCCCAGCTGGGCGCCCCGCTCGACGCGACCCTGGCCTTCGGCACGGCCGTGGCCGCGGGCGAGCCCGAGACCGCCGGTGTGGAGGCGGCGCCGCCGCGGCGCTCGTCGCCGGTGTTCCGCCGCATGGCGATCCTGATGACGGTGCTGGTGGTCGTGCTGGGCAGCTGGTTCCTGGGGCAGATGATGCGCCAGGACGCCGAGCCGGTCGAGATGCCGACGGACGAGGGCGCGACGATGGGCGGGACCACGCCCGTCGCCACCGCACCCGTGGACACGGCCGCGGCCGACACGGTCGGCGCCGTCGCGGTCGCGGATACGATCGACGTCGCAACGCAGGAGGACGCGCCCGACGCCGCCGCCGCGCCGCCGCCGGTCGTCGTCGACGCCGGACCGGCGGCCGAGACCGCCGCGACCGACTGGCGCACGCCCGTACTCGACGGCGACTTCTGCCTGCACGTCTACTCCATGGCCGACAGCGCCATGGCGGCCGAGCAGCTGCGGTTCATGGATCGTCGAGGCGTGGACGGGCTGGTGCGACGCTGGCGCGACGCCGACGAGAAGGTGTGGTACCGCATCTACGCGGGCAGCTTCGTATCCCTGGGCGAGGCCCGGGAGGCCCTGCCCGACCTGTACGAGAGACTGGACACGGACTGGGCGCTGCCCAAGCGCACCGCCCGGATCCGTTGAGCCCATAGCGCAACCCGGAAAGGCACGCCTTGAAACTCAAACGAGTGGATCTCCAGGGCTTCAAGTCCTTCGTCGACAAGACCTCGCTGGTCTTCGACGAGGGCATCACCGCCATCCTCGGACCCAACGGCTGCGGCAAGAGCAACATCGTCGACGCCATCCGCTGGGTCCTCGGCGAGCAGAGCGCCAAGCAGCTCCGCGGCACGCGCATGGAGGACATCATCTTCAAGGGCAGCGCGCGGCGGAAGCCGGTGGGCCTTTGCGAGGTGACGCTGACCTTCAGCAACGGCGACCGCAAGCTGCCCATCGAGTTCGACGAGGTGAGCGTCAAGCGGCGCGTCACCCGCGACGGCCTGAGCCAGTACTTCCTGAACAACTCGCCGGTGCGCCTGAAGGACCTGCGCGACCTGTTCTTCGAGAGCGGCGTCAACAACACGGCCTACAGCGTCATCGAGCAGGAGAAGATCGGCCGCGTCCTGAGCGACAACAACGACGAGGTGCGCCTGCTGATCGAGGAGGGCGCGGGCATCGTCCGCTACAAGGCCCGTCGCAAGGAGGCCCTGCGCAAGCTCAAGCAGACCGAGCAGGACCTGCAGCGCCTGCACGACATCATCGAGGAGATCGCCCGCGAGGTGCGCTCGCTGAGCCGCCAGGTGGGCAAGGCCCGGCGCTATCGTCGTCTCTACGCCGAGACCAGGGCCCTGGACCTGCTGCTGGCCGACCGCGCCATGCGCGACATGGACGCCAGCGAGAAGTCCCTGCGCGACGAGCTCCAGGAGCTGTCGACCCTGGCCGAGGCCGACTCCGGCGAGCTGGCCGAGCTGCGCGCGAAGATCGAGACCACCCGCCCCGCCGTGGAGGAGCGCGAGGCCGAGCGCCAGGGCCTGGAGGCCTCGCTGCACGCCTACGAGCAGGAGCTGCAGCAGGTGGAGCAGAAGGCGCTGCTGCTCGAGCACCGCATCGCCGACCACCAGCGACGCCTGCAGGAGGACACCGAGTCCGTCGCCGACATCTGCCGGCGCCGCGAGGCCACCGCCGAGGAGATCCACACCCTGACCGAGCGGCGCGACCAGGTGACGCGCATCGCCGGCGAGCTGGAGGGGACCCTGGCCGGCCTGGAGGAGGAGCTCAAGCTGGTCGAGGGCCGCTACGACGCTGACCGCACCGCCCTGGAGAAGGCGGCCCAGCTCAACATGGAGTTCATCGAGACCGACAACCGCCACCGTGCCGACCTGCGCGAGCTGGAGATCCGCCGCGAGAACCGTCGCGAGCGCCTGGCCGCCATGGAGGCCGAGATCGACCAGCACCAGGCGGCCCGTCGCGAGGGCGAGACGAAGCTCGAGGAGCTGGGCGCCCGCCGCGAGGCCCTCGACGCCGAGCGCCGCGACCTGCTGGGCGAGCTGGCCGGCGTCGAGCGCGAGCTGCAGGACGCCGGCGACCGCCGCGAGCGGCTGCGCGACGAGACCGCCCTGCGCGAGGCCCGGCGCGAGTCCCTGCGCTCCCGCCACGAGCTGCTCAAGCGCATCAAGGACAGCTACCACGGCTACAGCGGCGCCGCCCGCGAGGTGCTCTCGCGCAGCGAGCACGACCCCGGCGTGCTGGGCACCCTGGCCGATTCCCTGAACGTGAGCGACGGCTGGACCGAGGCCGTCGAGGTGCTGCTGGGCGACATGCTCGACTCGGTGGTGGTCGACGGCGCCGGCAAGGCCCTCGACCTGGTCGGCGCCGTGCGCGAGGCCGAGAAGGGCCGCGCCAGCTTCCTGCTGACCGGCGCCGACGAGGACGCCGTCGCCGCGACGCCCGCGCCCGCGGGCGGACGCCCCCTGCGCGAGCTCGTCTCCGGACCGGGCAGCCGAACCCGCCACCTGCGCGGCCTGCTGGATTCGGCCTGGGCCTTCATGGACGACGACGCGGCCGTCGCCGCCGCCGGCGCACACGACGGGCCCGGCACCATGATCTGCGTCTCGCGCGGCGGCCTGCTGGTCACCAGCGACGGGCTGGTGCGCGGCGGGCGCGGCAAGGGCGAGGAGGTCAGCCTGCTGGGGCGCGGCGAGAAGCTGGACCAGCTCGAGGCGGACCTGCGCACCCTGGCGGACGAGATCGCCCGGTTGGGAGCGGAGACCGAGGAGGTCGCCGCGACCGAGACCGACATGAAGCGCCGCGTCGAAGAAGGGCGCGAGCGCCTGACCGACCTGGACGCCCGTCTGGGCAAGGTGCACGTGGACGAGGCCGAGGTGCGGTCGCGCCTCGACGCGTCCGGCCAGCGCCTGTCCGCCCTGTCCCGCGACCACCAGGCCGTGGACGCCTCCCTGCAGGAGCTCGCCGAGCGCGAGTCGGGCATGCGCGGCTCCCTGGACGAGAGCGGGAAGCAGCGCGACAGCAGCCAGGTCCGCGTGGAGGACCTGCGGACCGCCGTCACCGAGAGCGAGACCCGGCGGGACACCATGCGCGCCGGCGTGCAGGAGCAGCGCCTGGAACTGTCCCGGCGGCAGGGCGAGAGCCGCGAGCTCGGCACGGCCCTGGGCCACCTGCAGGAGGCGGTCGCCGAGATGACCGCCACCGAGGAACGGCTGCAGCAGGAGATCGCCGCGGTGCAGACCGAGCTGGCGGGCATGGAGACCGAGGTCGTCGAGCGCCGCGAGCAGCTCGGCGCGGGCATCTCCGAGCGGGACCGACGTCGCCTGCTGGTGCAGGCCAGCGCCGAGGCCATCGCCGGGCTCCACCAGGAGACCGCCGTCTGGCACGACCGCATCAAGGAGATCGAGGACCAGCGCTCCGGCTGCCGCGAGAAGATGCACCGCGCGGAGACCGACCGGGCCACCCTCGAGGTGCGCCGCGCGAACCTGGTCGAGCGCGTGGAGGAGCAGCACAAGGGCCGCTTCCGCGAGCTGGTGCGGTCGGTCGACCGCGAGGCCCTGCCCAGGGCCCTGGAGTTCGACGGCGACGTGTTCCAGGAGGCCCAGGCCCGCGACCTGCTCGAGGACGCGCGCGGCAAGCTCGAACGCCTCGGCGCGGTCAACCACCTCGCGGTGGAGGAGTACGAGCAGAAGAAGGAGCGTCTCGGTTTCCTGCAGGAGCAGCGGACCGACGTGGAACAGGCCCGCGACGACCTGACGGCCACCATCGACAAGATCAACCGCACCGCGCGGCGCCTCTTCCGCGAGACCTACGAGGAGGTGCGCCGCAACTACGTGGCGGTGTTCCAGACCCTGTTCGAGGGCGGCCAGGCCGACCTGGCCATCGAGCACACCGACGATCCGCTGGAGTCGAACATCCGCATCCTGGCCCAGCCCAAGGGCAAGCGGGTGGACCACATCCGCCTGCTGTCGGGCGGCGAGCGCTGCCTGACCGCGCTGTCGCTGCTGTTCGCCGTCTACCTGGTGAAGCCCTCGCCCTTCTGTCTGCTGGACGAGGCCGACGCGCCCCTGGACGATGCCAACATCCAGCGCTTCGTGCGCATGCTGCGCGAGTTCTCGGCCGAGACCCAGTTCCTGGTGGTGACCCACAACAAGCTCACCATGGAGACCGCCAACCATCTCTACGGCGTGACCATGATGGAGGAGGGGGTCAGCAGCCTGGTGTCGGTCAGCTTCGCCGACGTGGCCGACAGCCAGGACGACGCCGCCCTGGGCCGCGCCATCGCCTCGCGCCGCCGCCAGATCGACGCCACCGAGGAGGAGAAGGCGGTCATGGCCGCCGCCGCCGGCGACGACCTCTCCATCCGGATCAGTCTCGAGGACGGCGCCGAGGACGAACAGCCCGCCGTGCCCGCCCCCGCGAGCATCACCTTCATCGACGAGGACCAGGAGACGGAATAGATGTTCGGTGCCTTCGACAAGCTGCGTCGGGGTCTGCGCAAGACCCGCGACGGACTCTTCGGACGGCTGGGCCGTCTGCTCTCGGGCCGCGTCAAGCTCGACCCGGAGACCCTCGACGAGATCGAGGAGATGCTCATCGGCGCCGACCTGGGCGTCAAGGCCAGCACGCGCATCACGCGCAACATAGAGACCCGGCTCAAGGAGGAGGGCGGCGACGCCACCCTGGAGTCGGTGGTCGAGGTGATCCGCGGGGACATCAACAAGATCCTGACCGAGGCCAAGCCCACGGTCGACCTCAAGTCCTGGGACGACGCCCTCGACGAGGCCCCGAAGAAGAAAAAGAAGAAGAAGGGCAAGAAGGGGAAGGACGCGCCCCCGCCCGAGCCCGAGCCCGCGACGCCGTCGTCGGACCTGCGCGTCATCTTCGTGGTGGGCGTCAACGGCACCGGCAAGACCACGACCATCGCCAAGCTGGCCCACGCCCTGAAGAACGAGGGGCAGACCGTGCTGCTGGCCGCCGGCGACACCTTCCGCGCCGCGGCGGTGGAGCAGCTGATGATCTGGGCCGAGCGCGTGGGCGTCGACTGCGTGCAGCAGGGCCAGGGGGCCGACGCCGCGGCCGTGGTCTTCGACGCGCTGTCGGCCGCCGAGGCCCGCGGCGCCGACGTGGTCATCGTGGACACCGCCGGCCGCCTGCACACCAAGGTCAGCCTGATGGACGAGCTGGGGAAGGTGGCCCGCGTCATCCGCCGCAAGATCGGCCGCGACCCCGAGACCCTGCTGGTCGTCGACGCCAACACGGGCCAGAACGGCCTGCAGCAGGCGCGGGTCTTCGCCGAGACCGTGCCCGTGGACGGCCTGGCTCTGACCAAGCTCGACGGCACCGCCAAGGGCGGCATCGTGGTGGCCATCGCCGAGACCCTGGGCCTGCCCGTCAAGTACGTGGGCGTGGGGGAGACGGTGGAGGATTTCGCGGAATTCGACCCCGAGGCGTTCTCGAGGGCTCTGTTCGCGGAAGAGTAGCGGTTGCAGGCGATTGTCGCCGCAGCTTAGAGCAGTGCCTGTGGGCGTGGGCTCCGGGCCCGCGTCCCCGCGCCGCGGCTTGACACCGCCGTGCGGGCCGTATAGGTTTTTCAAAGGACCGCACGGAGAGACAACCGCGCCGGTCCCTCGCAACTTCAGGGCGGGGTGGAAGTCCCCACCGGCGGTGAGAGCCCGCGACCCTTTCCGATCTCCTCGGAGAGGCTGACCCGGTGGAATCCCGGGGCCGACAGTCAAAGTCTGGATGGGAGAAGTTGGGAGACCCGCGTACGCCGGACCGCCGGCGGCGCGCCTTCCTGCATGCTCCCCTCCGAAAGCGCGAATCGAGGAGTCCCGGCATGGCGACCGGCGTCACCGACACCCGGTTCATGGCCACCGCTCACAAGGCGGCCCAGGATCTCGCGGACCGTCCCTGGCCCAACCCGCCCGTGGGCGCGGTGGTGGTGCGCGACGGCGAGATCGTCGGGCGCGGGGCCCATCACGGACCCGGCACCCGCCACGCCGAGATCGTGGCGCTCGAAGAGGCCGGCGAGCGGGCCCGGGGCGCCACCCTCTACGTGACCCTGGAGCCCTGCAACCACCAGGGCCGCACGCCCGCCTGCGCGCCGGCGGTGGCCGAGAGCGGTATCGCGCGGATGGTGGTCGGCGTGCGGGATCCCAATCCCGGCGTGGCCGGCGGCGGCCTGGAGGTCGTCCGCGCGGCCGGGATCGAGGTCACCCTGGGCGTCCTGGCGCGCGGTTGCCTGGAGCTGGTCTGGCCCTTCGTGGTCACCGACGGCTTCCGCCGCCCCTTCGTCTTTCTGAAGACCGCCACCTCCCTCGACGGCCGCTACGCCCCGGCCCAGGATCTGGACGGCGAGCCCGTCTACCTGACCGGCCCCGCGTCCCTGGCCGAGGTGGGCCGCCTGCGCCGCTGGTGCGACGCCGTGCTGGTGGGCGCCGGCACCGTGTGCGCCGACCGGCCCCGGCTGGACGGACGCCGCGCCCCGGAGGATCCGCCCGCGCCCCGGAGCGATCCGCGTCCCGCCTGCGTCGACACGCGCCTGGGCTGCGTGGGCGGCTGGGGACGCGATCGCATCCTGGCCTTCTGCGGCGCACGCGCCCTGGAGGTGCCCGGCGTCGAGGTGGTCGCCTGCCGCGAGCAGGACGGCAACGTCGATCTGGTGGACCTGCTCGCGAAGGCGCACGACCGCGGCGTGCACGTGCTGATGGTCGAGGGCGGGCCCACCCTGGCCGCGTCGCTGCTGGCGGACGGGCTCGTCGACCGCTGGATGCAGTTCGTGGCGCCCCGGGTCCTCGGCGACGGCGTCCGCGTCCCGGACGCGCCGGTGGCGCCCGCGGCCCGCGACTTCACGCTGACCCGCGCCCTGCGCATGAACACCGACGCGTGCCTGGTCTGGGACCGCCTGGACTTCGCCGCCGCGCGGGAGCGCCTGACGGGCCGGGCCGACGAGATGGAGGCGCGCTGAGATGTTCACCGGGCTGGTGCGCGAGATCGGGACCGTCGCCGCGTCGCGGCGCGAGGGCGAGCTGACGCGGCTGACCCTGCGCGCGCCCCGCTGCGCGCCGGACCTGGCCCTGGGCGACAGCCTGGCCACCGACGGCGTCTGCCTGACCGTCACCTCGCTGGCGGGCGAGCGCGTGACCGTGGACGTCGCGGCCGAGACCCTGCGCGTGACCACCGTGGGCGAGTGGCGCACCGGCCGTCGCGTCCACCTGGAGCCGGCCCTGCGCGCCGGCGACCGGCTCGGCGGCCATCTGGTGCTGGGCCACGTGGACGGCGTGGGCGTGGTGGAGGCCGTCAAGCCGCTGGGCGAACAGCTCCGGCTGACGGTCGCGTACCCGCCGGAGCTGTCCCGCTGGATGATCCCCAAGGGCTCGGTGGCCGTCGACGGCGTGAGCCTGACCCTGGACGACGCGCCCCGGGACGGGCGCTTCACCGTGAACCTGATCCCGCACACCCTGTCGTGCACCCGCTTCGCGGAGCTGCGGCGGGGGCGGCGGGTCAACCTGGAGGCCGACGTGCTGGCCAAGAGCGCCATGGAACGAGGCGCCGCCGAGCGGGAGACCGCCGCCATAGAGACGCCGGCGCGGAACCCCCTGACCCTGGACCGTATCCTGAGTCGCGGCTGGCGCCGTCGCCGCAGCCGCTGAAAGAACGGAGCATCATGTCCGACAACGTCAAGCTCGACACGATCGAGGAAGCCATCGCCGCCATCCACGCCGGCGAGATCGTCGTGGTCGTGGACGACGAGGATCGCGAGAACGAGGGCGACTTCATCATGGCGGCCGAGAAGGTCACGCCCGAGGCCGTCAACTTCATCAGCAAGGAGGGGCGCGGCCTGATCTGCGCCTCGGTCACCGGCGACCGCGCCCGCGCCCTGGACCTGCCGCCCATGGTGGCCCGCAACGAGGCGCGCATGATGACCCACTTCACCGTGTCGGTCGACGCCGCCGCGGGCGTCACCACCGGCATCTCGGCCCAGGACCGCGCGCGCACCATCCAGATCCTGGCCGACCCCGCGGCCCGGCCCACGGAACTGGTGCGTCCCGGCCACATCTTCCCCCTGGAGGCCATGCCCGGCGGCGTGCTCAAGCGAGCCGGCCACACCGAGGCCGTGGTGGACCTCTGCACCCTGGCGGGCCTGCAGCCGGCCGGCGTGCTCTGCGAGATCATGGACGACGACGGCTCCATGGCCCGGCTGCCGCGCCTGCGCGAGATCGCCGACCAGTTCGGCCTGAAGCTGGTGTCCATCGCCGACCTGATCGCCTACCGCCGCGCCCACGAGCAGCTGGTGTTCCGCGAGGTGGAGGTGCCCATGCCCACCCGCTTCGGCGAGTTCAGGATGGTGGCCTACACGACCAGCATCGACGAGGCCCAGCACGTGGCCCTGGTCATGGGCGAGCCCGACCCCGAGGAGCCGACCCTGGTGCGCGTCCACTCGGAATGCCTCACCGGCGACCTGTTCCACTCCCTGCGCTGCGACTGCGGCGAGCAGCTCGAGACCGCCCTGTCGGCCATCGCGCGCATCGGTCAGGGCGTGCTGCTCTACATGCGCCAGGAGGGACGGGGCATCGGCCTGATCAACAAGCTCAAGGCCTACCGCCTGCAGGACGAGGGGGCCGACACGGTGGAGGCCAACCACCGCCTCGGCTTCGACGACGACCTGCGCGACTACGGCATCGGCGCCCAGATCCTGCGCGACGTGGGCGTGCGCCGTCTCAAACTGATGACCAACAACCCGCGCAAGCTGGTGGGCCTGGAGGGCTACGGCCTCGAGCTGACCACCCGCGTGCCGCTGGAGATGGCGCCGAACGACAAGAACCTGAAGTATCTCAAGACCAAGAAGGACAAGCTGGGACACCTGCTCGACCACCTGGAAGGTCGGGCGTCCGGCCGTACTCTCGCCGAAGGAGATCAGTGATGGGCAAGACCTTCACGGGCGCGTTCACGGCGGGCGATCAGCGCATCGCCATCGTGTGCAGCCGCTTCAACGACTTCGTGGTGAACGAACTGCTCGACGGAGCCCTGGACTGCCTGCGCCGCCACGGCATGGACGAGGCGAACGTGGACGTGGCCTGGGTGCCCGGCGCCTTCGAGGTGCCCATGGCCGCCCAGCGCTTCGTCAAGACCGAGCGCTACGCCGCGGTCATCTGCCTGAGCTGCCTGATCCAGGGCGACACGCCGCACTTCGGCTACATCGCCTCGGAGGTCACCAAGGGCGTCGCCCAGGTCAGCCTGGAGGCCGACGTGCCGGTGGCCTACGGCGTGATCACCGCCGACACCCTGGAGCAGGCCATCGAGCGGGCGGGAACCAAGGCGGGCAACAAGGGGTTCGACGCCGCCATGACCGCCCTGGAAATGATCGACCTCTGGCGCGCCATCGACGAGGGCTGACCCGTGGGTAAACGACGCAAGGGACGCGAACTGCTGGTCCAGGCCATCTACGCCGCCGAACTGGGCGAGAGCGGCCTTCAGGACTGCGTGGACGACCAGCTCGAACGCCGCAACGCCTCGGTCGAGACGGCCGATTTCGTACGTCCGCTGGCCGAACGCATCGCCCACGAGAGCAACGATCTCGACGCGGCCCTCGACGGCCTGCTCGAGAACTGGGACCCCTCGCGGGTGGGCATGGTCGAGCGGGCCATCTGCCGCCTGGCCCTGGCCGAGCTGCGCTGGGCCCTCGACGTGCCCGTCAACGTGATCATCAACGAGGCCTGCGAACTGGCGCGGCTCTACGGCGACGAGGGCACGGTGGCCTTCGTCAACGGACTGCTGGACAGGGCGGCCCGCACGGCGCGACCGGGGGAGACCGGATCGTCGTGAGGACCTCCACGCGCCGGCACTGGCAGGACTTCTGGGACGAGGCCGACCGGCTGAGTCTCGAGGACGTCTACGGCAACGACGGCCGTATCGTACGCGAGCTCTTCGCCCTGGGCGATCCCGCGGGCAAGCGCGTGCTCGAGGTGGGGGCGGGCAGCGGTCGCGACGCGGTGGCCCTGGCCGCCGCCGGCGCCGAGGTCTGGACCCTCGACTACGTGCCCGGCTCCCTGATGCTCACCGCCCAGGCCGCGCGCGAGGCCGACGCCGCCGTGCAGCTGGTCAACGGCGACGCCCTGAACAAGCCCTTCCCCGACGACAGCTTCGACCTGGTCTTCCACCAGGGCCTGCTGGAGCACTTCCGCGATCCGCTGCCCCTGCTGCGGGAGGACCTGCGCGTGCTCAGGCCGGGCGGCCACCTGCTGGTGGACGTGCCCCAGACCTGGCACTACTACACCGTCGGCAAGAAGCTGCTGATCGCCATGGACCGGTGGTTCGCCGGCTGGGAGACCCAATTCACCCCCGCGCGACTCGAGGGGGTCGCGCGCGACGCCGGCGGCCGCGTGGTGCGCACCTACGGCGACTGGATGACGCCGGGCCTCTGGTACCGCGCCCTTCGCAAGTTGACACTCCAGCGTCTGGGCCTGAAGCTCCCCATGTATCCCGACCCGATCCCGCCGGTGGGGCGGGCCCTGGCCCGCTGGCGCGAGGCCAACCGCGAGCGGCGGTGGGCCCTGCACACCATGATGACCATCGGGGTCGTCGTCACCAAGCCCTGACCCCTGGAGCGGGCGCGTGAGGATCCTGGCCGTCAACTGGCGCGACATCCGCGATCCC
Source organism: uncultured Fibrobacteraceae bacterium (assembly GCA_964607825.1). GTDB lineage: Bacteria > Krumholzibacteriota > Krumholzibacteriia > LZORAL124-64-63 > LZORAL124-64-63 > JAHIYU01. The sequence continues at coordinate 12,661 of CAZSNA010000028.1, read as the reverse complement.
CTCGGGGGCGGCGCCGAGATCCACCTGCACGAGATCCTGCGGCGCGCCGTCGCCGCGGGGCACGAGGTGGACCTGGTGGTCTCGCATCCCGCGGGCCTGCCCGAGCGCGAGGACGTGGACGGCGTGCGCACGCACCGCGCGGGGCACTGGGCGGTGGCCAACTTCGTGCTGCCGCGGGTGGTGCGCCGGCTGCTGCGCGCCAGCCGCTACGACCTGCTGATCGAGGACATCAACAAGATCCCCTTCTACACCCCCCTCTACGCCGGCGACGTGCCCGTGCTGGCGATGGTGCCGCACCTCTTCGGCGGCACCGTCTTCCGCGAAGCCAACCCCCTGCTGGCGACCTACGTCTGGGCGGCCGAGCGGCCCCTGGCCCGTCTCTACCGCCACGCCGACTTCGAGGTCATCAGCCCGTCGACCAGGGACGACCTGGTCGCCCGCGGGCTGGACCCGTCGCGCATCCGCTGCATCTACTGCGGCCTCGATCACGCGCGCCTCGCCCTGGACGACCCGCCGCCGCGCGACGAACCGCCCCTGGTCGTGAGCTGGAGCCGGCTGCGGCGCTACAAGAGCCTCGACGTGGCCGTGGCCGCCTTCGCCCGCATCCGCGCGGCCGTGCCCGGGGCGCGCTTCATGATCATGGGCCGCGGACCCGACGAGGACCGCCTGCGCAAGGAGGTGCGGCGCCGCGGCCTGGTGGGGGCGGTGGAGTTCGCCGGCTATCTCGAGACCGAGGCGCTGAGCCGCGTGCTGCACCGCGCGCGCGTCTTCCTCAACCCGAGCCCCAAGGAGGGCTGGGGCCTGACCGTGATCGAGGCCGCCGCCTGCGGCGTGCCGACCGTCGCGAGCGACCGTCCCGGCCTGCGCGACTCGGTGCGCGACGGCGAGACCGGCCGCCTGGTGCCGTACGGCGACGCGGAGGCCATGGCGTCGGCCGCCCTGGACCTGCTGGGCGACGCCGAGCGCTGGACCGCGTACAGCGACGCGGCCCGGGCCTGGGCCGCCGGCTTCGACTGGGACCGCTGCGCCCGCGAGTCGCTCGAACTCTTCGCCGAGGTCGCCGCCCGCGGCGGGAGAGGGGCCGGCTGATGCGACGCCGTTCGTTCTTCCGGCGCCACCTGGGCCTGCTCCTCAAGCTGACCGTCAGCGCCCTGCTGATCTGGTTCCTGTTCCGCTTCCGGGACGTCTCCTCGTCGACCCTGCTCGAGGTCGTGGAGTCGCCCCGCTGGGGGCTGCTCGCCGCGGCCCTGGGCGTGTTCCTGGTCAGCGCCCTGGCCGGCGCCGCCCAGTGGGGCTGGATCCTGCGCACCTCGGGGTTGCCGACACGCGGACGGGAACTGGTGCGTCTCTACCTGGTGGGGATGTTCTTCAACAACTTCCTGCTGGGCAACGTGGGGGGCGACGCGGTCAAGGTGGTGGACCTGGGCCGTCGCGAGGGCGACACGGTGAAGGTCTTCTGCGGCACGGCCCTGGACCGACTGGTGGGTCTGTGCGCCCTGACCGTGCTGGCCCTGGGCGCCTTCGCGGCCGCGGCCGCGGCGGGACTGGCCCTGCCGCCGGTCCTGCCCCTGGTGCTGGCCCTGGTGGTCTGGACCGGCGGACTGGCCGTGCTGCTTTCGGGCCGCGTCTCGGAGCTGGTCTCCACGTGGCTGCGGCGGCTGCCCTGGCCCGCGGTGGCGGACCGCTTCGCCCAGTTCGTGGGGGAGTTCCGCCTGTACCGCTCGCGTCCGGCCTGGCTGGGGCGCGTGTTCCTGCTGGCGCTGGGGGTGCAGGCCCTGCGCGTGGCCACCCACGTGATCGTCGCCTACGGCCTGGGGCTGCATCTGGGCGGCGACCAGGTGCTGCAGCTCTTCGTGCTGGTGCCCCTGCTGGGCATCCTGATCGCCCTGCCCATCAGCCTCAACGGCCTGGGTCTGCGCGAGGTGGCCGCGGCCGATCTGTTCGTGGCCGCCGGCGTGGTCGCGCTGGACGCCCAGGCGGTGGCCGTGGAGTTCCTGGCCTATCTGGTGCAGGTGCTGGTGAGCCTGGTCGGCGGCGTGCTCTTCCTGGTCGGACCGGCGGCCGCCGACCGCGCCCGCACCGCCGATCCGGACTGACGGAACCTCCGGCCCGCGGGGTTGTTGGCCCCCCTGTCGTGTGTTAGTTTAGCGCGGCCTCATCCATGCTTCGGACCGTGACTTATCGCGAAGGACCGTCATGTCGGTTGCCGTTTGGATCAGACGCCCGACGACCTTGATCTCCGCGGGCGTCTTCCTGCTCGCCCTGGTCGTCTACGGCTTCACGCTTCCGCCCACCCTGAGCTTCTGGGATTGCGGCGAATACATCAGCACCTCCCACATCCTGGGGATCCCGCACCAGCCGGGCACGCCCCTCTACGTGCTGGTGGGACGCTGCTTCGACATCGCCCTCTCGCCGCTGATGAACACGGCGCAGGCCGTCAACTTCATGTCCGCCTTCTTCAGCGCCCTGGCGGTGATGCTCCTCTACCTGATCATCCAGGACGTGGCCCGGCGGGCCGACCCGGACGCCGGCTGGCTGCCCCACGTCGGGGGGGTGGTCGGCGCGCTCTTCCTGCTGTTCAGCGAGACCTTCTGGAACAACGCCATCGAGGCGGAGGTCTACGGGCTGGCGGCCTTCATGATCAGCGCGCTCACCTGGCTCGCCCTGCGCTGGTACGACCGGCGCGAATCGAAACAGAGCCACCGCCTGCTCTACCTGATGGTCTACCTGCTCGGGCTGGGCGTGGGGTTCCACCTGGGCTCGCTGCTGGTCTACCCCGGCGTCTTCGTGCTGGTGCTGCTGGCGCGGGACCGCCGTCTGGAGCTCTTCGACCTGCTGGGCATGAGCTACGTGCTGGGCCTGTTCATGGTCTCGACCATGATCAAGGACGACTTCGTGCTGACCGGCGGCCTGATCCTGCTGATCGCCGTGGCGGTGGTGCGCAGCTTCTCCGGCAAGCACTTCCTGCTGATCTCCTCGGGCGTGTTCCTGCTCGGCCTCTCGGTCCACCTGTTCATGATGATCCGCGCGGGGCTCGATCCGGCCATCAACCAGTCCCAGCCCGACAACTTCGCCACGCTGATGTCGGTGCTGCGACGCGAGCAGTACCCGCCCATAGATCCCTTCGTGCGCAAGGCCGACCTGTGGTGGCAGGTGCGCTACTACTACGACTACCTGCTGAACCAGTTCACCTTCCTGCCCTTCGAGGGGTCGGCCGCGCGGCTGTCGGTGATCTTCGGGCCGGTGTTCCTGGGGCTGCTCGGGGTGATCCACGCCGTGTGGCGCGCGCGTCCCTGGGCGCTGATGCTGCTGGTCAACTACCTGATCAACGCCGACATCCTGAACTTCTACCTGAACTTCAGCGACCACGAGGTGCGCGAGCGCGACTACTTCTTCTTCGCCGGCTTCCTGTTCTTCGCCGTGTTCATGGGGCTGGGCGCCTCGGCGCTGCTGCGCTACCTGGCCGGTCCGCTGGGACGGGTCGCCGCGAAGCTCAAACCGGGGGAGCGAGTGACGCCGGTGCCCCTGAAGGGCGGCGTGATCGCGGTGGCGGTCCTGCTGCTGCTGATGTCCGCGGCGCCGCTGGCCCCGGGCCACACCAAGTGGTGGGAGCACGACCGCACCGAGAACGAGGTGGCGCGCGAGTACGCCTGGAACCTGCTGGCGGGACTCGACCCCGACTCCATCGTGTTCACCAACGGCGACAACGACACCTTCCCCCTGTGGTACCTGCAGGAGGTGGAGGGTTTCCGCCGCGACGTGAAGGTGGTCAACCTGGCGCTGATCAACCTGTCCTGGTACATCAAGCAGCTCAAGCGGGCGGACCCGCCGCTGCCCTGCTCCTACACCGACGAGCAGATCGAGGACATGCGGGCCATCCGCTACGAGGATCCCGACACCGGGCGGCAGGAGATCATCTACGTCAAGGACTACATGGTCCACGACATCATCGAGCAGTCCATGGGGAAGCGGCCGATCTTCTTCGCGGTGACCATCCCGCAGGAGAACATGCACCGCTACTTCGACAGGCTGCAGATGGAGGGACTGGCCTACCGCTTCACGGGCCAGCGCAGCGAGACGGGCATGCCCACCGTCGACGCCGAGCGCATGCTGGCCAACATGTACGGGATCTACCGCTACGACGCGACCCTCGACGGGGACGACGACGCCCGCCAGGAGGCCTTCGCGGCCATGAACGGCGTGGACATCACCGGCGAGGGCCACGACGCGAGCCAGCTGCTGGCGGACCAGTGGCGGGTCGACGGCCTGGCCGATCTCGTCGGCGGCCACCGCACGGACATCTTCTTCGACCAGAACGCCCGGAACCTGCTGGGCAACTATCCGGCGGGCCTGATCCGCGCGGGCTACGACTTCGTGGTCGCCGCCCAGAACACCCCGGTCGACGACGACGCGACCTACGAGGACTACCTGGCCAAGTCGGAGGCGGCCTACCGTCTGGCGGCGGCCGTCGATCCGACCTTCCCCATGCTCTACGACCTCTACCCGATGGTCCTGGTCATGCGCGGCAAGGCCGACGAGGCGGCGCGGCACATGCTGGACATCCACGACCGCATCCCGCCCGAGGATCTGGACGCCGCCCTGTCCCAGGTGCTGAACACCATGGTGCGCCAGCAGGAATACGAGGCCGCCCGATCCTGGATGCACGGCATGATCGAGCAGGACCCGGCCAACCCGCTCGGCTACATGCATCTGTTCAACGTGTGTCGGGCCCAGCGCGACGAGTTGGGATGCCGCGAGGCCATGGCCGCGTGGCAGCGGCAGTTCGGCCGTCAGAGCGAGGAGATGGCCCGTCTCCTGGACGAGATGAGAGCCCGGTCCGACGCATCCGAAGACGCATCAGCCCCCGAGGAGGAGGAGTCTTGAGCGACACCCACGGCAAGGTCACGGTCGTTCCCCCGCGCCCCCTGCACGACGTCCTGGCTCCCGGCCGGCGGGTCGTGGTCACCGGCTGCGCCGGCTTCATCGGCAGCCACCTGACCGAGGCCCTGCTGGACCTCGGCTGCCGCGTGACGGGCGTGGACATGATCAACGACTACTACGATCCCGCCCAGAAGCGCGAGCACCTGGCGGGATTCCTGGACCACCCGGAGTTCGAGTTCCTCGAGACCGACCTGAACGACCTCGAGCCGGTCGAGCTGCTGGCCGGCGCCGGCGCCGTCTTCCACCTGTCCGCCCAGGCCGGCGTGCGCGCCAGCTGGGGCGCCCAGTTCCAGGACTACCTCGACCGGAACATGAAGGCCACCCAGAGCCTGCTGGAGGCCTGCAAGGATCCCCGGGTGTCCGGCGACCTGGCGCGCTTCGTCTACTCGAGCAGCAGCTCGATCTACGGCGACCGCGCCGACCTGCCCGTGGCCGAGACGGCTCTGCCCCAGCCCTTCTCGCCCTACGGCGTCACCAAGCTGGCGGCCGAGCACCTGTGCGTGCTCTACGCCAACAACTTCGACGTGCCCGTGACGGGCCTGCGCTACTTCACGGTCTACGGACCGCGGCAGCGGCCCGACATGGCCTTCCGCAAGTTCCTGGAGGCGGCCCTGGACGGCCGATCCTGGCGGATCTACGGCGACGGCGCCCAGACCCGCGACTTCACCTTCGTCTCGGACGCGGTGGTCGCCAACCTGCTGGCGGTGGACGCGCCCCGGACCTGGGGCGTCTACAACATCGGCGGCGGCGCGCGCATCACGCTCAACGAGGCGCTGACGACCATGCGCGAGCTGCTGGCCGAGCTGGCGCCCGAGGTCGCGCCCGAGCTGGAGCACGTCGGCACGGAGAAGGGCGACGTGCGCGACACGTGGTCCGACCCGTCCCTGGCGGAAACGGACCTGGGCTACGTGGCGAGCGTGCCCTTCGCGGAGGGCCTGCGCCAGGAGATCGCCTGGGTGCTGGCGAGGAGGAGTCGTCTTGAGCGATAGCGCGCCCGACATCTCGGTGGTGGTGCCCGCCCTGAACGAGGCCGAGTCCCTGCCCGAACTGGTGTCGCGCATCGACGCCGCGGTGGAGGGGATGGGCCGCACCTACGAGGTGTGGATCATCGACGACGGCAGCACCGACGGCACCACCGGCGTGGTCGACAAGCTGCGCGAGACCAACCCGCGGGTGCACAGCATCCAGTTCACGCGCAACTACGGCAAGGCCGCGGCCCTGTCCGCGGGCTTCGCGGCCGCCGAGGGCCGCTACGTGATCACCATGGACGCCGATCTCCAGGACGATCCCGCGGAGATCCCCGCCCTGATCGCCAAGTTGGAGGACGGCTTCGACCTGGTCTCCGGCTGGAAGCAGGACCGCCAGGACTCCTTCGTCAAGAACCAGACGTCGAAGATCTTCAACTTCGTCACCAGCCGCGCCGTCGGCCTGCGCCTGCACGACTTCAACTGCGGCCTGAAGGCCTACCGCCGCGAGGTCACCGAGGCCGTGCGCCTCTACGGCGAGATGCACCGCTACATCCCGGCCCAGGCCCATCGCGAGGGCTTCCACGTCACCGAGATCCCCGTACGCCACGAGGCCCGCAAGCACGGCGTCACCAAGTACGGCGGCGCCCGCTTCCTCAACGGCTTCCTCGACCTGCTGACGCTGATGTTCCTCAGCGCGAGGTCCTCGTCGCCCCTGCACCTGTTCGGCCGCATCGGCGTGGGCTTCTTCGCCGTGGGCGCGCCGATCATGCTGTGGTTCCTGGGCCAGTGGATCTTCGGCGAGGGTCTGCACATCCGGCCGCTGATGCTGCTGGGCGTGGCCTTCATCCTGCTCGCCATCCAGTTCGTGAGCCTGGGTCTGATCGCCGAACTCATCGTGGCCGGCCACCACCCCGAGACGGAATACCGTGTCCGACGGAAGGTCTGAACGACTGCCCGCCCTGGCGGTGATCGTCGTCAACTGGAACGGACGCGACCTGCTGCCCGACTGCATCGGCTCGCTGCTCTCCAACGGTTACGATCCCCTGCGGGTCATCCTGGTGGACAACGCCTCGGAAGACGATTCCGTCGCCTTCTGCCGCGACGCCTTCCCCTCGGTGGAGATCGTCGCCTCGCCGGTCAATACCTACTGGGCCGGCGGCAACAACCTGGGCTTGCGCCACCTGGCCGAGGGGCCGCCCGTCGACTACGTCCTGCTGCTGAACAACGACACCGTGGTGCCCGAGGGCAGCCTGCGCGTCCTGGTCGAGGCGGTGGACGACGAGCCGGGGGTCTGGGCGGGTTCGCCGCGCATCTGCTACGCGTCCGAGCCCTCGCGCATCTGGTACGACGGGGGCGTGGTGGGCCGCCGGAGCGGCTGGGTGCGCCACGCGGGGATCCGCCAGACCGCGGGTCACCGCGACCTCGAGCCCCGCGACGTGGACTTCGCCACCGGTTGCGCGCTGCTGCTGGGCCGCGAGGCCCTCGACGCGGCGGGGGAGCTGGACGAGGGCTTCGTCCTCTACGCCGAGGACACCGACTACTGCCTGCGCCTGCGCGAGGCCGGCGGGCGCATCCTCCACGTGCCGCGGTCGATCGTGCTGCACAAGGTGAGCGCCTCGATCGGCGACGCCACGCCGGCCAAGCTCTACCGCCGCAGCCGCAGCCACGTGCGCCTGCTGCGCCGCCACTGGCGCGGCTGGCGACGTCTGCCCCTGGTGCCGAGCCAGATCGCCTTCCATCTGGGCCACGCGGCCTGGCACCTGTGGCACGGCCGTCCCGCCGCCGCCAAGGCGCTGGTGGAAGGCGCCCTGGACGAGATCGCGGGCCGCCCCCGCCCCTGAACTGGACAGTTCCGAAGCCGCGATGATATCCTGTAGTATCGCGATCGTGTCCGTTTACCGCGTGAAAGGCCGAAGCACTTGACCAACACCCGTCGACTCCGCGAGGGCTTCGGGCCGGACGGCCCCCTGCGCCCCTGGCTCCTGGTCGTGCCGGTCCTGCTGGCCATGATCGCGCTGGTGCATCCCGAGGCCTTCTTCCAGGGCGACATCTACGGCAGCAGCGACGCCGGCAACGCCGCCGCCTTCGAGGCGGTCGGCGACGCGGCCCTGGCCGACGGCGACTATCCCCTCTGGAACCCCTACATCTTCACGGGCATGCCCACCTTCGGCTCGTTCGCGTACACGCGCTTCCTGTACCCGCCGGCGGAACTGCTGACCCGCCTGCAGGACGACCTGGGCTTCCCCCTGTCGACCTGGATGTTCGCCCACCTGCTCTTCGGCGGCTTGGGCGTGGTCTGGTTGCTGGGGCGCTGGAACCTGCCCTGGTCCGCGCGGCTGCTCGGGGCGGCGGTCTGGGTGATGTCGCCCAAGATCGCGGCCTGGGCCGTGCACGGGCACGGCTCGAAGCTGATGACCGCCATGTACCTGCCCTGGGTGGCGGGGCTGACCCTGGAGACCCTGCGGGGACGGGGCCGCAGGGCCGCGCCGGCGCTGGCGCTGCTGCTGGGCCTCCAGGTCCTCAGCCGGCACCCGCAGATCCTCTACTACACCCTGCTCACGGTCGGCGTGCTGATCCTGGCCCGCTGGATCGCGGCGCTGGCCGCGCGTCCCCGCGGAGCGTTGCCCTGGCGCGAGACCGCCGGGGTCGGCCTGGCGATCGTCCTGGCCTTCGCCCTGGGGGCGGTCCTGCTCTGGCCGGCCCACGAGTACGCCGCCTGGTCGGTGCGCGGCGTGGCCGCGGCCGGCGGCGGCGCCGACTACGAGTTCGCCACGGGCTGGAGCCTCTCGCCCCGCGAACTCGGTACGCTGGTCTCGCCCTCCCTGGCCGGCTTCGGGCAGGCCACCTACCAGGGCCTGATGCTCTTCACCGACTACCCGAACTACCTGGGCCTGCTGGCGGTCGTGCTGGCCCTGGTCGGCCTGGGCCACCGCGAGCGCTGGCTCGTGCGGTCGCTGCTGGCGGTGGCCGTGCTGGCGATCCTGGTGTCCTTCGGCAAGCACTTCCCGATCCTCTACGATCCGCTCTACCGCTGGCTGCCCTACTTCAACAAGTTCCGCGTGCCCTCGATGGTGCTGATCCTGACGGGCTTCGTCACGGCCGTGCTCGCCGCCGTCGGCGCGGCGCGTCTGGCGACGGGGGACCTGCTGGACCGGTCGCGGGCCCGGCTCGTCGTCCTGGCGGCGGGCGCGACGGGGATCGTCCTGGTGATCTCGGGCGCCGGCGCGGGGGAGGGCCTCCACGCCTCGCAGCTGACCTCCCTGGCCGCGGCGGCCGGCCGACCCGAGCCCTCGCCCACGATCCTGCGCCTGGCCTGGCGCCTGCAGTCGGCCGACCTGATCCGCGCCGGTCTGCTGCTGGCCACCGCGGCGGCCGCCGTCCTGGCGGCGTTGCGGATCCCCGCCTTCCGCGCGCGGGGGCTCGTCTGGGTGCTGCTGGCCCTGGTCGCCGTCGATCTGGCGGGCGTGGACGCGCGCGTCGTCCATCCGGAGCGCGATCTCAAGCAGGTGGCCCGCGACGCCCGCGGCACGCCCGTGCTGGTCGATTCGCCGCGGCTGCTGCAGCCGGGGGCGCGCCACGCCGAGTCGATCGCGCCCGATCCCGATCTCGCCGTCCTCGCCGAGCGCCTCGCCCACGAGCGGGCCTGGCCCCTGGGCCGCGACGGCGCCGCCAACGCCGGCATGACCGCGGGCCTGCGCTCGCTGGGCGGATATCATCCGGCCAAGCTGGCCGCCTACGAGACCATCCGCGGGCGTCTCCTAGACTCGCGCCGCCCCGCCGGCCGCGTCGCGTCCTGGCTCGCCGCGCGTCTGCTGGTCCTGGACGGCCGCCTGCCCGAGGACAGCCTGGAGGCCCTGGCGGCCTTCGGCCTGGACCTGGAACCAACGCCGATCGTCAGCGGCTCGCGCGTCGCCTACACCAACCGCGCCGCCCTGCCCCGCGCCCGGCTGGTCCACGACTGGCTGCCGGCCGAGGGCGACCTGGCCGGCTACCTCGACGCCCTCCAGGAGGACCGCGCACGGCCGATGGAACGCGTGCGCCTGGACCGGCCGCCCGAGCCCGCGCCCCGACCCGCCGAGGAGCCGCCGCCCGCGGTGACGTGGCGGGTCGACGGCCTCGACGAGATCGTGCTCCACGCCGAGCCCGCGACCCCGGCCGTGCTGGTGCTGGCGGACATGTGGATGCCGGGCTGGTCGGTCGCGGTGGACGGCGAGCCGGCCGAGCTGCTGGTCGCCGATCACGCCCTGCGCGCGGTGGCCCTGTCCGCGGGGCCGCACGAGGTGCGCTTCGCCTACACCGACCCGTCCGTGAAACAGGGATTGACGGTGTCGGCCGCGGGCGGTTTCCTGATCCTGTTGGCGCTGGTCTTCGGCGCCGGCTTCGTCGTGCCCCGCCGCGATGCGGCCCCCGACGACCCCGCCTGACCCGGAGGAACGGATTTGAAGAGTATCGTCGTCATACCCACCTACAACGAGGCCGACAACATCGGCCGCATCGTGCCGGCCGTGCTCGAGCGCTCGCCCGACATCAGGGTGCTGGTGGTCGACGACAACTCGCCCGACGGCACCGCCGCCATCGTCAAGGCCCTGCCCGCCTTCGGCGACCGGGTGATGATCCTCGAACGGCCCGGCAAGGCGGGCCTGGGCGCCGCCTACATCGCCGGCTTCCAGTGGATCCTCGCCAACACCGACGCCGAGGCCGTCTTCGAGATGGACGCCGACTTCAGCCACGACCCCGAGGCGCTGGACGAGTTCCTCGAGGAGATCGAGGACCACGACGTGGTGCTGGGCAGCCGCTATCTCTACGGCGTGACCGTCGTGAACTGGCCCCTGCGCCGGGTGATCCTCAGCGTGGGCGCCAACATCTACGCCCGCGTGGTGACGGGCATGCCCATCAAGGACTCGACCGGCGGCTTCAAGTGCTTCCGGCGCGAGGTGCTGGAGGCGCTGCCGCTGGACAGGATCAAGAGCGACGGCTACTCGTTCCAGATCGAGATGAACTACCACTGCTGGAAGCGCCGTTTCCGCATCAAGGAGATCCCCATCATGTTCGTCGACCGCCAGGTCGGCGTGTCCAAGATGTCCAAGCGGATCATCTGGGAGGCCATGTGGATGGTCTGGGCCCTGCGCTTCAGGCGGATCCCTTGAGCGTCGGCGCCGAGGCGGAGACCGGACGGGAAGAGGACGCGCATTTGAAGCTGTCCATCGTCATCGTCAACTACAACAGCCACGATGACCTGGCGCGATGCCTGGAATCGCTGCGGCGCTGTCCGCCGCGCTGCGCCTGCGAGACCGTGGTGGTGGACAACGCCTCCACCGCGCCGGGCCTCGACGCCGTGCGCGAGCGCTTCCCCGAGATCCACTGGGAGATCAACCCCCGCAACGAGGGCTACGCCCGCGGCGCCAACCAGGGGATGGCCCTCTACGAGACCGAGTACACGCTGGTGCTCAATCCCGACATCGTCATGCAGCCCGGCGCCATCGACGTGCTGCTCGACGCGGCCGACCGCCACCCCAAGGCGGGACTGATCGGCCCCCAGCTCCTGAACGAGGACGGTTCGATCCAGGATTCCTGCCGTCGCTTCTACACCCTGCGGACCCTGCTCATGCGGCGCACCGTCCTGGGCAAGATCTTCCCGCGCTCGCGGGCGGTCTCGCGCCATCTGATGCACGACTTCGACCACCTGTCGCAGCGGACGGTGGACTGGGTGCTCGGCGGCTGCCTGCTGGTCCGCCGCGAGGCCGTGGCGCGGGTCGGCCCCATGGACGAGCGCTTCTTCCTCTACTTCGAGGACGTGGACTGGTGCTACCGCATGTGGCAGGCCGGCTACGAGGTGCTCTACCTGCCCGAGTCCCGCTTCGTGCACCGCCATCGCCGCCAGAGCGCGGCGGGCGTGCGGGACAAGAGCTTCTGGCTGCATCTGGGCAGCCTGATCTCCTTCTACGAGAAGTGGGGGATCCTGGTCTACCTGCTCAAGCGCTGGCGCGATCCCCTGAACACGCTGCTGCTCTGGGGGCTCGACCTGGCCGCCCTGAACGCGGCGTTCCTGGGCGCCTACGGCCTGCGCGCCGCCGCCACGCCCTGGTTCGAAGAGGCCCTGTTCCCCCTGGCCGAATACCGCCCCCTGCATCTGTTCGCGAACCTGCTGATGACCGTCGTCTTCGTGTTCCTGGGCCGGTACCGGTCCGGCGAGCTGAGGCGGCCCGCGAACCTGGGCCGGCGCCTGCAGCGGGTGGGCGCCCTGTCGCTGCTGTTGCTGGCCAGCACCTACCTGAGCCACCAGGCGATCTACAGCCGCGCCGTGCTGCTGCTGTTCATCCCCCTGTTCGCGTTGACCGCCACGGCGGGAGAACTCCTGTTCAGACGCCTGCGCCGCAGCATGGAGCAGGGATACCTGTCCCTGGAACGCACGCTGCTGGTGGGCGAACCGGGGGAGATCGCCGCCTGGCTGGAGCGGGCGGGCGATCCGCGCGGGATGGGGCTAGATCCCGTGGGCTATCTGGCGGCCGAGGCCGCGACGCCCGGCGGCCCGTTCCATCCGGGGGATCTGCCCCGCCTGGGCGAGCCCGGCCAGCTCGCCGCCGTGGTACAGCGCTACCGCATCGCCCAGGTGGTCTTCTGGAACTGGCCGGACGGGGGACTGAAGGAGCTGCGCGCCCTGGCGCTGCTGCGCCGGCGGCGCATCCGCCTGCGCTGGCGCGTGGACGAGGCCTCGCTGCTGTGGGAGGGCGCGCGTCCCGACGAGTTCGGCG
>CAZSNA010000027.1:0-37379 GCA_964607825.1 uncultured Fibrobacteraceae bacterium | reverse complement strand
GACCGCCGCGGCGATCAGCCCGGCGCAGAGGGGCCAGGCCACCGCGCAACCCCAGCCCAGCCGGTCGCGGGCGCCGGGCTCGAGCAGCAGGGGCTCGCTGAAGTCGCCGCGGGCGCGCGGGGCGATCAGCACCCGCTCGCGGGCCAGCCAGCCCATCATGTTCAGCAGCAGGTCGCGGTTGCCGTAGAGGTTGAGGTTGGCGTTGGCGGCGAAGTCGGCGTCGCCCACGATCACCAGGCGGGAGGTCTCCGCCTGGTTGAAGACCGAGGGCGGCAGGACGGGGTCGTCGGCGGTGTGGATGTTGCGCAGGGTCCCCAGGGCGAGGCTCTCGTCGACCGGTTCGAACTCCTCCAGACCCAGCTCGGCGCGCTTGGCGTCGTCGAAGTAGGTCTCGCGGGTCACTTCCAGGGCCACGCCGAAGGGCAGGGGGCCGGGCCGGTCGGCGTCCTCGTCGAAGGCGATCTCCTCGGCGGTCATGGACGCGTGGTCGGTCTCGCCCCAGAAGCGCTGCCCCGTCAGCAGCAGCGTGCGGGCCTCCACGCCCACCAGGCCCTGGGCCCGGGGCTGGAGCGACTGGGCGAAGGGGAAGAGCGTGTACATGCCGGGCAGGCTCTCGGTGATCTCGTGGTCCCCGTACTCGAGGACCGCGATCACGCCGCGCTGCTCCCGGTTCAGGCGCGAGGCGTCGATGATGAAGTCGTCGGAGGGCACCACGTTGTAGCGGCCGGTCCAGCCGGCCAGGCTCGGCGGCGTACCGGGGTCGAGCAGGGCCAGCACCGCGCCCCCGCGGGCCACGAAGGTGTGGAGCGCCTCGAGCTCGTGGGCGGAGAACTCGGTCTTGGGCGAGGCGATCACCACCACCTGCGCGTCGGCGGGCACCTCGGGGACGTCGTTCAGGCGCAGGGTGCGCACGTCGTAGCCCTGGCGGCGCAGGATCCCGTCGGCGGCCAGGAAGCCGGTGCGCGAGTCGTCGTCCAGGCGCGCCTCGCCGTGGCCCATCAGGTGGTAGACCACCGGCGAGCGGCCGATCATCACGCGGAAGGCGGCGTTGATCAGGGCGGACTCGTCGGGATCGAGCAGCTCGCGGCGCCGTCCCGCCCCGGCCACGACCACCGCGCGGGCCGTGGTCACGCCCTCCTCCTGCACGCGCGAGAGGGCCACGTCGGGATCGACCATCTCGAAGGTCACGCGCTCGCTGCGGTCGGCGAAGGCGGTCAGCAGGGCCTCGGCCCGGCGCCGCATGGGGTCGAGCCGCTGGTAGAAGGCGGTGACGTGCAGGTCCACGTCGAGGGCGTCGAGCACGCGTTCGGTCTGGGGGGCCAGACTGTTGAGGCGCTGGCGCGTGAGGTCGAGCGAGCGGGGCGAGCGGACGGCGAGGGCGTCCGCGATCAGCAGCAGCCCCGCCAGCACCAGCACCGGCGCCCAGCGGGCCAGGCGACGTCCGCCGGCCTGGCGGCGTCCGCCCAGCGAGGCCGTGGCGGCCGCCAGGCCCAGCACGATCCAGCCGGCGAACCAGACCAGGTCGCGGGTGTCGATCACGCCGCGCGCGAACCGCCCGAAGTGGACGCTCAGCGAGAGGCGGTCGGCCAGGGGCGCTAGGGCGGCGGGCAGGTGCGGCTCCAGGTTGCCGACGGTGCTCAGGAACATCAGGAAGGCGAAGGTCAGGATGTAGCTGACCACCTGGTAGGGCAGCAGGGTCGAGAAGAACACGCCCCAGGCGACCATGAGCGCCGACGCCAGCAGCAGGCCCAGTACGGCCGCGACCAGGGGTCCGGCCTCGGGCCGGCCCAGCAACGCCGTCACGCCGAAGAAGAGCCCCGCACCGGCCAGCAGGACCAGCGCCGTGCCCAGTCCCGCCAGGAACTTGCCCACGACCCACGCGTGGTCCTCCACGGGGTAGGTCATCACCAGGCCGTCGCGCCCGGAGCGGAACTCCTCCGAGAAGAGTCGCATGGTGACTGCCGGCAGCATGAAGACCAGGTAGAGCACCATGTTGGTCAGCAGCGGCTGGAAGACCCCGGACGAGAGGGTCAGCGCCTCGCTCAAGCGCTGGCCGGAGGTGAGGGCGGAGTGGGACAGGGCGGCGTAGTCGAAGATCGCGTTGACGAAGGAGAAGCCGGTCAGGGCCAGGAAGCCGACCACCACCACCGGCGACATGGCGCTGTGGAAGAAGGCGGCCGTCTCGCGGCCGGCGATGGCGCGGAGGGGCCTCACGATCCGCCCCCCTCATCCCCCGTAAGGCGCAAGAAGATGTCCTCCAGGGCGTCGCGGGGACGCGTGGAGGCGTCGGGCAGCTCGTCGGCGTCGACCTCGGCGACGAAGCGGCCGCGGTCCAGGATGATCACGCGCCCGCAGGTGCGTCCGACCTCGCCCAGGATGTGGCTGCTCAGCAGCACGGTGCGCTCGCCGCGGAAGCCGCGGATCAGGTCGCGGATCTCCACGATCTGGTGGGGGTCGAGGCCGCTGGTGGGTTCGTCCAGGATCAGCACCTCGGGGTCGCCCACCAGGGACTGGGCCAGGCCCACGCGCTGGCGGTAGCCCTTCGAGAGGTTGCCCACCCGACGGTCGCGCACCTCGGCCAGCCCGGTGCGCTCGACGATGCCGTCGAGGTGGTCGGCCAGACCGGCCCGGGGGACGTCCTTGAGCTCGGCGGTGAAGCGCAGGTGCTCGGCGACGGTGGCGTCGGGGTAGAGGGGCACGTTCTCGGGCATGAACCCCACGCGGCGGCGCACCTCCAGCGACGCGTCGCGCACGTCGTGGCCGTCGATGCGCGCGGTGCCGGCCGAGGGCGGCAGGGTGCAGGTGAGGATGCGCATGGCGGTGGTCTTGCCGGCGCCGTTGGGCCCCAGCAGGCCGACGACCTCCCCGCGGGCCACCGCGAAGCTGACGTCGTCCAGGGCCTTCGCTTCGCCGAACCTGCGGGTCAGACCCACCGCTTCGATCATGGAATCTCCTAGTCGATGCACCACTTGATCAGCGAGGCGCCCCAGGTGAAGCCGGCGCCGAAGCTCACCAGCACCACGTGGTCGCCGCGCTTCACCCGGTCCTCGTCGTAGGCCACCTTCAGGGCCGAGGGGATGCTCGCCGAGGTGGTGTTGCCGAAGCGGTCGATGGTGATCGAGACCTGCTCGTCCTCCAGGCCCAGCCGCCGCTGCGCCGCCTCGATGATCCGGATGTTGGCCTGGTGGGGAACCAGGAGGTCAACGTCCGACTTGTCCAGGTTGTTCCGGGTGACCACGTCGAGGGACACGTTGGCCATGCCGCGCACGGCGTACTTGTAGACGTCGCGGCCCTCCTGGTAGATGTAGTGCAGCTTGTTCGCGACCGTCTCGGCCGACGGCGGCATGGCGCTGCCGCCGGCCTTCTGGTGCAGATGCTTCACGCCCACGCCGTCCACGTGGTTGATGGCGTCGATGATGCCGCCGTCGGCGGGATCCACGGGCTGGATCACCGCGGCGCCGGCGCCGTCGCCGAAGAGGATGCAGGTGTTGCGGTCCTCGTAGTCGGTGATCGTCGACATGACCTCGGTGCCTATGATCAGGGCGTTGCGGGACAGGCCGCTCTCGACGTGGGCGCGGGCCGTCTCCAGGGCGAACATGAACCCGCTGCAGGCCGCCTCGATGTCGTAGCCCCAGGCGTTGACGGCGCCCAGCTCCTTCTGGATGACGCAGGCGGTGGCGGGGAAGGTCATGTCGGGGGTCACCGTGGGCACCAGGATCAGGTCCACGTCCTCGACGGCCAGGCCGGCGTGGTCCAGCGCCTCGCGGGCGGCCTTGGCGCCGTGGACCGAGGCGGGCGTGCCCGGCTCCACCAGGCGGCGCTCGCGGATGCCCGTGCGCTCGACGATCCACTCGTCGTTGGTGTCGACCATCTTCTCCAGGTCGGCGTTGCTCAGGACGCGCTCGGGGAAGCTCATGCCCAGGCCGGTGATGCCGGCGCGCTTGAGGGTGCGTTCAGCCATGCCACAGTCCTTTGTTCGAAGCGGGTCCGCGCGGGAGCGGCGGGGGTCGTGCAAGGGGACGGTCCCCGGGGACCGTCCCGCCCGTAATGCAAGCGGTTGGGGGGCGGTCTGTCAACCCCTCATCGTCGACAGACGAAACCCCCGACCGCGGGCCGGGGGCTCGTCGTCGTCATGGCCGGGACGATCCGGGTCAGTCCTTCTCGACGCCCCCGTCCAGCTCGTCCTGCCAGGCCTTCAGCTCGTCCCACTTGCCCGCGGCGGCCATGGCGGCCTGCTTGGGCCAGGTGTCGCCGATGCGGCCGGCCAGGGACGCGTAGTCCTCGTTGGCCTCCAGCAGTTCCTTGAGCTCGTCCACGCTCTTCTCGGCCAGGGCGGCGAAGGTGCCGACGCCCACGGCCGCGAAGGCCTCGGCGAACTTGGGGCCGACGCCCTCGATCTTGGTCAGGTCGTCGGGCTCGTCGGCGGCGGCCTCTTCGGCCTCCTCGGCGGGGGTCTCCTCGGCGGCGACCTCCTCCACGACGTCGTCCTCGGTGATCTCGGCGGGCGCGGCGGCCTCGGGCTCGGCCTTGGCCTTCTTGACCTTCGGGGTCAGCTCGGCCTCGACCAGCTCGAGGATCGCCATCTCGGCGTTGTCGCCCTTGCGGGGGCCGTCGATCTTGAGCACGCGCGTGTAGCCGCCGGGACGGTCCGCGTAGCGGGGCCCGAGCTCGTCGAAGAGCTTCTTCAGCACCTGCGGGTCGGTCAGCTTGCGGGCCGCCATGCGACGCGAGTTCAGGTCGCCGGCCTTGGCGTAGGTGATCAGGCGCTCGGCGACCGAACGGGCCTCCTTGGCCTTGGCCGTCGTGGTCTTGATCCGCTCGTGGCGGAACAGGTCCGTCACCATGTTGCGGAACATCATCTTGCGGTGGCTCGCGGTGCGGTTCAGCTTGCGACCGCGCACGTTGTGACGCATGATCTCCATCCTCTTTCCACCGGCCGCGGCCGGTCTGTCGTCATCTCTCTCAGGCTTCGACGCCCGTCTGCACCTTCTCGGCGATCTCGGCATCGAAGGCCATGCCGAAAGACAGGTCCATGCCTTCCAGGATCTCCTGGATCTCGTTCAGGCTCTTGCGGCCGAAGTTGCGGAACTTGAGCATCTCCTGCTCGGTCTTGGTGACCAGGTCGAACAGGGTGATGATCTTGCCGGCCTTCAGGCAGTTGGCCGACCGGACCGACAGCTCCAGCTCCTCGACGTTGCGCGACAGCAGCTCCACCAGGCGCTCCTGCTCCTCGTCCACGTTCTCGTCCATGGCGTCGATGGGCGCCTCGTCGAAGTTGATGAAGAGCTGGAAGTGGTCCTTGAGGATCTTCGAGGCGAAGGCCACGGCGTCCTCGGGCTTCACGCTGCCGTCGCTCTCGAGGCCCAGCACGATCTTGTCGTAGTCGGTCCGCTGGCCCACGCGGGTGTCCTCCACCCGGTAGCTCACCTTGCGCACGGGCGAGAAGTTCGCGTCCATGCGGATCACGCCGATCACCTCGTCGGGGATCGTGTGCAGCTCGCGGTCCACGTAGCCGCGGCCCATGTCGATGTAGATCTTGGCCGTGAAGTTGCCCGCCTCGGTCAGGTTGCAGATCACCTGGTCCGGGTTGACGATCTCCAGCTCGGGATGACCCACGATCATGCCGGCGGTGACCGGACCGGGCTCCGAGGCCTCGATGGTGGCCCAGTGGGCCGGGGCGTCGGAGAGGCCGAACACGACCTGCTTCAGGTTGAGCACGATGTCCGTCACGTCCTCCAGGACGTTGGGCAGGGTGCTCAGCTCGTGCTTGACGCCCTCGATCTGCACGGCCGTGATCGCGTGGCCGTGGATGGACGACAGCAGCGTCCGCCGCAGGGCGGTGCCCAGCGTGTGTCCGAACCCCTTCTCCAGGGGCGCGATCACGAGCTCGGCGAAGGTGTCCGTCTGCGTCTCCGTGTTGAACTGGACGCCTTCGGGCATCATCATGTTGATCCACTTCATGGCGTGGTATCCCCCCTGCCATCGGGTCAAGCCGCGCGGATCCCCGCGCGGACGCACTTGCGATCGGGCGCGCCCTAACGACGGCGCTTGGACGGCCGGCACCCGTTGTGCGGGATGCGGGTCACGTCCTTGATCCGCGTCACCTCGAGGCCCTCGGCCTTCAGGGTGCGGATGGCCGCCTCGCGGCCGGAGCCGGGTCCGCGGACCCAGATCTCGATCTTGCGCATGCCGCCGTTCAGCACCTCCTGGGCGCAGAAGCGAGCCGCGAGCTGGGCCGCGAAGGCCGTCGACTTACGGCTGCCCTTGTAGCGGCCCTGGTGGCCGCCGGACGACCACGTGATCACGTTGCCGCCCACGTCCGTCATGGTGATGATGGTGTTGTTGAAGCTCGACTTGACGTGCGCGACGCCGTTGATCTCGAGCTTCTTCTTGACCTTGCGGGTCTTGCGCTTGTCCTTGGGACCGGCCACTCTCGTCTACCTCCTGCAACTACTTCTTCTTGCCGCCGGGACGGGTCTTGGGACCCTTGCGTGTCCGGGCGTTGTTCTTCGTGTTCTGACCGTGGCACGGCAGCTTGCGGCGATGGCGCAGACCCCGGTAGGAGCCGATGTCCATCAGGCGCTGGATGTTCATGCTGACCTCGGTCCGCAGGGTACCCTCGACCTGGAAGTCCTTGTCGATGATCCCGATGATCTTGCGCGTGTCCTCTTCGCTGAGGTCGCGCGTCTTGGTCTCGGGATCGATGCTGGCCTTCTCGCAGATCGTACGGGCCCGGTACGGTCCGATACCGTAGATGTAGGTCAGAGAGGTGCTGATCCTCTTCTCGTTGGGAATGTCAACACCGGCAATTCTGGCCACCTCGGCTCCTTTCGTCTTTCCTCGTTACCGCGGCCCCGCGCGCAGAACGCGCCCCGCGGCCGAAAAAAGCTATCCCTGACGCTGGTTGTGACGGCGATTCACGCAGATGACGCGCACGACGCCGTTGCGCCGGATGATCTTGCACTTGTCGCAGATCTTCTTGACGGAAGTCCGCACCTTCATGATCGCTCTCCTCGTCGCCCCGCGGGCGGTCTACTTGTACCGGTACGTGATCCGACCGCGGGTCAGATCGTACGGAGAGAGTTCCACCGTGACCTTGTCGCCCGGCAGGATGCGGATGAAGTGCATGCGCATCTTCCCGGAGACGTGGGCGAGCACCAGGTGCTGGTTCTCCAGCTCCACCCGGAACATCGCGTTGGGCAGGGCCTCGACGACCGTGCCTTCTACCGTGATCCCCTCTTCCTTGGCCATGTCAGCAACTCCGTTCCCGTCGCGCTATCGCGCGGTCAGCACCCTGGCGCCGTCGGCCGTGACGGCCACCGTATGCTCGTAGTGGGCGGACAGCTTGCGGTCCGCCGTCACGATCGTCCACTGGTCGTCCAGCGTCGTCACGTCCTTGACGCCGGCGTTGATCATCGGCTCGATCGCGATCACCAGCCCCTCCTCCATCGCCGGGTCGGGCAGGGAGAAGCTGTGGTAGTTGGGCACCTGCGGGTCCTCGTGCAGGGACCGTCCGATGCCGTGCCCGACCAGCGATTCAACCACCGCGAAACCGTGGGCCCGCGCGTGCGGGGCGACGGCCTTGCCGATGTCCGAGATGCGCTTCCCGGGGCCGACCTGCCCGATGGCCAGGTCCAGGCACTCGCGGGTCACCCGCATCAGGCTCGCGGCCTCCTCGGACACCTCGCCGACGGCGAAGGTCTCGGCCGAGTCGGAGTGCCAGCCGTTGCGGATCAGGCCGCAGTCGACTCCGACGATGTCCCCGGGCGCCAGCTCGCGCGATCCCGGGATGCCGTGCACCACTTCCTCGTTCACCGAGATGCAGCAGGTGGCCGGAAAGCCGTTGTATCCCTTGAACGACGGGATACAGCCCGCGTCGGTGATCACCTTCTCCGCCAGCGCGTCGATCTCTCCGGTCGTCACGCCCGGTCCCACGAGTTCCCGCAGGGCCAGGAAGACCTCGACCAGGATCTCGGCGCTGGCCACCATCTCGGCCATCTGGGCAGGCGTCTTCAGCTTGATGCTCTGCTTCCAGGCCAAGGCGGTCCTTCTTCTATCGGCGCGCCCGCAGGCGGCCCTTGGTCATGAAGCCGTCGTAGTGGCGCATGACCAGGTGCGATTCGATCTGCTGCAGCGTGTCCAGGCCGACGCCGATCACGATCAGCAGCCCCGTGCCTCCGAACTGGAAGGGCACGTTGAAGTAGTGGATCATCATGTCCGGCATGATGGCGATGACGGCCAGGAAGACGGCGCCCGGCAGCGTCACGCGCGTCAGCACGCGGTCGATGTAGTCGGCGGTCTTCCGGCCCGGCCGCACGCCGGGAATGAAGCCGCTGTTCTTCTTCATGTTGTCCGCCAGATCCACCGGGTTCAGGATCACGGCGGTGTAGAAGTACGTGAACAGGATGATCAGCGCCGAGTACGACAGCACGTACACCAGGTGCGGCGGCTGGAAGATCCGGGTCAGCGTGTCGATGAACGCGTTCTCGCCGAAGAACGGCCCCAGCGTGGCCGGGAACATGATGATCGACTGGGCGAAGATGATCGGGATCACGCCGGCGGTGTTGACGCGCAGCGGGATGTGCGTGTTGGCGCCGCCGTAGACGCGGCGGCCGACGATCTTCTTCGCGTATTGCACCGGTATCCGGCGCTGCCCCTGCGTGATGGCGATGATGCCGGCGATCACGCCGATCATCAGGACGCCCACGATGACGCCCGTCAGCCAGTGCATCGAGCCGTCGCGCAGGTGCTGGAACGTGTTCAGCATGTCGGTCGGGTACCGCGCGATGATCCCCGTGAAGATGATCAGCGAGATGCCGTTGCCGATGCCGTGCTCGGTGATCTGCTCGCCGAGCCACATGACGAACATGGTACCCGTGGTCAGCGTGAGCATGGTCACGAGCTTGAAGCCGACGCCGGGATCCTGCACCACGCCCAGGCGCTCCAGCGTGAAGCTCACGCCGAAGGACTGCACCAGGGCCAGGCCCAGGGTGCCCCAGCGGGTGTACTGCTGGATCTTCTTGCGTCCCTCGTCACCCTCCTTGGCCAGCTTCTCGAAGTACGGGATCACCGCCTGGAGGAGCTGCAGGATGATCGAGGCGCTGATGTAGGGCATGATGCCCAGGGCGAAGATCGTCGCCTGGCTCAGGTTGCCGCCCGCGAACATGTCGTAGAGCGCGACCAGAGTGCCCTCTTGGGACTCGAAGAACTGCCGGATCGCGTCCAGATCGACGCCGGGGGTCGTGATGTGACCGCCGAGCCGATACACGATCAGGATCATGGCCGTGAACAGGAGCCGGCGCTTGAGCTCCGGGATCCTGAACATGTTCTGGTAGCTGCCAGTGATATTCAAAACGGCGCTTCCTTGTTACGGAGTCCTCGGATTCTGTCCTCAGGCCTTCACGGCGACGCTGCCGCCGTTCGCCTCGACCGCGCTCACCGCGCTCTTGCTGGCGTGATCGACCGTGATCTTGAGACCCTTGGCTTCGAGCTCGCCCCGGCCCAGGAGCTTCACGGGCCGGTCGGCGTACTTGACCAGGCCGGCGTCCGCCAGGACGGCGGCGTCGATCTCGAACCCTTCCGCGAACCGGTTCAACTGCTCCAGGTTCACGACCTGGTAGGTCTTGCGGAAGATGTTCGTGAAGCCGCGCTTGGGCACGCGCCGGTTCAGGGGCATCTGGCCGCCCTCGAACCAGGGCGGGATGCCGCCGCCGGAGCGGGCCTTCTGTCCCTTGTGGCCGCGCCCGCCGGTCTTGCCCTGGCCCGACGCGGGGCCGCGGCCGCGGCGCTTGCGGTCCTTCTTGGCGCCCTTGGGGGCGCCGATGTTGTTCAGCTTCAACATCGTCACTTCACCTCTTCCACGCGCACCAGGTGCCGCACCTTGTGCAGCATGCCGCGGATGGACGGCGTGTCCTCGTGCTCGACCGTCATCTGGTGATGCCGCAGCCCCAGGGCCGCGATCACGCGCTTGTGCTTCTCGGGACGCCCGATGGCGCTGCGCACCTGGGTGACTCGGAGCTTACTCATCGGTCTTGCCCTCCTCCGGCGCCTCGGTCGTCGTCTCCGGGGCGGCCTCGGCGGCCGGGGTCTCGGCCGGAGTCTCCGCCGCCTCGACGGGCGCGTCCTTCTTCTCGGGCTTCGGCAGGCCGAAGACCTCGGGCACGCTGATGCCGCGCTTGGCCGCGATCTCCTCGACCGACCGCAGCTGGTTCAGCCCGTCCAGGGTCGCCTTCCACACGTTGTGCGGGTTCCGCGAGCCGAGCTGCTTGGTCAGGATGTTCTTCAGGCCGGCCGCCTCCAGGATGGCGCGCACGCCGCCGGCGGCGATGACGCCGGTACCGGCCGCCGCGGGCCGCAGCATGACGCGGCTCGCACCGTAACGACCCTCCACCGCGAAGGGGATGGTGTCGTTCAGGATGGGGACGGTGATCTGGTTGGCCCGCGCCGACTCCGATCCCTTGCGGATGGCGTCGGCGATCTCGTTGGCCTTGCCCAGCGAGACGCCCACCTTGCCCTTGCCGTCGCCCACGGTGACGATGGCGCTGAAGCTGAAGCGGCGACCGCCCTTGACCACCTTCGCCACGCGGTTGATGGTGATCACGGTCTCCAGCATGTCCTGCATGTCGCGGTCGCGGTCGCGTCCGCGTCCGCCGGGACCGCGACCGGGGCCGCGCCCACGGCCGCCGGGGCCGCCGGGACCGCGTCCGCGGCCTCCGAAGCCGCCGGGGCCTCTACGCTGGCCGGGACCGCCGGGTCCGCGTCCGCCGGGGCCTCTGTCCTGTCCGGGTCCACCGGGCCGGGAGTTCTGTCCCGGGTTGTTCGGCGTGTCAGTCATCGATTCGCTCCTGTCCTGGGTCAAGACGTAGCTAGAACTTCAGGCCGCCGTCGCGGGCGCCCTTGGCGAGCGCGGCGACGCGTCCGTGGTACAGGTAACCGCTGCGGTCGAAGACCGCGCTCTCGACGCCCTCGGCCTTGGCCGTTTCGGCGAGCGCACGACCGACCTGGTAGGCCACCGCGCACTTCCCGTCCAGCTCCTCGGGGGTCTCGCCCCCGCCGAGCTTCGAGCTGTCGGCGGCGAACAGGGTGCGTCCGGCCACGTCGTCGATCAGCTGGGCGTAGATGGCCTTGTGGCTGCGGCGCACCGACAGGCGGGGCCTGGCGGCGGTGCCGTTGACGGTCTTGCGGGCGTGGATGCGGCGCCGCTTGCGGGCCGTGATCCTCTTCTTGGCATTGTTAATCATCGCGCGTCACCCCTCTACTTGGCGGCAGCCTTGCCGGCCTTGCGGACGACGTACTCGTCGACGTAGCGGATACCCTTGCCCTTGTAGGGCTCGGGCTTGCGGTAGGCGCGGATCTCGGCCGCGACCTGACCGACCAACTGCTTGTCGATACCCTTGACCTCGATCTTCGTCGGCTCGGGGCAGACGATCTCGATGCCGTCGGGGATCGGATACTCCACCGGATGGCTGAACTGCAGCTGCAGGTCGAGCACCTTGCCCTTGACCTGCGCGCGGTAGCCGACGCCGATGATCTCGAGCGACTTGCTGAAGCCCTCGGTCACACCGGTCACCTGGTTCGCGATCAGCGCGCGCACCAGGCCGTGTCGGGCCTTCATCGGCTTGCTCTCGTCGGGCCGGCTCACGGTGAACTGGCCGTCCGCGAGCTCGTACGACAGCCCCTCGGGGATGTGCTGCCGCAGCTCGCCCTTGGGGCCCTTCACCACCGAGGTGTCGCCCTCGATCGTGATGGTCACGCCGTCCGGGACGGCGATCGGCTTGAGTCCGATGCGGGACATGGGTCTTCCTCCTGCCCGTCTGTTACCAGACCTCGCAGAGGATCTCGCCGCCCACACCGTGCCGGCGGCACTGGTGGTCGGTCATGATCCCCTGGTTGGTCGATACGATCGCGATTCCGTAGCCGCCGCGGACCTTCGGAATGCTGTTCTTGTCGGCGTAGATGCGGCGGCCCGGCTTGCTCACCCGCTGGATGCCCTCGATGACGCCGGTCTGCTTGCCCTGGCGGTCGAAGTACTTCAGCGTGATGCGCACCTTGCCCTGGGGCCCGTCCTCGACGTCGTCGACGGCGGACACGTACCCCTGCTCCATCAGCACGTGGGCCACGGCCTTCTTGGTCTTCGACGCGGGCATCTCCACCTTGCGGTGGCCGGCCTGGATGGCGTTCCGGATGCGCGTCAGCATATCCGCGATGGGATCGGTCATGCTCATGTCTCAAGCTCCTAGCGTGTTACCAGCTCGACTTGACGACGCCGGGCAGGTCGCCCTGCAGCGCCAGTTCGCGGAAGCAGATCCGGCAGATGCCGAACTTCCGGTAGTAGGCCCGCGACCTTCCGCAACGGCGGCAGCGGTTGTACGCCCGCACCTTGTACTTGGGCGGCCGGTTGGCCTTGGCGATCAGCGACTTCTTGGCCAATGCGATTCCTCCTCTAGCGCCGGAAGGGCATGCCCAGCTGCTCCAGCAGCTCGCGCCCCTCTTCGTCGTTCCTGGCGGTCGTCACGAAGGTGATGTTCATGCCGCGGGACTCGTCCACCTTGTCGTAGTCGATCTCGGGGAACACCAGCTGGTCCTTCATGCCCACCGTATAGTCGCCGCTCCCGCTCAACCGGCTCGGCACGCCGCGGAAGTCGCGGATGCGGGGCAGGGTGAAGTTGATGAAGCGGTCCATGAACTCCCACATGCGCTCGCCGCGCAGCGTCACGCGGGCACCGATGTGCATGCCCTCGCGCAGCTTGAAGTTCGAGACGGACTTGCGGGCCTTGGTCTTCACGGCCTTCTGACCGGTGATGGACTCCAGGTCCGCCAGGGCGTTCTCTAGCGACTTGGGGTTCTGGATGGCCCGCCCCATGCCCATGTTGAGAACGATCTTGGTCGGCTTCGGGATCATCATCGGGTTATCGAACCCGAACTTCTCCTGCAGCGCCGACCGCACCTCGGTCTCGTAGATTTCCCTCATCCTCGGCTTCGACATCGTCTATCCTCCCGCGTCGCCTCTAGTTGGCGAGCATCTCGCCGCACTTCTTGCAGGTCCTGACGCGCGAACCGTCCTTGAGCACCTCGGTGCCCGTGCGCGCGGCCTTGTTGCACTTGGGGCAGATCAGCATCACGTTGGAGGCCTCGATGGTGGCTTCCTTCTCGATGATGCCGCCCTGCGGCGCCTGCTTGGACTGACGCGTGTGGCGCTTGATCAGGTTGACCTTCTCCACGACCAGCCGTTCGGTGTCGGGAAAGACCTTCAGCACCTCGCCCTCGAGTCCCTTGTGGTTGCCGGAGATGACCCGGACCTTGTCCTTCTTCTTGATGTGCATCACAGCACCTCCGGAGCCAGCGAGACGATCTTCATGAACCGCTTCTCGCGCAGCTCGCGGGCGACGGGCCCGAAGATGCGCGTGCCCACCGGCTCCTTGTCCTCGCCGATGATCACGGCCGAGTTCTCGCCGAAACGGATGTAGGATCCGTCCTTGCGGCCGATCTCCTTGCGGGTCCGCACCACGACCGCCCTCACGACCGCGCCCTTCTTGACGTTGCCGTTGGGGATCGCGCTCTTGACCGCGCAGACGATGATGTCGCCGACCCGGGCGTAGCGGCGCCGCGTTCCGCCCAGTACGCGGATGCACTGGGCGGTCTTGGCGCCCGAGTTGTCCGCGATGTTCAGCATCGTGTATTCCTGGATCATTGCCTCGTCTCCCTGCTACTTCGCGCGCTCGAGGATCTCGGAAACGCGCCAGCGCTTCGACTTGGAATAGGGCCGCGTCGCCATGATCTTCACGGTGTCGCCGGCGTTGCACTCGTTGGTCTCGTCGTGGGCCTGGACCTTCATCGAGCGGTTGATGATCCGCTTGTAGAGGGGATGCGGGAAACGGCGGTCGATCTTCACGACCACGGTCTTGTCCATCTTGTCGGACACGACGGTGCCGATCCGCGTGGCCCTCAGGTTCCTCTCCTGCTGCGTCATCTCGCTTACTCCCACCGGGCCTAGTGCCCTGACTTCTTCTCGGTCATGACCGTCTTGATGACGGCCAGCTCACGCTTCGCGATCCGGACGGACAGGGGGTTGTCCAGGCGGCGCATCTTCAGCTGCATCCGCATGGTGAGAAGGTCTTCCGACTTCTCGGCCACGAGGCTCTCGAGCTCCTCGTAGGACATGTCCCTGTAGTCGTGCGCTTTCTTCATCTCGATCACTCTCCCGCTCTGCTGACGACGCGCGTCTTGAAGGGCAGCTTGGCCGCGCCGAGGCGGAAGGCCTCCTTGGCCAGGTCGCCGGACACGCCGTTGATCTCGTAGAGCATGCGGCCGGGCTTGATGACGGCGACCCAGTACTCGGGGTTGCCCTTGCCCTTGCCCATGCGGGTCTCGGCCGGCTTCAAGGTGATCGGCTTGTCCGGGAACACCCGGATCCAGACCTTGCCCATGCGCTTGATCTTGCGCGTGATGGCGATACGGGCGGCCTCGATCTGCCGGCTCGTCATCCAGCCGGCCTCGATGGCCTGCAGTCCGTAGTCGCCGAAGGACACCTTGGAGCCGCGGAACGCGACACCCTTCATGCGCCCCTTCTGGGTCTTGCGGAACTTGGTCCTCTTCGGCATCAGCATGACTGTCTATCCTCTCCCGCCGGCCGGTCGCCGGGTGGGTCCGTCGTTCTTCCTACTGCCTCTCCTCGTGGACCTGGGAGCGCAGCTGCTCCTTGAAGTCCGCGGGGAAGGTCTCGCCCCTGCAGATCCACACCTTCACGCCGATCGCGCCGTAGGTGGTGCGGGCGGTCGTGGTGCCGTAGTCGATGTCGGCACGCAGCGTGTGCAGGGGGACGCTGCCGTCGTGATAGCTCTCGATGCGGGCCATCTCGGCGCCGCCGAGGCGACCGGCGCAGCGGATCTTGATCCCCTGGGCGCCCATGCGCATGGCGGTGGCGATGGCCTTCTTCATGGCGCGGCGGAAAGAGACCCGGCCCGTCAGCTGGGCGGCCACGTGCTCGGCGACCAGGGGCGCCGACAGCTCGGGC
This sequence comes from uncultured Fibrobacteraceae bacterium, assembly GCA_964607825.1. Lineage (GTDB taxonomy): Bacteria > Krumholzibacteriota > Krumholzibacteriia > LZORAL124-64-63 > LZORAL124-64-63 > JAHIYU01. Next base: position 22,366 of record CAZSNA010000027.1, on the reverse strand, counting down.
TTCTTGACCTCTTCCACGTCCAGCTTGACGTTCTTGCCGATCATCTTGTTCAGCTCGGCGCGCAGCTCGTCGGCGCGCGACCCCTTGCGTCCGATCACGACGCCGGGACGGCTGGTGGAGATGATGACGTTGACCTTCTCGCGGAAGCGCTTGATGCGCACCTGGGAGATGCCGGCGTTGCCGACGCGGGCCATGATGTACTTGCGGAGCAACAAGTCCTCGTTCAGCCAGTCCGCGTAGTGCTTCTCGCTGAACCACGTCGAGTTCCAGTCCTTCACGATCCCCAGACGGAAACCGATCGGATGTGTTTTCTGACCCATGCTCGTCCTTTCCTCTGCCGTGGCCGTGCCGCTCGCCGGCCGGCCGGAATCGCGACGCCCGTCCCTACTGGACCGGGGACACCGTCACCTGGATATGGCTGGAGCGCTTGAAGATCCGATAGGCCCGTCCCTGGGCGCGCGGCCGGATCCTCTTCATGGTCGGCCCCTCGTCGATCTTGATCTCCTTGACGAAGTAGCCCGCATCCTCGCGCTTGACGTCCTCGTCGCTCGCGACGCGCGCGTTGGCCGTGGCCGACGCGATGGTCTTGCTCAGGATCGGGGACGCCTTCTTCGCGGTGAGGCTCAGGATCTCGAGCGCCTGATCCACCCGCTTGCCCCGCACCAGGTCGGCCACCACACGGGCCTTCCGGGCGGAAATTCTCACGTACTTGCTGACAGCACGGCCATCCATCTCAATTACCTCCGCCTGGGTGGCGTATGACTACTTGCCCTTGCCCTTGCTGCTGTGGCCGCGGTAGGTCCGCGTCGGGGCGAACTCGCCCAGCTTGTGGCCCACCATGTTCTCCTGGACGTACACCGGGATGAACTGCTTGCCGTTGTGCACGGCGATGGTGTGCCCCAGGAACTCGGGAATGACGGTCGAACGACGCGACCAGGTCTTGACGACCCGCTTGTCGCCCTTGTCGTTCATGTCGACGACCCGCTTGCGCAGGTGCTCATCGACGAAGGGTCCCTTCTTGATCGAACGAGCCATGCTCTCTCCATCCTCCGTCCGGGCGCGCGGCCGCGGCCGCGAACCGTACGTTGGTTACTTCTTCTTCTTGCGCCGACGCACGATGAAGCGGTCGGACGGCTTCCTGCGGCGCGTGATCCCGCCCTTGGCGGGCTGACCCCAGGGCGACACCGGATGGCGTCCGCCGGAGGTCTTGCCCTCGCCGCCGCCATGGGGGTGATCGACGGGGTTCATGGCCACGCCGCGCACCTTGGGTCGGCGACCCAGCCAGCGCGTCTTGCCGGCCTTGCCGATCATGATGTTCTCGTGCTCCGAGTTGCCCACCTCGCCGATGGTCGCGGTGCAGTTCTTGTGCACCATCCGCACCTCGCCGCTGGGCAGACGCAGGGTCACGTAGTCGCCCTCCTTCGCCAGCACCTGGGCGAAGGAGCCGGCGCTGCGGACGATCTGTCCGCCGCGGCCGATCTGCAGCTCCACGTTGTGCACCACGGTGCCCAGGGGGATCCTGTGCAGCGGCAGGCAGTTGCCCACGCTGAACGAGGCGTCCTCGCCGGAGACCACGGTGTCGTCCACCTTCAGGCCGTTGGGCCAGATGATGTAGCGCTTCTCGCCGTCCGCGTAGTGCAGCAGGGCGATGCGGGCGCTGCGGTTCGGATCGTACTCGATGGTCGCGACGCGGGCGGGCACGCCCAGCTTGTCGCGCTTGAAGTCGATCCGGCGATAGCGGCGCTTGTGGCCGCCGCCGCGGTGACGCGTGGTGATCCGTCCGCGGTTGTTGCGTCCGCCGGACTTGGTCAGCGGCTCCAGCAACGACTTCTCGGGACGATCCGTCGTCAGCTCGCTGAAATCCGATACCGTGCGGAAACGCTGTGCGGGCGTCACGGGCTTCAGCTTCTTGATACCCATTGTGTTCCCCTATCCTCGAGCCGCTTCGGGCAGCGGCGACCGATGCCTAGACGTTGTCGAAGACGTCGATGACGTCGCCCTCGGCGACGGTGACCACGGCCTTCTTCCAGTCGGCGCGCTTGCCGGAGAAGCGGCCCATGCGCTTGACCTTGCCCCGCATGTTCATGGTGCGGACCGACTCCACCTTCACGCCGAAGTAGAGCTCGATGGCCTGCTTGATCTCGTGCTTGTTGGCCTCGGGCACGACCTCGAAGAAGTACTGGTTCCTCTCGGCGCGCAGTCGGCTGCCCCGCTCGGTGATCAGGGGACGCTGGATGATTCTGCTCAGATCCTTCACGACCCGAACACCTCCTCCACGCCCGCCAGCGACGCCTGGGTGAACACGAGGTTGTCGGCCCAGAGGATCGTGTAGGCGTTGAGATCGGTGTGACGCAGCACGCGCACACCCTTGATGTTGCGCAGCGACTTGTAGACGGTCCCCGCGTCCGTCGGCAGCACCACCAGGGTGTGCCGGCCGTCGAGGGCCAGACCGTTCAGCAGACGGGCCATCTCGGCGGTCTTCGGGGCGTCCATCTCGAAGTCCTCGACCACCTTGACGCGCTCGGCGTCGGCGCGGTCGCTCAGTGCGGACTTCAGGGCCAGACGCTTGACCTTCTTGGGCAGCTTGTAGCCGTAGTCGCGCGGATGCGGCCCGAAGGTGGTGCCGCCGCCGATGCGCAGCGGCGAGCGGGCGCTGCCGGCCCGCGCACGCCCCGTGCCCTTCTGGCGGTAGAGCTTGCTGCCCGAATGGGCGTTCTCGCCCCTGGTCTGCGTGTCGTGCGTGCCCTGGCGCTGGTTGGCCAGGTAGCAGCGCACGGCCGCGTAGAGGGACGGCTTGTGCACCGCCTGGGCGAACAGCGCTTCGGGCAGGTCCACGCTGCCGGTCTGCTCGCCGTTGCGGTTGTAAAGGCTCGCGGTCGCCATCTCGTTTAACCTCTCACCTGCGATGCGATTGATCCGTCAGCTCTAGGCGCTGACCCGGATGAAAACGAGGCCGTTCTTGCTGCCGGGCACGCTGCCCTTGACCAGGAGCAGGTTGCGCTCCGTGTCGATGCGAACGACCGTCAGGTTCTTCTTCGTCTCGCGCTTGTTGCCGTACTGGCCCGACATGCGCGTGTTCTTGAACACGCGGCCGGGCTTGGTGTGCATGCCGATCGAACCGGACATGCGCACGTTCTTGCTGCCGTGGCCGTCGGGGCCGCGGTGCTGGTTCCAGCGCTTGATGCGGCCCGTGAAGCCGCGTCCCTTGGTGACGCCGGTCACGTCGACGCGCTCGACGCCCTCGAGGATCGAGACGTCCACGGCGTCGCCGGGATCGAAGGCGTCGTCCTCGGCGACGTCGAACTCGCGCACGATGCGCGCGGGCTCGGCGCCGGCCTTCCGGAAGTGGCCCTGCATGGGCATCGTCGTCCGGGTGGCCTTGCGGTCGCCGAAACCGAGCTGCACGGCCGCGTAGCCGTCCGACTCGGGGGTCTTGACCTGGGTCACGACGCAGGGTCCGGCCTCGATGACCGTCACCGGGATGTGCCGCCCGTCCTCGTCGAAGACGCGCGTCATGCCGATCTTCTTGCCGATCAGTCCGTTCATGGCTGCTCCTCGCCTCCTCAGACCTTGATCTCGACGTCCACGCTCGCGGGAAGCGTCAGCTTCTTGAGGAACTCGGTCGTCTGAGGGGTCGAATTCTCGATCTCGATGAGACGCTTGTGGATCCTCATCTCGAACTGCTCGCGCGACTTCTTGTCGACGTGGGGCGACCGCAGCACCGTGTACACGGAACGCCGCGTGGGCAGCGGCACGGGGCCGCGCACCAGGGCGCCGGTCTTCACGGCGGTCTGCACGATGATCTTGGCGGAGCGGTCGAGGACCGCCGGCTCGTAGGCCTTCAGCCTGATCTTGATCTTCTGTCTGGCCACTTCGGTCTCCTTCTCTGCGATGGCTACTCCAGCTTCGCCGCCCGGTCCCGGTTCCGCGACCCGCGGCGCCTGCTCACCTTTCGCACCCCGGCCATGCGCCGGGATCCGAGAAAACTCGCGTCGGCCGGGCCCCGCAGGGCCCGGCCGCGTCGACTATTCCGTGATCTTCGCGACGACGCCGGCGCCGACGGTGCGGCCGCCCTCGCGGATGGCGAAGCGCAGGCCTTCCTCCATCGCGATCGGCGTGATCAGCTCGATCTGCATCTTGATGTTGTCGCCCGGCATCACCATCTCCACGCCCTCGGGCAGGTGCGCGCTGCCGGTCACGTCAGTCGTCCGGAAGTAGAACTGCGGACGATAGCCGGTGAAGAACGGCGTGTGACGGCCGCCCTCCTCCTTCGTCAGGATGTACACCTCGCAGTCGAACTTCGTGTGAGGCATCACCGAACCAGGCTTGCAGATCACCATGCCGCGCTCGACCTCTTCCTTCTTCGTGCCGCGCAGCAGAAGACCCACGTTGTCGCCGGCCTGACCCTCGTCCAGGATCTTCCGGAACATCTCGACGCCCGTGCAAACCGTGGTCTGGGTGTCGCGGATGCCCACCATCTCGACCTTGTCGCCCATGTTCACCTTGCCGCGCTCGATACGACCCGTCGCGACGGTGCCGCGGCCGGAGATCGAGAACACGTCCTCAACGGGCATCAGGAAGGCCTTGTCCAGGTCGCGCTCCGGCGTCGGGACGTAGCTCTCCAGGGCGTCCATGAGATCGAAGATGCACTTGGCGTCGTCCGAGTCCGGATCGCCGCTCTCGAGGGCCTTCAGCGCCGAACCCATCACGATGGGAATGTCGTCGCCGGGGAACTCGTACTGGCTCAGAAGCTCGCGGATCTCGAGCTCCACCAGCTCCAGGAGCTCGGGGTCGTCCACCATGTCCGTCTTGTTCAGGAACACGACGATGTAGGGAACGCCCACCTGGCGGGCCAGCAGGATGTGCTCGCGAGTCTGGGGCATCGGGCCGTCGGCCGCCGACACCACCAGGATCGCGCCGTCCATCTGCGCCGCGCCGGTGATCATGTTCTTCACGTAGTCCGCGTGGCCCGGACAGTCCACATGCGCGTAGTGCCGGTTCTCGCTCTGGTACTCCACGTGGGCGGTCGCGATCGTGATGCCGCGCTCGCGCTCCTCCGGAGCCTTGTCGATCTCGTCGAAGGGCGTGTAGTCCGCAAGACCCTTCTTAGACAGGATCTCGGTGATCGCCGCGGTCAAAGTCGTCTTGCCGTGGTCCACGTGACCGATCGTGCCGACGTTGACGTGATCCTTCGTCCTCTCAAACTTCTCGCGAGCCATGGCAGGCTACCTCCTTCTTGGCGCACTTGCTCCACTGAGCTCTGGCTTCACTGCGTATCAGGGGCGGGTCCAGACGCCCATGTAACGCTGAGTTATCTCCGTCGCGATCTTCTCCGGCACCCGCTCGTAGCGGGAGAATTGCATCGTGTACGTGGCCCGACCCTGGGTCAGCGACCTGACCTGCGTCGCGTAGCCGAACATCTCGCTGAGCGGGACCTCGGCCGCCACCACCTGGACGTCGTCCCGGGGCTCCATGTTCAGGATCCGGCCCCGCTTCGAGTTGAGGTGTCCGGTCACGTCCCCCAGGTAATCGGCGGGGACCACCACCTCCACGTCCATCACCGGTTCCAGCAGCACCGGACCGGCCTTCTGGGCCGCCTGCCGCAGGGCCTCGGCCCCGGCGGCGAGGAAGGCCACCTCGCTGGACAGCTCCTCGTCGAAGGAGCCGCCCTCCAGCCGGATCCGCAGGTCGACCAGCGGATACCCGGCCAGGATGCCGCTGCCGCAGGCCTGGAGACTCGCGCGCTCCACGGCCGCGGCGTACTCCTTGGGCAGCGTCTCCGCGTCCACGCCGTTCGAGAAGGTCTCGCCCTCTCCGAACCCCGCCGGCGCCACCGCCAGCCTGACGTGGGCGAACTGGGCCTTGCCGGCGCCCTGGCGCTCGAGTCGGTGGTCCTCCACCGCCTCCCGGCTGATCGTCTCGCGGTAGGCGACCTGGGGCTTGCCCACGTTGGCGTTGACCCCGAACTCCCGCTGCATCCGATCGGTGATGATCTCCAGATGCAGCTCGCCCATCCCGCTGATGATCGTCTGGCCCGTCTCGGGATCCTCCTTCACGCGGAAGGTGGGATCCTCGTCGGCGAGGCCCGCCAGGACCTCCGCCATCTTCACTTGGTCGGCCTTCGTCTTGGGCTCGATGGCCACGAAGATGACCGGCTCGGGGAACGCCATCTCCTCCAGGAGGACCGGTCGTTCCAGGGCGCACAGCGTGTCGCCCGTGCGGATCTGCTTGAAGCCGACGACCGCGACGATCTCGCCGGTCTCGGCCGCCTCCAGCTGCTCGCGCTTGTTGGCGTGCATCAGGAGGATCTTCTGGATCCGCTCCTTCTTGCCCGTGTTGGCGTTCAGGGCGACCCCGCCCGCCTTCAGGCTGCCGCTGTAGATCCTCAGGTAGGCCAGCCGGCCCACGTAGGGATCCGTCACGATCTTGAAGGCGATGGCGCTGAACGGCTCGCCTGCGGCGGTGGACCGTTCCTCCGGCGCCTTGTCCTTCGGACGCCAGCCCTGCACCGGCGGCAGGTCCGTGGGCGAGGGCAGGAAGTCGACGATCGCGTCGAGCAGCCTCTGCACGCCCGTGTTCTTGAACGCCGACCCGCAGAGCACCGGTACCAGCTCGGCGCTCAGGGTCGCCCGCCGCAATCCCGCCAGGAGCTGGTCGAGGTCGGGCTCCCTCTCCTCGAGGTAGAGCTCCATGATCTCCTCGTCCGACTCGGCCAGCTTCTCCAGCAGGTCGGCGCGCGCCTGCGCGGCCGCGTCCTGCAGCGACGCCGGGATCTCGGCGTCGGTGAAGCTGGCGCCGAGGCTCTCGGCGTCGGGAAAGCGCGCGGTCATGGTCAACAGGTCGACCACGCCCTCGAACTCGTCCCCGCTGCCCACCGGCAGCTGGATCGGCACGGGGTTGGCCCCCAGCCGGTCCTCCATCATCGCGACCGCCCGTCCGAAGTCGGCGCCGGCCCTGTCCATCTTGTTGATGAACGCCAGGCGTGGAATCCGGTACTTATCGGCCTGTCTCCAGACGGTTTCGGACTGGGGCTCCACCCCGCCCACGGCGCAGAAGATCGCGACCGCTCCGTCCAGGACCCTCAGGCTGCGCTCCACCTCTACAGTGAAGTCGACATGCCCCGGGGTATCGATGATGTTCACGCGATGATCGCGCCAGAAGCAGGTCGTGGCGGCGGCGGTGATCGTGATGCCGCGCTCTCGCTCCTGTTCCATGAAGTCCATCTGGGCCGAACCCTCGTGGACCTCCCCCGGCGTGTGCACCTTTCCCGTGTAGTAGAGGATCCGCTCCGTCGTCGTCGTCTTGCCGGCATCGATGTGGGCCATGATGCCGATGTTGCGGATCGTCTCCAGTTCCTGCCGGGGTGCCACGTCGGTCTCCGATGCCGCCCGACTCACAGGCTTCCGACGCGCACAGTCGTCCCGTTCGGACCTGTCCGGCGTCTCTGCCACGTTCCCGCCTCCGGCGGGAAGCTCCGGGCTATGCGAATGTGACGAACTTCCTTTTCTAACGCGCTTTGCGAGTCAGAACGAGAGGGACCATTACCAACGGCAGTGGGCGAACGCCTTGTTCGCATCAGCCATACGGTGTGTGTCTTCGCGCTTCTTGATAGACGGTCCTTCGTTCTTGCTGGCCAGAACCAGTTCGGCCGCCAGCCTCTCAGCGAACGTGTGCTCGGGACGAGATCGGGCGAACCCGATCACCCAGTGCATGGCGAGCATCTGACGCCGGTCCGGACGCACCTCGACGGGCACCTGGTAGGTGGCGCCGCCGATCCGTCGGGACTTGACCTCGAGGCTGGGCTTGACGTTGCTCAGGGCGGTGCGGAAGACCTCGATGCCCTCCTGCCCCGTCTTGTCCTTGATGATGTCGAACGCCTCGTAGACCATCCGCTCCGCGACGCTGCGCTTGCCGCCCAGCATCACGTAGTTGATGAACTTGGTCACCACGGTATCGCCGTAGCGGTGGTCCGGGGTGATCTTCCGACGTTCGGGTCGTCTGCGCCTGGCCATGCTCTATCTCTCCTTGCGGGGAGCTCCATCCCCGCGTCGTGAAACCGAAAATTACCTACTTCGGACGCTTGGCGCCGTACTTCGACCGCCCCTGACGACGGGAGTCGACGCTCGACGCGTCCTGGGTGCCGCGCACGATGTGATAGCGCACGCCGGGCAGGTCCTTCACGCGTCCTCCGCGCACCAGCACGATGCTGTGCTCCTGGAGGTTGTGGCCCTCGCCGCCGATGTAGGCGGTCACTTCGATGCCATTGGTCAGACGGACGCGGGCGATCTTGCGCAGCGCCGAGTTGGGCTTCTTCGGCGTCTGGGTGTAGACGCGCGTGCAGACGCCCTTGCGCTGGGGGCACGACAGCAGGGCCGGGCTCTTGCTCTTCGGCTTGATCTCCTTGCGGCCCTTCCGCACGAGCTGATTCAAGGTCGGCACTTCGTCTCTCCTATCTGACCGCGAACCGGTTTTAAACCGGGTTGAAATCCGCGCTGTTATCCGAAAACGGACGCAATCCGGCGTCCGGCACAGAAGCGAAAGAGTATATCCCGGACAGGCGATTGTCAAGTCGCACAGGGACTTTTTCCTGTCCGGGACGCCGGTTCCGTCCGATTCCCGGGGAAATCCGTTTTCCGATGGGTCTAGCCGGCGACGACCTCGGGGGTCTCGCCTTCGCCGGCCTCGGCCTCCATTTCGGCCTGCTGCGCCGCAAGTTCCATCGCGGCATAGGCTTCCTGGATCCGGTCATCCTCGATGTCCAGCTCGGGGTCTTCCACCGCCAGGGTCTTGTACTTGGACAGGCCCGTGCCCGCGGAGATCAGGTGACCCATGATCACGTTCTCCTTCAGGCTGCGCAGTTCGTCGCGCTTGCTGCGCGTGGCGGCGTCGGTGAGCACCCGGGTGGTCTCCTGGAAGCTCGCCGCGCTGATGAAGCTGTCGGTGCTGAGGCTGGCCTTGGTGATGCCCAGCAGCAGCGGCTCGAAGGTCGCGGGCTCCAGCAGGGGCTCGCCCTTCTTGCGCAGCTCCTGGTTGCGGCGCACCACGTCGGCGTTGGCGTCCTCGACCTCCTGGCGGGGCACCTGCATGTCCTCGAGGTACTCGGTGTCGCCGGGGTTCTTGATCAGCACCTTCTGGAGCATGCGCGAGACCACGACCTCGATGTGCTTGTCGTTGATCTTCACGCCCTGGAGGCGGTAGACCTCCTGGATCGCGTTGACCAGGTAGGACTGCACCTCCTTCACGCCCTTGACCGTCAGGATGTCCATGGGGTTCACGGGACCCTCGGTCAGGCGGTCGCCGGCGATCACGCGCTCGCCCTCGTAGGTGCGCACGTGCTTGCCGTGGGGGATCAGGTACTCCCTCTCCTCCCCGTCGCCCTGGACCACCAGGCGGCGCAGGCCGCGCGTGGTGCCCTTGAAGGCCACCACGCCGTCGATCTCGGTGACCACCGCGGCGTCGCGGGGCTTGCGGGCCTCGAAGAGCTCGGCCACGCGGGGCAGACCGCCGGTGATGTCGCCCGTCTGGGAGACTTCGCGGGGAATCTTGGCCAGCTTGTCGCCGACCTTCACCTCGGCCCCGTCCTCGCTGAGCAGGAAGGCGCCGGTGGGCAGGATGTACTCGGCCAGCTTGCGGCCGGTCTTGGCCGACACCACGCGGATCGCGGGATGCAGCGACCTGTCCGTGGACTCCTTGATCACCGGCTGCTTCATGCGGGTCTTCTCGTCGAGCTCCACCGACAGCGAGACGCCGTCGATGACGTCGACGTACTGCACCAGACCGACCTTCTCCGACAGGATGAAGTCCGAGTACGGATCCCACTCGAAGAGGGGGTCGCCCTGCTTGACCTTCTGGTTGTCCTTGACCAGCACGCGGGCGCCGTAGGGCAGGTTCATGTGGCTGCGGGTCACGCCGGACTCGAGCACCAGGTTCATCTCGCCCTTGCGGCTGATGGCGACGCGGTCGCCCTCGTTGTCGGTGACCAGCTCGCAGTTGTTGAAGACGATCTTGCCGTTGGCGGCCGCCGACTTGACGTTCTGCTCGGCGATGCGGCTGGCCGTACCGCCGATGTGGAAGGTCCGCAGCGTGAGCTGCGTGCCGGGCTCGCCGATGGACTGGGCCGCCATCACGCCGACCGGCTCGCCGATGTCCACGAGCTGGTCCTCGGCCAGGTTGTAGCCGTAGCAGAGGGCGCAGACGCCGCGCTTGGAGCGGCAGGTCAGGATCGACCGGATCTTCAGGGTCTCGACGCCGGCCTCCACGATCTGGTCGGCCAGGTCGGGATCGATCAGGTCGCCCGCCTCGCAGATGAAGTCGCCCTTCTCGTCGATGACGTCCTCCGCCGCGGTCCGGCCGATGATGCGGTCGCGCAGCGGCTCGATGGTCTTCTCGCCCTCCTTCAGGGCCGAGATCTCCAGGCCCATCAGCGTGCCGCAGTCGTGCTCGGCGATGACGATGTCCTGGGACACGTCCACCAGACGACGCGTCAGGTAACCGGCGTCGGCCGTCTTCAGGGCGGTGTCCGCCAGACCCTTGCGGGCGCCGTGCGTCGAGATGAAGTACTCGAGCACCGACAGGCCCTCGCGGAAGTTCGAGATGATGGGCTGCTCGATGATCTCGCCGAAGCCGCCCGTCACCTTCTTCTGGGGCTTGGCCATCAGGCCTCGCATGCCCGCGAGCTGCTTGATCTGGTCGGCCGAGCCTCGCGCGCCGGAGGCGTTCATCATGAACACCGGGTTGAAGCCCTGGTCGTCGTTGGACAGGTTCTCGAACATGCGGTCGCGGACCTCGTCGGAGACCTGCGTCCAGAGGTCGATCACCTTGTTGTAGCGCTCGCGGTTGGTGATGATGCCCTTGCGGTGCTGCGAGACGATCTCGTCGACCTTCTTCTGGGCCGCGGCGATGACGCCCTTCTTCTCCTCGGGGATCAGGATGTCGTCGATGCCGATGGTGATGCCGGCCTCGGTCGCGTGATGGAAGCCCAGCTCCTTCAGGCGGTCGAGGAACTGCATGCAGCCCGTGGTGCCGAAGCCCTTGTAGACGGCCCCCACCAGGTTGCCCAGCGCCTTCTTGTTGAAGGGCTGGTTCGCGTAGGACATGCCCTCGGGCATGATCTGGTTGAAGAGGATGCGCCCGACGGTGGTCTCGATCCGCTCCGCCTCCCCCGTCTCCGGGTCGGTGAAGCGCACGTGGACCAGGGCGTGCTTGTCGATCAGCTCGGCGCGGAAGGCGGCCTCGGCGTCGGCGACGTCGGCGAAGGACTTGCCCTCGCCCTTGGCGCCGGGGCGCTCCAGCGTGAGGTAGTAGCAGCCGAGCACCATGTCCTGCGACGGCGTGGCGATGGGCGAGCCGCTCGCGGGCGAGAGGATGTTGTTCGGGGACAGCATCAGCAGGCGCGCCTCGAGCTGGGCCTCGTAGCCCAGGGGCACGTGCACGGCCATCTGGTCGCCGTCGAAGTCGGCGTTGAAGGCGGTGCAGACCAGCGGGTGGATGCGGATGGCCTTGCCCTCGACCAGCACCGGTTCGAAGGCCTGGATGCCCAGGCGGTGCAGGGTCGGCGCGCGGTTCAGCAGCACCGGGTGGTCCTTGATGATCTCCTCGAGGATGTCCCAGACCTCCGGGCGCTCCTGCTCCACGAGCTTCTTGGCGCTCTTGACGGTCTGGACGTACCCCTCCTCCTCCAGCTTGCGGATGATGAAGGGCTTGAACAGCTCCAGGGCCATGGTCTTGGGCAGACCGCACTGGTACAGCTTGAGCTCGGGGCCGACCACGATGACCGAACGGCCGGAGTAGTCGACGCGCTTGCCCAGCAGGTTCTGGCGGAAGCGGCCCTTCTTGCCCTTGAGCATGTCGCTCAGGGACTTCAGGGGCCGGTTGCCCTGGCCCTTGACCGCGCGCGAGCGGCGGCCGTTGTCGAACAGCGCGTCCACGGCCTCCTGCAGCATGCGCTTCTCGTTGCGCAGGATCACGCCGGGCGCCTTGATCTCGATCAGCTTCTTCAACCGGTTGTTGCGGTTGATCACGCGGCGATAGAGGTCATTGAGGTCGCTGGTGGCGAAGCGGCCGCCGTCCAGGGGCACCAGGGGACGCAGGTCGGGCGGCAGCACCGGCAGGCAGTCCAGGATCATCCACTCGGGGCGGTTGTTCGAGGCGCGGAAGGCCTCCACGATCTTCAGCCGCTTGAGCACGGCCTTCTTGCGCTGCACCGAGGTCTCGGTCCGGGCCTGCGTGCGCAGCTCCTGGGCCAGCTCGGTGAGCTTGAGCTCCTTGAGCAGGGTGCGGATGGCCTCCGCCCCCATCTCCAGCTCGGCCTCCCAGTCGGGGTTCTCCTCCTTGAGATCCCACCACTCCTCCTCGCTGACGATGTCGTACTTCTGGAGGTCGGTGTTGCCGGGATTCATGACCACGTAGGACTCGTAGTAGAGCACGCGCTCCAGGTCCTTCAGCTTCATGGCCAGCAGGTGGCCGATGCGGCTGGGCAGGCCCTTGAAGAACCAGATGTGGGCGATGGGCACGGCCAGCTCGATGTGGCCGAGACGCTCGCGCCGCACCTTGGACTGGGTCACCTCGACGCCGCACTTGTCGCAGACGATGCCGCGGAAGCGGATGCGCTTGTACTTGCCGCAGTTGCACTCCCAGTCCTTCACCGGGCCGAAGATGCGCTCGCAGAAGAGCCCGTCCTTCTCCGGCTTGAAGGTCCGGTAGTTGATGGTCTCCGGCTTGGTGACCTCGCCGTAGCTCCACTCGCGGATGGTGTCGGGCGACGCCAGCTGGATGACGATCGAGTTGTGGTCGACGGCTCGATCGTGGTCCTCGTTGGTCTTGATACCCAGCATCGTATCCTCCTCGCCGAGCCCCGTCGGGGGCGGCGTCAGTGACTCGCTCAGCGGCTCTGGCTGACCTGGGGGGCTTCCTCGAGCTCAACGTCGAGACAGAGGCTCTTCAGCTCCATCATCAGCACGTTGAAGGACTCGGGGATCCCCGGCTCGGGCGGGTTCTCGCCCTTGACGATCGCCTCGTAGACCTTGGAGCGCCCGGCCACGTCGTCGGACTTGACCGTGAGCATCTCCTGCAGGCAGTTCGCCGCGCCGTAGGCCTCCAGGGCCCACACCTCCATCTCGCCGAAGCGCTGGCCGCCGAACTGGGCCTTGCCGCCCAGGGGCTGCTGCGTGACGAGGGAGTACGGGCCGATCGAGCGCGCGTGGATCTTCTCCTCCACGAGGTGGTGCAGCTTCAGCATGTAGATCGTGCCGACGGTGACCTCCTTGTCGAAGGGTTCGCCGGTACGACCGTCGATGAGGGTCGCCTTGCCGCTCCGGGGCAGGCTCTCCTCGTCGAGGGCCTGCTTGATCTCCTCGATGCTGGCGCCGTCGAAGACCGGCGTCTGCACCTTGAAGCCGCCCCGGGTGGCGGCCCAGCCCAGGTGCGTCTCGAGGATCTGCCCGAGGTTCATTCGGCTCGGCACGCCGAGCGGATTGAGCACGATGTCCACGGGGGTGCCGTCCACCAGGTGCGGCATGTCCTCGTCGGCCATGATCTTCGACACGACGCCCTTGTTGCCGTGGCGGCCGGCCATCTTGTCGCCGACCGACAGCTTGCGGCGCCGCGCCACGTACACCTTGACCAGCTTGACCACGCCCGGCGGCAGCTCGTCGCCGCGCTGGACGCGCTCGCACTGCTTCTCGTACTCGACGTCGATGCGGTCGAGCTCGCGGTAGGCCGAGTCGAAGACGTCGCGGACGCGCTCGTCCTTCTTGCCGTCCTTGACCAGGGACAGGCCCCAGTGGACGCAGGAGAAGTCGAGCTCCTCGATGGCCTTCTTGGTGTACTTGCGGCCGGCCTTCAGCATCACCTCGCCGGTGTTGGCGTCGATGACGTGATGGGCGGTCTCGCCGAGGAGCAGCTCGGCCAGGCGCTCCGAGCGCAGGTACTCGACCAGCTCGCGCTTGCGGTCGCGGTCGCGCAGCAGGCCCTCGAGCTTGCGCTTCTCGGCCTTCTTGGAACGCTCGGCGCGGTCCTGGCGGGAGAAGACGTGGATGTCGACCACCACGCCGTCCATGCCCGGGGACGCCTTCAGCGAGGCGTCCTTCACGTCGCCGGCCTTCTCGCCGAAGATGGCCCGCAGCAGCTTCTCCTCCGGGGAGAGCTCGGTCTCGCCCTTGGGCGTGACCTTGCCGACCAGGATGTCGCCCGCCTTGACCTGGGCGCCGGCGTAGATGATGCCCTGCTCGTCCAGGTTGCGCAGCGCCTCGTCGCCCACGTTGGGGATCTCGCGGGTGACCTCCTCCACGCCGCGCTTGGTGTCGCGGACCTGGAGCTCGAACTCCTCGATGTGCAGCGAGGTGAAGACGTCGTCGCGGACCAGGCGCTCGGACACCAGGATGGCGTCCTCGAAGTTGTACCCGCCCCAGGGCATGAAGGCCACCAGGAGGTTGCGGCCCAGGGCCAGCTCGCCGTCCTGGGTGCTCGGGCCGTCGGCCAGCACCTCGCCGCGCTTGACCTTCTGGCCGGGCGTGACCAGGGGCTTCTGGTTGTAGCAGGTGTCCTGGTTGCTGCGGTGGAACTTCTTGAGCCGGTACTCCACGATCCCGCTCGCGTCGAAGAAGCTCTTGGCCTTCACGCGGTCGGGGTTGTTGTACTTGATGGTGATCGAGTCGGCGGTGACCCGCTCCACCACGCCGGCGTCCTCGGCCACCACCACGGCGCCCGTGTCGATGGCGATCTTCTTCTCCATGCCGGTGCCCACCACGGGCGACTCGGCCTGGAGCAGGGGCACGGCCTGGCGCTGCATGTTGCAGCCCATCAGGGCCCGGTTGGCGTCGTCGTGCTCCAGGAAGGGGATCAGCGACGCGGCCGCCGAAACGATCTGCTTCGGCGAGACGTCCATGAAGTCCACTTCCTTGGGCGGCAGCACCGGGTACTCGCCGCGCTTACGGGACAGCACGTTCTTGCCGACGAACTTGCCCTTGGCGTCGAGCTCGGCGTTGGCCTGGGCGATGGCGGCGTGGTCCTCGGCGTCGGCCGTGAGGTACTCGGTCCGCTTGGTCACCACGCCCTTGTCGACCACCCGGTAGGGGGTCTCGATGAAGCCGAAATCGTTGATCCGCGCGTGGGTGGCCAGGCTCGAGATCAGGCCGATGTTCGGGCCTTCCGGCGTCTCGATGGGACACATGCGGCCGTAGTGCGTGTAGTGCACGTCGCGCACCTCGAAGCCGGCGCGGTCGCGGTGCAGGCCGCCGGGACCGAGGGCCGAGAGGCGGCGCTTGTGGGTCAGCTCGCTCAGCGGGTTGGTCTGGTCCATGAACTGGCTGAGCTGGCTGCTGCCGAAGAAGGACTGGATGACCGCCGACACCGTGCGGGCGTTCACCAGATCCACGGGCGTGATGGTCTTCTCCTTGTCGGAGAGGTTCATACGCTCCTTGATGATCCGCGCCATGCGCGAGAGGCCGACCGAGAACTGGTTGGTCAGCAGCTCGCCCACCGAACGCACCCGGCGGTTGCCGAAGTGGTCGATGTCGTCGACGACGCCCGTGCCCAGGAACAGGTGCACCATCTCGTTGATGATGGCCAGGAAGTCGGCCGGCACCAGGGTGGTCGTCTTGTCCGACGGGGGATCCACGCCGACCGCCTCGTACTGCTCGCGCAGACGGTGGTTCAGCTTGTAGCGGCCCACCTCGGCCAGGTCGTAGCGCTTCTCGTGGAAGAACAGGCGCTCGAACAGGGCGCGCGCCACCTCCTCGTTGGGCGGATCGCCCGGACGCAGGAGCTGGTAGAGCCGGCGCAGGGCCTCGTCCTGGTTGGTGGTCGGGTCCTTGCGCAGGGTGTTCAGGATCAGGCTGGGCTCGTTCAGGGTCACCTGGCCCGGCGACACGATGGAGAGCTCGCCCTTGGCCTGGCCCAGGATGGTCTCCAGCAGCAGCGGATCCACGACCTGGCCCGCCGCGGCGATGCGCTCGCCCGTCTCGCTGCTGTACACGTCGCTGGCCAGGATGCTGCCCTCGAGGGAGTCGGCCTTCTTGGTGCCCTTGCGCGGCACCTTGAAGGTGTCCACCTCGTGGAAGAGGGGGATGATGTCCTCGTTGGAGCTGAAGCCCAGGGCGCGCAGCAGGATGGTCACCGGCTGCTTGCGCTTGCGGTCGATGTGCACGTACAGCATGTCGTTGATGTCCGTGCTGAACTCGACCCAGGAGCCGCGGTAGGGAATGATCCGCGACTTGAAGAGCTTGCGGCCGTTGGGATGGAACTCGTCGCTGAAGAACACGCCCGGCGAGCGGTGCAGCTGGCTGACGATCACGCGCTCGGCGCCGTTGATCACGAAGGTGCCCTTGTCGGTGATCAGCGGCAGCTCGCCCAGGTAGACCTCGCTCTCCTGGATGTCGCGGATCTGCAGCTCCTCGTCGGAGTCGGTCTCGTCCTCGTCCTTGACCACGAGCTGCATCTTCACCTTCAGGGGCGCCGCGTAGGTCAGTCCGCGCTCCTGGCATTCCTCGATGCCGTACTTGGGCTCGCCCAGCGCATAGCTCTGGTACTCGACGACCAGGTGGCCCCGAGTGGAGTCGATGGGGAAGATCGAGCGGAAGACCGACTCCAGCCCCACGTTCTTCCGCTTCTCGATGGGCACCGAGGTCTGCAGGAAGTCGTGATAGGACTCCAGCTGGACGGCCAGGAGATTCGGCATCCTGTCGTCGTGCTGGATCTTGGAATAGCTCTTGCGTCCGGTGAACTTGTCGACGGGGATGTTGTTTGCCACGGCCTAGCACCTCGCCCGAGGAGGAAATGTCGACATGCGGGGACGCCGGCGTCCGGCGCCCGGCGAGCTTAGTCCCCGTCCGGCCCGGAGGCCGGACGGGGTCGATCGGCTCGCGCTACTTGAGATCGACGATGGCGCCGACCTCTTCCAGCTTGGCCTTGACCTGCTCGGCCTCGTCCTTGGTCAAGCCTTCCTTGACGTTGGTCGGGGCGCCCTCGACGAGCGCCTTGGCCTCCTTGAGGCCCAGGCCGGTGATGGCCCGGACTTCCTTGATGACCTGGATCTTCTTGTCGCCGACGCCGGTCAGGACGACGTCGAAATCGACCTTCTCTTCCTCGGCGGCCGCGTCGCCGCCACCGGCCACGGCCACGGCGGCCACGGGAGCGGCGGCGCTCACGCCGAACTTCTCCTCCATGGCCTTCACCAGATCGGCGGCCTCCAGGACCGTCATGGACTCGATCATCTCCAGGACCTTCTGGCCGTTCTCGCTGAGCTTGATCTCTTCGGACATCTCTCTTCTCTCCTTGCAACGGGCCCCCTCCGGGGCACCGGTGATGACGTGATCAGAAACGGTTCGGCTTCCGCCGGTCTCAGGACGCCTTCTGCTTGGCGACGGCATCCATCGCGCGCGTCAGCGCGCCCATGACGCCGTTGATGGTGCCCACCACGCCGCTCAGCGGCGAGTTGATGCTGCCCATCATCTTCGCGTACAGCTCATCGCGGCCCGGGATCTTGGACAGGGCGACGACCTGGTCCGGGGTCATGTAGGCCCCGTCCATGAATCCGCCCTTGATCTCCATGGCCTCGACGTCCTTGGCGAAGTCCACGACCAGCTTGGCCGGATCGACCTGGCTCTCCGGACCCATGATCAGCGCGATCGGGCCGGTGAGGTGCTCCTTGAGCCCCTCCAGATCGACATGGTCGGCGGCGATACGGGCCAGTCGGTTCTTCACCACTCGGCAGACGACGTTGTTCTCGCGGCACTTGGCGCGGAACTCGGTCATCTGCTCGACGGTGATCCCGTGGTAGTCGGCCAGAACCGTGCTCTGGGACGACTGGAGATGACCGGCGATCGCCTCGACCTCGGCGATTTTCTCGGGACGTGCCATGCGGCACCCTCCTTGCTGCTTCTATGTCGTCGCGTGTCGTGCGGCGCGGGCCGCGCTCACGCTCATCTGCTATCGGCTCAAGGCGACGTGGTCGATGCGGATACCCGGCGTCATGGTCCCCGAAAGGTAGACCGAATTGACGTAGGGTCCCTTGAGCGACGACGGCTTCACGCTCTGCAGCTTCGTGTAGAGCGCCTTGGCGTTCTCGAGCAGCGCGTCCTTGTCGAAGGACCGCTTGCCGATCGCGCAGTGGATGATGCCCGCCTTGTCCACGCGGAACTCCACGCGACCGGCCTTGGCCTCCTGAACCGCCTTCGCGACGTCCATCGTCACCGTGCCGACCTTGGGGTTGGGCATCAGGCCGCGCGGACCGAGGATCCGGCCCCGCTTGCCCAGCTCACCCATCATGTCGGGCGTGGCGATGATGACGTCCACGTCCGTCCAGCCGTCGTCGATCTTGGCGAGGAACTCGTCGGCTCCCACCATGTCGGCGCCGGCTTCCTGCGCCTCCTGTTCCTTCGGACCGCGCGTGATGACGAGCACCCGCACGTCCTTGCCCGTACCCCGGGGCAACACGACGGTCCCGCGCACGTTCTGGTCGGCGTGCCGGGGGTTGACGTTCAGCCGGACGGCCAGGTCAACCGATTCGTCGAATTTCGCCCTGGGAAAGCTCTCCAGGAGAGACAGGGCCTCGTCCAGAGCGTAGGACCTGGTCCGATCGACCGATTCCTTGCTCTGGCGCCATGTCTTGCCGTGCTTCATTCGTGACTCCCTGTGACTGTGATGTGTCGAAGGGGGCTTTCGCCTCCTGCTTCTCCGGTGACGGCGGCCCGGGGGCCCCGACGCCGTGTCTTCCCAGTCTGGAACCGGTTGTCCTAGCGGACCTCCAGTCCCATGCTGCGAGCGGTGCCGGCGATGATCTTCATCGCCGCCTCGACGGAACCCGCGTTGAGGTCGGGCATCTTCATTTCCGCGATCTCGCGGACCTGCTGACGCGTGACCGAACCGCAGACCGTCTTGCTCGGCTCACTGCTGCCGGACTCGAGCCCGGCGGCTTTCTTGAGCAGAACGGAAGCAGGAGGAGTCTTCGTGATGAACGAGAAACTCCGGTCCTGATAGACCGTGATGACCGCGGGGATCACCAGGCCCATCTGGTCCTTTGTCCGCTCGTTGAACGCGTTGCAGAACTCCATGATGCTGACACCATGCTGACCGAGCGCCGGTCCCACCGGAGGGGCGGGGTTGGCCTTGCCGGCCTGGATCTGCAACTTGATCTGAGCGAGGACTTTCTTGGCCATTCGCTTGCTCCTGCTACTGTCCCGGAGGTCCCGCCGCGGCCGCTGGATGGGTATCGCGCCGTCCACAAGCGCACCCGTGCGGCCCGCAGGCCTCCCACTTCATGATCACGTCCGGCCGGTCGAGAGTAACCGGGCGGAACCGCGGCGCCGGAGCCAGACATCTCCTCTACGCCGCACGAGAAACGGTCGTCAGACTTCCTTCACCTGAAGGAAGTCCAGCTCGACCGGGGTCTCCGAACCGAAGATCGAGATCATCACCTTGAGCTTGCCCTTGTCCTGGTTGATCTCGTTGATGATCCCCACCCAATCCGAGAAGGGACCGTCGATCACCTGGACGCTGTCGCCCACCTGGTAGGGGATCTCCAGCACGCTGCCGGCCTCCTCGGCCTTGTTCGTGCGGTCCAGGATGCGGTCGACCTCCTCCGAGGAGATCGGCTGCGGCCTGAGCTGGGTCCCCCCGATGAAGCGCGTCACGCCGGGGATCGAGTTGATGAAGTGCTGGGTCTCCTTGGTCATGACCATCTCGACCAGCACGTAGCTCGGGAAGAACTTGCGCTTGGACGTGGTGCGCTTCCCGTTGCGCATCTCGGTGACGTCCTGGGTGGCCACGAGGATGTCTCCGAAGAGCTCCTCGAGCCCGTTGGCCTTGATGGCCATTTCGATGTTGCGCCGGACCTTGTCCTCGTGACCCGTGTTGGCGTGGATCACGAACCAGCGCATGCCCTTGGCCCGCTTCTCCGCCTCGCGCAGCTCCTCGGGCGAGGGCGCGGGGGGGGGCGCCTCGTCGCCGTCTTCGCCGTCGTCGCCGGCCTCGTCCGCGTCGGCGGCGGGCGCCTCCGGGGTCGCGGGGGGCTCGGGCGCGGTCTCGGGCGCGGCCTCGGCCTCGGCCTCGGGGGCGTCGTCGAAGGAGAAGAGGTCGTCTCCGTCGAGCTCCGCGGGCGCCTCATCGGCGGGCGCGTCGACGGCGGGCGCGTCGAGGGACGACTCCGACTCGGAGCCCTCGGCCGCCTCGACCGCTTCGGCCGCTTCGGCCGCCGCGTTCTCGCTCAGATCCTTGTTTTCCTCGGCCACGGCGTCCTCCCCGCGGTATCGTCCGTCCGGCGGTTCGTTCCCCCGGACAACAGACAAAGAAACACCCACGCCGGTCGCGTCACCGGAGGGCATTCGTCGTCGCGCGTACTCTGCCGACGACCCCGTGCACTCCAGGGGAGCGGAGCGGGGTCGGCGGGGCTCAGGCCATCAGAATGAGTTTCTTCTGCACGAAGCTCAGGATCTGATCGACAATGAAGATGAAGAAGGTGACCACGGCAACCGTGGCGATCACGACCGTCGTCGACTCCTTCAACTCAGCCCAGGTCGGCCAGGAGACGCGCTGCATCTCCTGTCCGGTCTCCTTCAGGTACCTTGTCAGCCTAGCGAACATGTCGTCGCTTTCCCCTCGTCGATCCGGTCCTGGCAGGGGTGGCAGGGCTCGAACCCGCGACCCTCGGTTTTGGAGACCGATGCTCTACCAACTGAGCTACACCCCTACCGATCGGATCCGGACGCACTCCGGAAACGCTTAGCGCGTTTCCTTGTGCTTCGTATGCGTGTTGCACCTCGGGCAGAACTTCTTGAACTCCACCCGATCGGGATGCAGACGCTTGTTCTTCTTGGTCGTGTAGTTCCTCATCTTGCAGTCGTTGCAGGCGAGGATGATCAGATCCCTGGGCATGACGCCAACCTCTCTATTCCGTGATCTTGGCGACGACGCCGGCGCCGACGGTGCGGCCGCCCTCGCGGATGGCGAAGCGCAGGCCTTCCTCCATCGCGATCGGCGTGATCAGCTCGATCTGCATCTTGATGTTGTCGCCCGGCATCACCATCTCCACGCCCTCGGGCAGGTGCGCGCTGCCGGTCACGTCAGTCGTCCGGAAGTAGAACTGCGGACGATAGCCGGTGAAGAACGGCGTGTGACGGCCGCCCTCCTCCTTCGTCAGGATGTACACCTCGCAGTCGAACTTCGTGTGAGGCATCACCGAACCAGGCTTGCAGATCACCATGCCGCGCTCGACCTCTTCCTTCTTCGTGCCGCGCAGCAGAAGACCCACGTTGTCGCCGGCCTGACCCTCGTCCAGGATCTTCCGGAACATCTCGACGCCCGTGCAAACCGTGGTCTGGGTGTCGCGGATGCCCACCATCTCGACCTTGTCGCCCATGTTCACCTTGCCGCGCTCGATACGACCCGTCGCGACGGTGCCGCGGCCGGAGATCGAGAACACGTCCTCAACGGGCATCAGGAAGGCCTTGTCCAGGTCGCGCTCCGGCGTCGGGACGTAGCTCTCCAGGGCGTCCATGAGATCGAAGATGCACTTGGCGTCGTCCGAGTCCGGATCGCCGCTCTCGAGGGCCTTCAGCGCCGAACCCATCACGATGGGAATGTCGTCGCCGGGGAACTCGTACTGGCTCAGAAGCTCGCGGATCTCGAGCTCCACCAGCTCCAGGAGCTCGGGGTCGTCCACCATGTCCGTCTTGTTCAGGAACACGACGATGTAGGGAACGCCCACCTGGCGGGCCAGCAGGATGTGCTCGCGAGTCTGGGGCATCGGGCCGTCGGCCGCCGACACCACCAGGATCGCGCCGTCCATCTGCGCCGCGCCGGTGATCATGTTCTTCACGTAGTCCGCGTGGCCCGGACAGTCCACATGCGCGTAGTGCCGGTTCTCGCTCTGGTACTCCACGTGGGCGGTCGCGATCGTGATGCCGCGCTCGCGCTCCTCCGGAGCCTTGTCGATCTCGTCGAAGGGCGTGTAGTCCGCAAGACCCTTCTTAGACAGGATCTCGGTGATCGCCGCGGTCAAAGTCGTCTTGCCGTGGTCCACGTGACCGATCGTGCCGACGTTGACGTGATCCTTCGTCCTCTCAAACTTCTCGCGAGCCATGAACGGCACCCTCCTGAACGAGGTCAGAATCTCCTGCGGATCCGGCACGTCCGGCGATCCGCCACGAGGTTTCCCCGGAAAACGGGGAACACAAGATAATCAGGCTGGAGCCCACGAGCAGACTCGAACTGCTGACCGCTTGCTTACCATGCAAGTGCTCTACCTGCTGAGCTACGTGGGCCCGGTCCTGATTTTTCGAACGTCGGCTCCTGCCGAACGAAGATCCGTCTTACTGGAGCGGGAAACGGGACTCGAACCCGCGACCCTCAGCTTGGAAGGCTGATGCTCTAG
>CAZSNA010000026.1:0-37842 GCA_964607825.1 uncultured Fibrobacteraceae bacterium | reverse complement strand
GCCTTCTTCGACCAGTCGATGCGGTTCTCCGCGTCGGTGCCGAAGTCGTAGTCTTCGAGCCACTCGGTGCCCTGCAGGATGGCCGGAATGCCGGGCGCGGTGAGCACCACCCCCTGGGCCAGCTTGACGCGGCCCCTGGCGTAGATGTCGTCGTGGGGCGAGGTGGTGTCGATGGTCTTGACGATGCGCTGGCCGCCGCTCTCGGGCCAGGCCTCGTCGTGGAGCTCCAGGTAGTTGACCACCTGGCGGCCCTCGAGATACGCGCCGCCGCCCAGCACGAGGGAGCGGATGCGCCACATCTCCGGGTCGCCGGCCGCGGCGTCGAAGATCTCCGAGCGGAGCTGGTCGACGAAGTTGTCGTAGTACTGGGCGTCGAAGCCGGCGCCGCCGATGCTCGTGGGGCGCGTGACCCAGCTGTTGTCCGGGAGCTGCTCCGCGATGGCGATCTTGTCGATGGCGCGGGCGTCCATCTCGTCGTTGAAGCGCTGCATGAGCGACCAGCCCGACGCGTCCTGGGGCTCGATGTTCATGTAGCTGGTGGCGTCCATGCGGAAGCCGTCGAAGCGGTACTCGTCGAGCCAGAGCAGGGCGCTGTCCACGTAGTAGTCGCGGACGGCCTCGGCGTCGAAGTCGGCCTGGCTGCCCCAGGGCGTGTCGACGGCGGGGTCGTCGAAGTAGATCTGCGAGCCGTCGTACCACCACATGAAGTTGTCCGAGTAGGACAGGTGGTTCCAGACGATGTCCAGCAGCACGGCGATGCCGTGGGCGTGCAGGGTGTCGATCATGGCCTTCAGGGCGTCGGGGTCGCCGTAGATCCACTCGGGAGCCCACATGGTGACCGGGTTGTAGCCGGCGGAGTAGTCCCAGGGGAACTCGTGGATCGGGTTGAGCATGACGGCGTTGACGCCGAGCTCGGCCAGGTGGCCCGCCCGCGCGGCCACGTCCAGGAAGCCCGAGGGGAACGAGGTCGCGCCGTACGGATCGTTGCGGCCGGCGAAGGTGCCCACGTGGAGCTGGTAGATGACCATCTCCTCGAAGTCGGGCACGTCGAAGTCGGCCACCGACCAGACGTAGGCGTCGGGATCGATCAGGAAGGCGTTGTAGTTGTCGGTCGGGTTCAGACGCCGGGCCCGCGGGTCGGTGTTCCAGTGGGATCCCTCGAAGACGTACTTGTACTGGTCGCCCACCGCGGCGGCGGTCTCGCGGCTCACGAGGTACTCGCCCGCCCGGGTCATGGCCGTGCCCGTAGCCCAGCCGTTGAAGCCGCCGCGCACGTCCGCGCCGGTGGTCGAGGGCGACCACACCTTGAACACGGCCCCGCCGCCGGGCAGGGGCGTGGCGCCGACGGGCGCGTGGGCCAGGGTGGTGAAATCCAGCACGAAGCCGCCGTCCGTGGGCGCGGCGTCGCTCAGGCCGTCGACGCTCAGGTAGTCCGCGTCGCTCCCGTCCACCAGCTCCAGGTGATAGGACAGGCTCGTCGCGGCGGTGGCGGGCACCGTGGCCGACCACACGGCGTAGGGGCCGCGCTCGCCGGAGACGAAGGCCTCGATCGTCGCCGGCGCGCCGTCGTCCACGTGCACGTAGGCGGCGGTGAGGTCGTTGCGATAGGCCTGGAAGCGCACCTCGAAGGCCTCCCCGTCCACCGGGCACAGGGGCGCGCGGTCGAGCCACGTCACGTGGGAGAGGCCGGCCCACTCCACGTTGTCGTCGAGGGCGGCGGCCGTCAGGACGGCGGGCGCGAGCAGCACGAAGGCGAAGATCAAGCGACGGAAGCTCATGGCGTTCGTTTCGTTGGGGTCCGGTGCGGAGCGGGGGTGCGACCTACTAGTATAGACCGTCCGGATAGGGACATCAACTCGGCGGAGGCCCCGCATCGGGTCGGCTGCTCCAGATTGTTGTGGCACCACGGGTTCGAAAACGTCACCATGCGGGCAGACCCGGGAGGTCAACATGCGCATCACGATCACCGTCCTGCTCGCCCTGCTCCTGTCCGCACCCGCTCAGGCCGATCCGCCGCCGGGCCATTCCGACGATCCCGCACCGGCGCCCGCCCTCGACGAGCTCCTGCTCGAGGACGGCACCATACTGCGCGGCCGGCTGGTGGAGGAGCGCGAGGACCTGGTGGTCTTCGAGACCCCCTCGCTGGGCCGCCTGGAAATCCCCCGCGACAACATCGTCCGCCAGGCCGTCGACGACGCGCGCGCCGGCGTGATCACCGACCCCGACTACAACTCCGTCATGTTCTGTCCCACCCCGGCCACCCTCGCCCGGGGCGACAGCTACTTCCGCAACTTCGAGCTCTTCTTCCTCAACTTCGGCACCGCGGTGACCGACGAGGTCGACCTGAGCGTGGGCACCCTGTTCCCCATCTCCTCCGAGCTGCTCATGATCACCCTGGGCGGCAAGGTCCGTCTGCTCGACCGCGAGGACCAGGGCCTGGGACTGGCGCTGATCGGCAGCTACACGAACCTGGAGAACCTCCAGTTCGGCGCGGTGGGCGCGGTGGCGGGCATCGGCGACCGGCGCCGGAGCCTCAACCTCATGATCAACCGCACCTTCGACGACGACGGCGACAGCGAGACCGCCTGGATCCTCGGCGCCGACCTGCAGATGTCCCGGCGCAGCAAGCTGATCTGCGAGTTCATGAGCAGCGACCAGCTCTTCGCCGACGACGACCCCGGCGACGAGATCACGGGCTTTCTCAACTTCGGCCTGCGCATCTTCGGGGAGACCCACTCCTTCAGCCTGACCGGCTTCAGGCCGCTGGACGACTCGGACGGCGGCTTCATCGCGTTTCCGATGGTGGTGTACAGCTCGCACTTCTAGAATCACTGGCCTTCCGCACGGCTGCGGGCTACGATTCCCCCGTCAACCCTTCGAAAGGCGCCCCATGCGGATCTTCCTCGGCGGCGTCCGCGGCACCGCGCCGCGGGCCGCGCCCCGCTTCACCGAATTCGGCGGACACACCACCTGCCTGCTGGTCACCGGCGCGACCGGCGAGCTGCTCATGCTCGACGCCGGCAGCGGCGTGCAGGAGATCAACGGCGCCCTGCGCGGGGCCGACGCCCGCGAGCTGCTGGTGCTCCTGACCCATCGCCACCTGGACCACCTCATGGGCCTGCCCACCCTGGCCCCGCTCTACGACGCCGACTGGCGCGTGGAGATCGCGGCCGTGGAACGGAACGAGAGCCTCCTGGACAACGACCTGGCCCGGATCACCACGCCGCCCCTGTGGCCCATCCCCCTCGCGCGGATGGGCGCCGACGTCGCGACGCGCGAGCTGCCCGCGGACGAGATGCGCCTGCGCTGGGGCGGGCTGGAGATCACCGGCGCGCCGACGCCGCACCCCGACGGCTGCACCGCCTGGCGCATCGACGAGCCGGCGACGGGACACGCCTTCGTGTTCGCCACCGACACCGAATGGTCGGCGGCGAGCGACGCCGACCGCGAGCGCCTGGTCGCCCTGTGCCGCGACCCGCAGCCCGCCGACCTGCTGGTCATGGACGGCCAGTTCGACGCGCAACAGCTGTCCGATCGCGCCGGCTGGGGCCACAGCTCCCCCGAACAGGGGCTCGAGCTGGCGCGCGCGGCCGGCGTGGAGCGCCTGCTGGTCACCCATCACGCGCCGGACAACGACGACGCGACGCTCCGCGACATGGAGGCGTCGCTGCGGCACCTGTCGCCCGAGACGACCCTGGCCCGCCAGGGCGTGACGATCGTACTGGACTGAACCCGGAGAGAACGGACTTGAACGTCTACACGCCCCTGATCATCGAGATCGCCGTGATGGTCCTGCTGTGGCTGATCGCCACCGGGATGACCGCACCGCTGCGCCGAAGGCTCGAACGCGAAACCGCGGGACACCCCGCCGCCGGCAGCCTGCTCCTGGACCTCGTCGCCCGTCTCTCGCGAACGGTGCTGGTGCTGGGCCTGACCCAGCTGCTGGTGCTGCTCAGCGCCGGCTGGCCCCCGGTCGTCGACTGGCTGGCCGCCAACGGGAGCCACCTGACCGCGTGGCGCATGTTCTGGCTGGGCGTCGGCGCCATCGCGCTGCTCGAGGGCGTGATCCACGCCGTCTACGCGCTGCGGCGCGCGACCTTCCCCGTCCCGGACCTGCTGCTGGACATCATCCGCGCGGCGCTGGTGCTCGGCGTCGCCTTCCTGGTGCTGCGCCTGGAGCTGGGCATCGACATCGGGCCGCTGCTGGCCTCGACCGCTCTGCTGACCGCCGTGGTCGGTTTCGCGCTGCAGGGCGTGCTGGGCAACCTGCTGGCGGGCATGTCGCTGCACCTGGTGGGCGCGTTCCGGCAGGGGCAGTGGGTGAGCATCGACGGACTCGAGGGCCGCGTGATGAACACCAACTGGCGCGAGACCCGCGTCCGCACCCGCGACGGCGCCTACATCACCATCCCGAACGGCAAGGTGGCCGACTCGATCATCCACAACATGCAGCAGCCCACGACGCTGCGGCGGCACATCATCAACGTGGGCGCCAGCTACAGCGACGAGCCCGACGAGGTCATCGCCGCCCTGAAGCGCTCGGCCGCCGCGGTGCCCATCGTGCGCACCAGCCCCGCGCCCGACGCGGTCGTCACCGAGTTCCAGGACTACGGCATCAACTACCGCCTGGAGTTCTGGACCAACCACTACCAGCGCCACATCCCCATCGACGGCGCGGTGAACCGGAACATCTGGTACCAGTTCAAGCGCAAGGGCATCGAGATCCCCTTCCCCATGAGCGACAAGCTGCTCAACGACTTCATGGCCGTGGTCTACACCCAGCGCAAGCTCATGCCCGAGGAGCACCTGCAGGAGGAGACCGTCCGCGACCTCTGGGACAGCGCGCTCTGCTCCGAGGTGTTCGTGGACGCCGAGGGCCGGCCCCTGATCTCCCGCGACGACCTGCAGGTGATCGCGCCCCGGGTCAAGCGTCAGCCCTACACCCACGGCGAGACCGTCTGCGCGCAGGGCGAGAGCGGCGAGAGCTTCTGGGTGATCGCCGAGGGCCGGCTCAAGGGCAAGGTCGAGCAGGACGGCCAGGTCGCCGCGGAGTTCGCCCTCGAGGCGGGCGCGGTGGTCGGCGAGATGGGCGCCCTGACCGGCGTGCCCCGCAGCGCCACCCTGACCGTGGCCGAGAGCGCCACCCTGCTCGAGTTCGGTCCCGACGCCTTCCGCACCCTGCTGTCCCTGCACACGGACGTGCCCGAGCGCCTGTCGGAGCTGGCCGCCGCGCGCGCGGAGGCCAACCGCGAGTCCCTGGAGGCCCTGGCCCGCCAGAGCGAGGACGCCGCCGAGGTGCAGCTGGAGCAGAAGGGCATCCTGAAGCGGCTGCTGCGGATCGTCGGCCGATGACCGCCGCCCTCGGACACGTCGCCCCCGTCTTCCTGGTCATCGCCCTGGGCTACGCGCTCAGGGCGATGGGCTTTCTGCGCGAGGAGACCGTCGCCGCCCTCTCGCGGGTGGTCTTCTACGTGGCGGCGCCGCTGCTGCTGCTGCGCAGCCTCTCGCGCACGTCCTTCGAGCACAGCGCGCACCTGCCCACCCTGGCGGTGGTCCTGGCCGTCAGCCTGTTCACGGCGGCGCTGTCCTACGTCCTGCTGCGCCGCGCCGCGCCCGCCCGCCGCGGCGTGCTGGCCCAGGGCACCCACCGCAGCAACACCTTCTTCTTCGGCCTGCCGGTGGCCGTCAGCGCCCTGGGCGACGAGGTGATCGGCCGCGCGGCGGTGCTGATCGGCAGCGTGGTGATCACCTACAACCTGCTGGGCGTGACGCTGCTCGCGCTGCCCCATCGCGACCTGAGCGCCCGCTCGGCGCAGGTCTGGAGGGACGCGCTCCGCCGCATCGCCCTGAACCCCCTGATCCTGGGCGTGCTCGCGGGCGTGCTGCTGTCGGTGTCGGGACTCGCCCTGCCCGAGGTGCTGGACCGGCCGGTGGAGATGGTCGCGCGCACGGCCCTGCCCCTGGCGCTGCTCTGCCTCGGCGCCGGCCTCGACCTGGGCCGCCTGCGCGCCGACGTGGGCCCGGCCCTGCTGGTCTCGGCCTGCAAGCTGGTCCTGTACCCGGCGCTGGTCTGGTGGGCCCTGCGCGCGATCGGGTTGCGCGGCGCGGACCTGCAGCTGCCGGTGATCCTGATGGCGTCGCCGGTGGCCGTGGTCAGCTTCATCATGGCCAAGGAGATGCACGGGGACGAGCGGCTGGCGGGGGCGATCGTCATCGGCTCGACCCTGCTGTCGGTGGTGTCGACGGTCGGGTGGCTCGCGTTTCTGCTATAATCGTATGGGTCTCGGGACGGATGTCCCGCGGACGGTCTGATATATCGTCGGGGTGAGCGGGACGACTCGCCGCGAGGGAGACATGGATCGACAGCGCTGGCAGAGCATCCGGACGGTGTTCGACGCCGCCGTCGAGCTGCCGCCCGCGAACAGGGACGGTTTCCTGGCCGACACCTGCGGGGGCGACGCCGAGTTGCGCCGCGAGGTCGCGTCCCTGCTGGCGGCCCACGACGCCGGCCCCGGCCTGCTCGACGAGACCGGCCCCGACCTGGCGGCCCGTCTCGAATGGGGCGTGGACGGCCTCGACGCCGAGGACGACGCCCTCCCCGGCCACCTCGTCGACCACTACCGGATCGAGGAGCGCATCGGCGCCGGCGGCATGGGCGTGGTCTACCGCGCCGTGCGCGAGGACGGGCGCTTCCGCCGCGCCGCGGCCCTGAAGGTCGTCAAGCGCGGCATGGACACCGAGAGCGTCCTCGAACGCTTCCGGGCCGAGCGCCGCATCCTCGCCTCCCTCGAGCACGAGGGCATCGCCCGCCTCTACGACGGCGGCATGACCGAGGACGGCCGTCCCTACTTCGTCATGGAGCTCGTCGAGGGCCTCCCCATCCACCGGTACTGCCGCGAGCGGGACGCCTCCCTGTCCGAGCGGCTGGAGCTGTTCCGGCAGGTCTGCGCCGCCGTCGACTACGCCCACCGCAACCTGGTGGTGCACCGCGACCTGAAACCCAGCAACGTCCTGGTCACCGAAACGGGCCGGGTGAAGCTGCTGGACTTCGGCATCGCCAAGCTGCTCGACGACGACGACCCCGACGCGCTCCCGGCCACCCGCGTCGGCCAACGCCCCCTGACCCCGCTCTACGCCTGCCCGGAGCAGATCCGGGGGGAGCGGATCACCACCGCCGCCGACGTCTACGGCCTCGGCATCCTCCTCTACGAGCTGCTCGCCGGACGCAACCCCCATCAGCCCGACGACGACGCCACGGCCTTCGACGCCCTCCGCGCGGCCGCCGAGACCGATCCCGCCCCCCCCAGCCGGGTCGCGGACCGCTGGCGACGGCGCCTGCGCGGCGACCTGGACACCATCGTGCTGAAGGCGCTGCACCGGGAGCCGGACCGGCGCTACGGCTCGCCCCAGGCCCTCGCCGACGACATCGCCCGGCACCTCGAGGGCCGCCCGGTGACCGCCCACCGCGACAGCCTCGGCTACCGGCTGCGCAAGTTCGTGCGGCGCAACCGGACCGTGACGGCGGTGACGGCCGTCGCCTTCCTGGTGGTGCTCGGCTTCGCGATCGGCATGTCGATCCTGGCCGGGCGCAACGCCCGCCAGGCGGTGGAGATCCGCGCGGAGCGGGACCGGGCCGAGGAGATCACCGGCGTCCTGGTCTCCATGTTCGACCTCTCCGACCCGTACGGCACCGGGATCGTGCGCGGCGACACCCTGAGCGTCCGCGACTTCCTGCGCCACCACCAGAGCACCCTGCTGCAGGGCACCGCGGAGCCCTCGCTGCTGACCGCGGAGACCGCCCATCTCCAGGCCCGCCTCAACGGCAACCTCGGCCTGTACGAGGACGCCCTGCCCCTGATCGAGCGGGCGGTGGACATCCGGCGTCGGCTGCAGGGCGACTCGCACCCCGACCTGGCCCTGAGCATCGACTACCTCGGCACCGTGCAGCAGGGGCTCGGCGACTTCATCCACGCCGAGGCGGCCTTCCGCCTGGCCCTCGACATGCGCCGGCGTCTCCTCGGCGACCGTCACCTGGACGTGGCCGAGAGCCTGAACAACCTGAGCGTGGTCCTCAGCCTGCTGGACCGCAACGACGAGGCGCTGGACTGCGACCGCGAGGCCCTCGACATCCGGCGGGAGCGCCTGGGCAACGACCATCCCGAGGTGGCGCAGAGCCTGAACAACCTGGGCGTCAGCCTCTACTACGCCGGCGATCTCGACGCCGCCGAACCGCTGTACCGCGAGGCCCTGGCGATCCGCCGCGCCAAGCTCGGCGACGAGCACCCCTTCGTGGCCAACACCCTCTGCAACCTGGCGCGGCTGCTCCGGGACCGGAGCCGGCACGAGGAGTCGGAGCGGCATTTCCGCGAGGCGATCCGGGTCTGGACCCTGAGCCTGGGCGAGACGCATCCCCAGCTGTCGACCGGCTGGTACAACCTGGGCTTCGTGGTCGAGCTGCGCGGCGACCCGGCCGGCGCCGCCGACGCGTTCCGCCGCGGCAACGACATCGACCGCGCCACACTGCCGGCGCGGCACGTCTACATCGCCGATTCGGGTTTCCAGGTGGGACGGATGCTCATGGAGACCGGCGCGGCGGACGAGGCGGAGACCTGGCTGGCCGAGGCCGCGGACATCTACGCCGAGCAGTACGGCGAAGTCCGCCGGGGAGACGGCCGAGGCGCGGGAGCTGCTCGCCGCCAGCCGCCGCGATGAGGGAGGCGCGCCGTGAGCGACCCCTCCGTCACCCGGCTTCTGGAAGACCTGCCCGACGGCGACGACCGCATCGTCGACCAGGTCCTGCCGCTGGTCTACCGGGAGCTGCACCGGCTGGCCCGCATCCACCTGCACCGGGAGCGCGCCGGCCACACCCTGCAGCCCACCGCCCTGGTGCACGAGGCCTACCTGCGGCTCGTGGACCAGACCCAGGTCACATGGCAGGGCCGCCGGCACTTCCTCGCCGTCGCCTCGCTGGCCATGCGCCGCCTGCTGGTGGATCACGCGCGCGCGCTGGCCGCGACCAAGCGCGGGGGCGACCGCGAACGGCTCCCCCTGACCATCGGCCTGTCCATGGCGATCGACGACCGGGCCGAGGAGATCATCGCCGTCGACGAGCTGCTCGAGAAGCTCGCGGTCTTCGACGAGCGGGCCGCCCGCGTGGTGGAATGCCGCTTCTTCGCCGGCCTGAGCATCGAGGACACCGCCTCGGCCCTGGACCTCTCCCCCATGACGGTCAAGCGGGCCTGGCGGCTGGCGCGGGCGTGGCTGCGGCGGGAGCTGGAGCCGGGGGGCTGATCCCGCCCGGAGCGTCAACGCACCTCGAGCACCTTCACCGACACGCTGTCCGCCCCGCTGCTCAGCCTGAACAGCAACGGACCCGGCTGCGGCCGCTCGGGCCGCCAGGCGACCTCGCGCCCCTCGGGCGTCAGCCGGCCGGACCAGATCTCCGCCAGCCGCCGCCCCCGGATGTCGAACACCTCGAACACGCCGCCACGCGGGGACGGGGACGCCAGGCGGAAGGCGAGCCCCTCGGCGTCGCGCACCCGCGCGAGGCTCAGCCCCGACGCGGCCGGCGCGGCCACATCCGTCTCGGGCGTGAAGGCGCCCAGCCCCGGCATGGTCTCCCCCGTGAAATCGAAGAGCGCGAGGTTCTCCCAGGACGATCCGAAGCCGGGCGACGAGATCCATTCGGGCGCCCAGTAGACCGCGCCGAGGCCGCGGCCGTCGGGGATGCCGTCGACGATGCCGAACACCGTGTCCAGGAACGCGCGCTGTCCCCCCGACGTGGCGGGGAAGCCCTCGTGCAGCTGCTCGGGCAGGCCGATGTTGTTGTGCACGTCGTCGTACCAGTCGAGGGTCCAGGGGTAGGCCGTCTCGACCACCATCACGTCCTTGTCGTAGCGCGCGGCGAGATCGTCGGCGTTGGCCTCGAGGTCGTCCAGCGTGCCGTGCCACCAGGGGTAGTAGGAGAGGCCGATCACGTCGAAGTCCACGCCCTGGCCGAGCAGGGTGCCGAAGAACCAGCGGCAGCCGCCGTTGTCGCCGCCGCGGTCGCTGTGGATCATGATGGGCGGCCGCGGGTCCGGGGCGAAGGCCGTCTCCACCCCCTCGACGGCCGCCTCGACCAGCTGGGCCAGCTGCGACCACTGCTCGGGCGTGTTGTAGACGCCCCCGACGCGGCCGTCGTCCCAGAGCATCCCCGGCGTGATCTCGTTGCCGGGCTGGATCAGGGCCGGCGGCGTGCCCTGGGCGATCAGGGCGGCCACGACGTCGTGGGTGTAGGCGCGCACGCTGTCGACCAGCGCCGCGAAGGGCAGCGCGGCCCAGGCGGCGGGCTTGGACTGGTGGCCGGGATCGGCCCACGTGTCGGAGTAGTGCAGGTCGAGCAGCAGTGCCTGGCCGGCCGCGTGGGCGCGCTGCGCCAGGTCCAGGGTGTGCGGCAGATCGCACCAGCCCCCGGTGGGCGTGTGCCACAGCCGCAGGCGGATCAGGTTCACGCCGTTGTCCGCGAGGATGTCGAAGAGGTCGCCCGGCTGCCCGTCGTCCGTGTAGACGCCGCCGCCGTCCTCCACCTGGGGCAGGAATGAGATGTCGGCTCCGCGCCACGGGACCTCGGCGCCGGCGACGCCGGCGAGCAGCAGGATGATCATCAGGATGCGGGCGAGCGGCATGATCAACCCTTCGGCAGGTACCGGTCAGGCGCGTTGAAGAAGATCACGGCCTTGTAGCCCGCCTGGACGGTGGCGCCGTGGGGCACGCCGGCGGGCACGAAGAAGTTGTCGCCGGCGGTGTGGACGATCGTCTCGCCGCCGATGCGCAGCTCCACCTCGCCGGCCACCACGAACTCCCATTGCTCCTGGTGGCTGTGCTCGGGCACCTCGACGGTCTCGGCGAACTCCACGAACACCACCTGCTGTCCCTCGCCCTGGAGCAGGGTGCCGGTCACGCCGGGGATGGGCACGTCGACGTCGGGCAGGGCGTGCAGGAACTCGGGAATGTCTTCGTAGCGGGGCATGGGTCCTCCTCGGGTTGGGTACAGTCTATCATCAATGGGAGGATCCGGTCACGGTTGCGGAGATTTACCCTCCGGTAAAACAGGACTGAATTCGTTGTATATTGAGAACGATACTCGGTATCATGGCGCCTCGTGAACCCACCGCCACCCCATCCGAGGAGACGCCCATGACCAGGACGATAACGCTCGCCGCGGCCGCCCTGCTGCTGGCCGGCGGCGCGACGGCCGACGTGAACCTCTGCCTCTACAACGGCACCTCCACCCTCCACTACCAGTGCTACGAGACCGAGCTCACCTGCGAGGACGTCACGATCGGCCTGATCATCCGCGAGTGCGAGGATCTGAGCATCGGACCCGGCGGCGGCGGTCCCGTCGGCGGCGGCGTGATCGCCGACCTCCACCCCGATCTCGACGGCCAGGGCCTGGCCGGCCCGGGCCCCGGCTACACGACCACCGTGGGCCTGGCCGACGGTGCGACCATCGTCGAGGTCGTCCTGCTCTTCGAGACCCGCGACACCTTCTCCCCCGGCCGCCGCATGCAGGCGGTGGGCCGCACCGCGGGCAGAGCCCTGTACGTGGCCGAGTTCGACGCCGACTACCTCGATCCCGACAGCGACGACGACACCGTGATCGACAGCACACCCGGCGGCGAGCCCATCCTGGGCGCGCTGGACCTGGAGCCCACGGGCGTCACCGCCACCGGCGACGCCACGGTCTCGGTGACGATCCTCGACCCCGCGGCCAAGGCCGTGATCTCGGTCCACCACACGCCGATCGTCTTCGGCGACCTGACCTGGACCTTCCTGTCCGACGGACCGGTGGGCAACGAGTCGATGAGCTGGGGCGGGGTCAAGGCCCTGTATTGATCCGCCGTTCGCGGCTCGACGGCCGCCAAGGCCGTCGAGCCGCCCTCCCCCCCGCCGCGCAACGAACGCTCGCCGGATCCGTATGATCCGGCGATAATCCATATCCGTCCCAGATCACTCGTTCCAGCCGATCCGGAGCCTCCATGACCCACGACCGCCCCGCCCCCGTCGCCCGGACCGACCGCCTCGCCGACGTCGACGTCCTGCGCGGATTCGCCCTGCTGGGCATCCTGGCCATGAACGTGCAGAGCTTCTCCATGCCCGGCGCGGCCTACTTCTTCCCCACCGCCTACGGCGACCTGTCGGGCGCCAACTACGGGGTCTGGTGGCTGGCGGAGGTCTTCGCCCGTCGCAAGTTCATGGCGATCTTCTCCATGCTCTTCGGCGCCGGTATCGTCCTGATGCACCAGCGCGCCGAGGCCGCCGGACGCGGCTGGGCCGGCCTGCACTACCGGCGGATCTTCTGGCTGTGGATCGTCGGCCTGATCCACGCCTACCTGTTCTGGGACGGCGACATCCTGGTCAGCTACGCGGTCTGCGGCGTGGTCATGTTCCTGTTCCGCAAGGTGCGGCCGGGCCGCCTGCTGGCGACCGGGCTCGTCTTCCTGACCGTGGGCTGGGGCGTGATGGCCTTCTTCGGCTGGAGCGCGCCCCACTGGCCGCCGGAGAGCGTCGCGGAGTTCGACGCCCAGTGGCAGCCGGACGCCGAGGAACTCGGCCACGTCATGGCCGACCTGCGCGACGGCGGCTGGGAGAGCGAGATCCGCCACCGGGCGCCCGACGTGCTGCAGATCCACGCCTTCATGATCCCGGCCAACATGTTCTGGCGCGCCGGGGGCTGCATGCTCCTGGGCATGGCGCTGTTCAAGTGGGGCTGGCTGCAGGGACGGCGGAGCCGGCGGTCGTACCTGATCGCGGCGGGGATCGGCCTGGGGCTCGGCGTGCCGCTCACCCTGCACACCATCGCCCTGCAGCAGGGCTGCGGCTGGGACCCGATCCCCAGCTTCTTCGTCCACATCCAGTACGCCTACTGGGGCAGCCTGCTGATGGCCCTGGCCTACGTCTCGCTGGTGCTCCTGGTCTCGAAGTCCGGCCTGTGCCGCCGGCTGATCTCGCGCCTCGCCGCGGTCGGGCGCATGGCCTTCAGCAACTACCTCGCCCACACCCTGATCTGCACGACCCTCTTCATGGGGCACGGCCTGGGACTGTTCGGGAGCGTGGAGCGGACGGGGCAGGCGGCGATCGTCGCGGCGATCTGGGTCGCGCAGCTCGTCTGGTCGCCATGGTGGCTGGCGCGGTTCCGCTACGGACCCGCGGAGTGGCTGTGGCGCTCGCTGTCCTATATGAAGCGGCAGCCCTTCCGGATCAGCTGATCGCCTTCGCCCGCCGGCTCGTGAGCAGCCTGTTCAGGAAACGCGAGCGCACCTGCTCGCTGGCCAGGGTCCGCTTGACCGGCGGCAGCTTCAGGATCGCGCCGAAGATCGCCGCCAGCGCCCGGTGGCTCCACAGGGCGCGCTCGTCCCAGATCAGATGCTGCAGCTTGCCGCGTTCGACGGCCATGGCCACGTAGCGGTGGGCCGCCGTCTCGGGCGTGATCACCCGTTGCTCGCGCGCCCGCATGTGGACCCCGTTCCGGTCGCAGGCCCGCGCGCAGACGCCGCAGCCCAGGCAGAGATCCTCGTCCAGCTCGGCCTGCATCGCCCGGGCGTTGCGCTTCCCCTCGGCCGGCGCCAGCTTCAGCGCGTCCACCGGACAGGCCCCGACGCACTGGCCGCAGCCCTTGCAGGCCCCGAGGTCGACCTCGGGAAGCCAGTTGCTGGTGTGCACCGGCTGCAGGTGCGCGAAGCGCTGGGCCGCCTGCAGCGCCTCGCAGCAGCAGCCGCAGCAGTTGCAGATGAAGTTCACGCGCCGCTGCACGTTCTCCCCGAACTGCACCAGGCCGCGCTCGTAGGCCTCGTCGAGCAGGTCGAGGCACTCGACGGCGTCGATCCGGCGGGCGTGGCCGTGACGGGTGAGCGCGTCGGCCGAGCCGTTGAAGGTCATGCAGATGTCCATGGGCGCGTCGCAGGCCTTGCCCATGTGCTCCATCTTGTGCCGGCAGTAGCACATGCCCACGCCGATCGCGCCGGCGCTGCGGATCACCTCGCTGGCGCGCTCGTAGTCGAGCACGTGGGCCGCGGCCTCGTTGCTCAGCACGGGCTCCTGCACGAAGACCCGCCCCAGGTGCGTGTCCCCCTCGACGAACAGGGCCTTGACGAAGTCCTCCTCCACGTTCAGGTACTGGTGGAAGAGCTCCGAGAGCGCCTTCTGGTCGATGTCGTCTCGCACGCGCATCAGGGAGAACTCGAAGAAGCCGGCCATGGGCGGCGGCAGCACGTAGCGGGTGACCTCGCCGTAGGTGATGTCCACCAGCATGGCGCGCGAGGCCAGCCCGTCCAGCGTGCGGCGGGCCTCGGACTCGGACACCTTCCAGATGCGCGCCGCCTTGGCGGCCGTGAAGGGCTTGATGGGGATCTGCGCCAGCAGCGACGCCTCGCGCTCGTCCACCAGCAGGCGCAGGATGTCGAAGAGCCGCGCGGTGGGCGGCGCACCCTGGGGGAAGCGGTTGATCCGCTCGGCGAAGGCGTGGTAGCCGGATTTCAAGGTGCGATGAGCCATGGAGTTACCGCCGCGAAAAGGGATCGGCCGACACCCGATTGTAACGCATCCGAGATTTTTCTCAAACCTTCCGGCCCGTTCGAGCGTCTTAAGGGACGTCCCCTTCCACCCACGCACAGGAGGAACCCCATGAAGACGCGCACCCGGTCCGCCCTGATCGCGTTGCTGGCGCTGGCCCTGATCGCCTCCCCCGCCGCCGCCGGTTTCAAGTTCTGGGAGGACGACGACACCGTCGAGGGTTCGGGCAAGCTGGAGACCCGCGCGTTCGATCTGAAGGACTTCGACAGGATCGAGCTCGAGGGCGCCATGGACATCGACGTCTCCTTCGGCGGCGACCAGTCGGTGGAGGTCACCCTGGACGACAACCTCTTCGACGTGCTCGAGCTGGACGTCCGCGGCCGGACACTGACCATCGGCTGGGACCGGAGCTGCGACCCGGACGGCGACACGCGCATGAAGGTCGTCATGAAGAAGCTCCAGGCGATCCGGATCGAGGGCGCCGGCGACATCGAGGTCCACGACCTGAAGGGCTCGGCCTTCGAGTACACGTTGCACGGCGCCGGCGACCTGGACATCGACGGCGAGGTCGATGAATTCGAGATCAGCCTCAACGGCGCCGGCGACGTGGACGCCGAGGACCTGAAGGCCCGGCACGTCAAGGCGCGGCTCAACGGCGTGGGCGACATCGAGGTCACCGCCACCGGGTCCATCGACGCCGCCGTCAACGGCGTCGGCGAGATCGACTACTGGGGCCGGCCCGAGAAGGAGAGGACGCGCGTGGGGGGGATGGGGGAGATCAACCGGCGCTAGGATCCGCATCGACGCGAAGGGCTCCGGTCGTGCGACCGGAGCCCTCTTCGATTCCCGATCCGACCTCAGGACCCAGACAGCCCCTCCCGCAACGCGCCCGCCATGCCGTCCTGGATCAGGCCCGCCAGCTCCTTGAGACAGGCGCCGCGACGGTAGTACACGCCCTGTACGGTCTTGAACCCCGTCAGGTCGCGCAGCCGCTCGATGGAGTAGCCCCGCAGGTAGAACCCGCGCAGGATGACGCGGCAGATCTGCCCGAGACCGTCGACCGCCTCCTGGAGCAGCGTGCGGGCCTCGTCGGCGAGCAGATGGTCGAGGACGCTGCGACCGGGGGTCTCCACCCAGTCCAGCAGCGGTTCGATGGGAGTCCGGGGATGTCGGCGGTTCCAGTTGGAGAGGTTGCGGCAGCGGTTGCGGGCGACCGTGATCCCGAAACGGACCAGGTCCCCCTCGAAGCCGCCGCCCTCGCGGACGTAGCGGAACGCGACCGTGAGCGTCTCCTGCACCACGTCGTCCGCCCCGAGGACGTCCAGGGGCATGAACCGGCGCACGGCCGTCTGCACGTGAGGGCGCAGGGCGGTGTAGAAACGCTCCTCCGCCACCGGATCCCCGGCCACGACGCCGTCCAGGACCTCGTCCAGGACGGGATCGCCGACGCTGCTGCCCTTGTCCGCTCGCTCCACGGTTGTCTCACCACGCTGGACGGGGATATACTGCACCGGTTTACGCTGATGCCGGTCCGATACTAGGACAGCCTCGGGGGTCTGTCCAGGGGGCGGCACGCAACCGGACGGGAACCGCATGTCCATGGCTCCACGCTCCTGCCCGCACCCGCGCGGCCTCGTCCTCGCCCTCGCCGTCTGCCTCGCGCCGTTCATCGGCTGCGGCGGCGGCGACGGCCCCTCCGCCCATCCGACCGACGCCCCCTTCGACCTCACCGGCGTGCCCCTCTCCGACCAGCTCGCCCAGGCCCTGCGCGACGACGACGACATCGCGGCCGGGCCGGACTGGGTCGCCGAGCTGGCCCTGGCCGACGAGCTGGAGGTCGCCGTGCAGCGCCCCGCGACCCGCGACGCGGCGGGCGACCGGCTCTACGCCGTCTGGCGCGAGTCGCCGCGGAACCTGCTCTGGATCGAGACGGCCGTCCGCTACGACTACCTCCTGCACCGAGGGGCCGAACGCGACACCATGATCGCCGCGCTGGCGACCGGCGACGACGACCCCGTCGGATCCTTCGCCCGGGGCGTCCTCAAGTACGGCCGCGGCGCCCGCGGCGAGGAGTTCCGGGCGGCCGCCGCGCGCGCCGACGAGCTCGACGACCTGGGCCGCGTCCGGCTCGGCCTCAAGCTGGCCATGGTCGAGGTCGACGGAGGCGACCCGCTGTCGGCCGTGGACCGTCTGCTCGCCCTGCTGCCCGACTGCGCCCCGGGCGGTCCGTGGCTGCGCATGCGGGTCTGGTACGACACCGCCCACGACCTGTGGCGCGCGGACCGTCTGGACGACGCCCTCCACGCGACCGCGGCCGGCTGGCGCGCCTGCATCGAGAGCGGCAGCGACAACTGGCGCGGGCGCTACCTGATCCTCAGGGCCGGGCTGCGCCGGGCCCGTCGAGAGAACGGCGCGGCGATGGCGCTCTACGAGGAGGCCTCGCGCCTGGGCGCGGACCGGGACCTGCCCTGGATCCGACAGAAGAGCGCGGCGCTGGCCGCCGGCCTGTGCAGCAGCCTCGGCGACGCCGCGCGGGCGCTGGAGCTGGACCGGCTCGCCCTGGCCGCCAGCGTCGCCATCGCCGATTCCCTGAACACGCCGCGCTGCCTGGTCAACATCGCCGACGACCACCGGATGCTGGGCGAGCTGGACTCGAGCCTCGTCTATGTGGACCGGGCCCGGCACTGGGTCGACGCCTTCGGCGACGCGCGCAACCGGGCCCACCTGCCCATCAAGGCCGCGGAGCTGTACTGCCACGTCGGCGACTACGCCCGGGCGGACTCGCTGCTCGAACTGGCCCGCAGCCTGGCCCCCGACGCGGGACTGGCCACGGACGAGGCGGACCTGCTCCTGCGCATGCTCAAGCAGGGCGTGGAGATGGGGCAGCCCGACCTGGCCTACCGGGCCGTCGGGCGACTGGCCCATCTGCGCGGCGTGATCCGCGACCGGGGCCCCGACCTGCGGACCAGCGCCGAGTACGAGACCGCCGTGGCCGGCTTCCTCGCCGGACAGGGCGAGTACGTGCTGGCCAGCGAGGCCCTGGAACGGGCCGAGGCGGCCGTCGCCCGCGGCGGCGGCGAGGAGACGACCTGGCGCTACCACCGCTGCCGGGGCGAGCTGGCCCTCGCCCGCGGCGACATGCCGACTGCCGAGGCCGAGTTCACGCGCGGCCTGGAGCTGGCGCGCCGCATCGGCAATGCCAGCCTCGAGTCCGCCAGCCGCTTCCACCTGGGACACCACCTGCTGGAGGCCGGCCGGCCCGACGAGGCCCGCGCCCTGTTCTCCGTCGCCGCTGACAGCGCCCGCTACGGCGCCCGTTTCCGACTGCGGCTGGAGACCCTCGCCTGCCTGGGCCGCGCCTACGCGCTCGAAGACCGGTTCGACGAGGCCGAGGACCGGCTGCGCCGGGCCGTTACGCTGCTGACCCCCTACACGCCGCCCGATCTGAGCGCCCTGGTCCATTACGAACTCGGCATGGCCCTGGCCGCGCGCGGCGAGAGGGAGGCCGCCCTGGCCGCCCTGCGGACGGCCCGGGACCGGCTCGACACGACCACCCGCGCCTCGAGCCCCGAGCTGGAGATCCTGACCGGCAACCTGCGCCGGGACATCGTCCACGCCCTCCTGGACCTCCACCTGCGGAACACGCCCGCGTCGCCCGGACGCGCGACCCTCCGCTCGACCCTCGCGCTGGCGCTGACCCTGAAGCCCGCCCCCTGGGGCGACGACCCCGTCGCGCAGCTGACCGCGGACGGGGCCGGCGCGGCGGTCTATCTGGTGGGTGAGACGCGTTCGTACGTGTGGGTCGCGACGGCGCGCGACCTCGAGGTCCACGAGCTGCCGGGGCGCCCGGAGCTGTCGCGATTGATGGCGCCGGTCCTGGCCGGTCTGGGTACGCCGCTGCGGGACGTGGACGATAAGGCCCTGGACCGCCTGTCCGAAGTGCTGCTGGGACCCGTGCTGCCGGCCTGGCCGTCGGAACGCCTGCTCCGCATCGTCCCGGACGACCTGCTCGCCACGGTGCCCTGGAGCGCGCTGACGGTCGATCCGTCCGGCACCCCGGCGGTGGCGCACGGCCCCCTCATCGAGATGGAGTCGCCGGGAACGCGCGGCGACGACGCGTCGACGTCCGACACGGGACCGCTCCTGGCCGTGGGGCTCGACAGCCACGCCGGTCGGCCCGGCGCCCCGGCCGACCTGCATCACGCCGAGGCGGAGGCCCGCGCGGTGGCCGCGCTCTGGCCCGCCGACCGGGTCGTCCTGCGCACCGGCGCAGCGGCGGACTGGCCGTCGCTGCTCACCGACCTGCCGACGGCCCGGGTGGTGCACCTGGCCACCCACGCCGTGGTCCACCAGGGCGCGAGCGAGCGGGCCTCGCTGCGTCTCGCCTCCGACGCGGGCGCCGCGCCGGTGGCCCTGCGCTCACTCGCCGACCTGGACCTGCAGGCCGATCTGATCTACCTGTCCTGCTGCGAGGGCGCCCGGACGAGCCGTCCGGGCGCGGGTCTGACCGGTTTCGCGCGGGCGTTCCTGGCCGCCGGCGCCCGGACCGTCGTCGCCTCCACGATCCGGGTGGACGACGAGGCGTCGAGCGAACTGGCCCGCCTCTTCTACACCCGCTGGCGCGACGGCGCGGACAAGGCCTCGGCCCTGCGGCACGCCCAGCTGGCCCTGCGCGAGACGGACCCCGCCTGGGCCCATCCCTACTACTGGTCCTTCTACAGGATCATCGGAGCGGCGGACTGAGCGATCCGGGCCGCGACTTGCCGTTGCCGCCGCCGCTGCCGTTCTCCAGTCCCCAGCGCGAGAAGTGCAGGGTGTTGAAGACGATCTCGGTGCGCGTGTCCTCGTCGCCGGGCTCCAGGAGCTCGTAGTCCGAGTGATGGTAGGTCCAGGTCGGATCCCCGCCCTCGCGCCAGAAATGGAACTTCTGGTAGTTGTCCGAGTCGTCCAGCCAGGGCGGGTAGCAGAAGGTGACCTTCACCCGCGAGGAGAACTCCAGCTCGTGGGGCTCGAGCCGGTAGACGGCGGGATAGTCGTAGTTGCCGGGCACCCCGGGATAGCGGCGGGGGACGTGGATGGAGATCAGGACGGGCGTGTAGATCCGCGTGGCGGGTGGGCGTTCGCCCACGCTGCCGGATTCGCCCCTGGAGCGGGCCTTGTCCATCGCGAAGGGGCTGGTCTCCTCGAGGACGCCGCCCGACGGCAGCAGGGCCCCGGGCGGGATCTCGACGGAGAAGACGTAGCCTTCCGGCCACGTTTCCGGCGTGCCGGTGACGACGCCGCCGGTGAGGGGATGGACCAGGCCGCTGACGACCACCCAGTCCTCATGGTCGCTCGCGAGCCAGAGCGCCTGCAGATATTCCGGCGTGATCGCCGGCATGGGGTCGATCGGATCGTAATCCTTGTCCGGCGACAGGCCGATATCGCCGCAGCCGTTGAAGATCAGGAATGTGATGCCGCATATGATGATGATCGTTCGCTTGTCCACCTCGACACCCCTGTTTCGTTGCTGAGTCCCTCCGCTGTCTCCCGTTGAACAATGGTGCGGGTCGATATTCAACATTCTGCTTCAAGATGGTCGAAATAGGATACCACCGGCGAATACCGCCGGTCAAATCGCCGCGACGAGACGCCGGCGCAGCAGCGGTGCGCCGAGCGCCAGGAGGCCCAGACCCAGCGCGCCGAGCAGCCGCACCGCCTTCGGGGCGGCGCCGATCCGATAGGCGAAGACCGCCGCCGGTCCGGCGCGACGGAAGGACACGCTGATCCCGCCGAGGGGCGCCAGATCGACGGGCACCGGCTCCAGCAGGACCAGGAAGCGGCCGCCGTCCGGCAGGGCCGCCTCCGCGGGCAGTTCGACGCGCGTGTCGCCTGTGCGGGCCCGCCAGGCGTAATCGCCGTCCGTCTGCGTGATCTCGAGACTGTAGCCGGTGGCGCCGTCCACGGGACGCCAGGCCAGGGCGGGGGTCGCGTCGGCCAGGACCTCGCCCTCGACGGGCCTCGTGAAACCGGTCCCGGGTTCCTCTCCCCGCGATACGCCGGGCGCGCGGGGCATCGACGGCGGCAGGAGCATCATCAGGGCCAGGGAGGCCGCCAGGGCGAGTCCGCCGCCGGCGGCCATCAGGGTGTCGGGACGCCATCTCCGCGCGGGCCGCTCGGACACCGTGATGTCCAGCTCCCCGGCGGCGGCCAGGGTCGACAGCCGCGCGTGCAGGTCCCTCTGCAGACGGCAGTCGTCGCAGACCCGCAGGTGCCGTTCGAGCCGGTCCCGCAGCTCCGGCGCGATGTCATCCGTGTCCAGCCGCCAGAGCTGCTCGCCCAGTCCGGGCTCCACGCATTCGAAGCGGTGGCCTTGTTCCGTCGATCCGCTCATATCGTCTCCCCTGTTCCTGTGGGGCGGACGGCCGCGGGGTGGAACCGACCGTCTCCGCAGAGGGAACACGAGTCGGGGGCGCGATTCAAGAAGAACCCGCTGGAGATACGGAACACATTGGGATTACGATGGGTGGGACGCCGCACGCCATCGCGGGGAGGCCATCGTGATCGACCGGATCTTCAAGCTCGCCGACCACGGCACCGACGCCCGCACCGAGACCCTCGCCGGCGCCACCACCTTCCTGACCATGGCCTACATCGTCTTCGTGCAGCCCGCGGTGCTGTCGGGCTCCATGTTCGGCTTCGAGACGGGGTTGGACTTCGGCGCGGTGACCGTCGCCACCTGCCTGGCCGCGGCCCTGGCCACGGCGATCATGGGGCTCTACGCCCGCTACCCCATCGCCCAGGCGCCCGGCATGGGCGAGAACTTCTTCTTCGTGTTCACCATGCTGCCGGCCGCCGCGGCGCTGCCCGCGGTCGCGGCCGGCGAGACCACCGCCTGGCAGGTGGGGCTGGGCGCGGTGTTCGTGGCGGGCGTGATCTTCCTGGGCCTGTCCCTGACGCGGGTGCGCGAGCGGATCCTCGACGCGGTGAGCCCGAGCCTCAAGAACGCCATCGCGGTGGGCATCGGCCTGTTCATCGCGTTCATCGGGCTGCAGAACGCCGGCGTGGTGGTGGCGGACCCGGGCACCGCGGTGAAGCTCACCCCCCGGCTCGCGTCGCCCGACCTGGCGGTGTTCCTCTGCGGACTGACCGTGATGGCCGTGCTGCAGGTCCGGCGAGTGCGGGGGGCCCTGCTGTTCGGCATCGCCGCGGCGACGGGGCTGGCCCTGGCGCTGCACCACCTGCTGCCGGCGCTCGGCGACTGGGCCGACACCGAGACGGTGCGCGCGTCCATGCTGGCCGCCCGCTTCGCGCCGGCCGACGCCCTGGTGGCCCCGCCCCCCTCGCTCGCGCCGACCTTCCTGAAGCTGGACCTGGTCCACGTGTTCACCTGGTCCATGATCCCGTACATCGTGGTCTTCCTGTGCATGGACCTCTTCGACACCATGGGCACCCTGATCGGCGTCGGCGAGCAGGCGGGCTTCATCCGCGACGGCCGCCTGCCGCGGGCGCGGCGCGCCATGGTGTCGGACGCCGTCGGCACCGTCGCCGGGGCGGCGATGGGCACCAGCACCGTCACCAGCTTCATCGAGAGCGCCGCCGGCGTGGAGCAGGGCGGGCGCACGGGCCTGACCGCGCTCGTCACCGCCGCCCTCTTCCTGCTGGCCCTGTTCTTCACGCCGGTGGTGGCCATGGTCGGCAGCTATCCGCCCATCACCGCGCCCGCCCTGGTGATCGTGGGCGCCATGATGATCCGCAACGTGCGCAAGATCGACTGGGACGACGCGTCGGAGGGCATCCCCGCCTTCCTGGTGCTGGCGGGCATCCCCCTGACCTACTCCATCTCGGACGGGCTGGCGCTGGGGTTCGTGGGCTACCCGGTCCTGAAGCTGCTGACGGGGCGCGGCCGCGAGCTGGGCTGGCCGCTGCTGCTGCTGTCGGGGCTGATGCTGGCGTATCTCGTGGCGCGGGCGG
This sequence comes from uncultured Fibrobacteraceae bacterium, assembly GCA_964607825.1. Taxonomy (GTDB): domain Bacteria; phylum Krumholzibacteriota; class Krumholzibacteriia; order LZORAL124-64-63; family LZORAL124-64-63; genus JAHIYU01. Next base: position 15,336 of record CAZSNA010000026.1, on the reverse strand, counting down.
TGGCTTGAGCGGAGCGGTCGTACGGGCTCTTCGTGCCTATCTTGACGTCATCAGGCGCCCCCGCGGGCGTCCCGCTTCCGGTGCGCTCCCGGGGCCGCCCGGCCCGACGGAGGGAGACGCTCATGCCCGTTTCCATCGAACGCATACTCGGCCACCAGATGCGCCTCTGGCAGATCCTCGAGGACCTGAGGCGCGAGACCGGCCCCGACGCCCCCGCGCCGCGCCGTCCCGTGATCACCCTGTCCCGGCAGCTCGGCAGCGACCACGACGAGGTGGCCCGCGGCCTGGCGACCCGGCTGGGCCTGCAGGTCCACGGCCGCTCCCTGATCGAGGCCGTCGCCCGGGACGAGGGCCTCGAGCGCCGCGTCGCCGAGAGCCTGGACGAGCGCACGCGCAACGAACTCGACATCTGGGTTGAGAGCCTGCTCGACCGACGGCTCTTCTCGCACGACGTGTTCCACGCGGCCCTGGTCAAGGTGGTGCGCGGCCTGGCGAGCCACGGCGGCGTGATCTTCGTGGGGCGCGGCGCCAACTTCATCCTGGAGGAGACGGACTGCCTGCGCGTGCGGGTGATCGCCTCGCTCGAAACACGCATCGAACGCGTCGCCGGCGACCGCGGCGTGGACGTCGACGAGGCCGCTCGCCTGATCGACGAATCCGACGGTGAACGGGCCGCCTTCGTGCGCAAGCTCTTCCACGCCGACTGGAACGATCCGGAAGGCTACGACCTGGTGCTGAACACCGACCGGCAGGCGCCGGAGCTGCTGGTTGACGTGGTCGTGGAGGCGGGGCGGGCGCGGGGATTGTTCGCCGCGGACGCCGGTGCGGAAGCGGCCGCCCGGGCATGATCCGAGCCGGGGCCGGCCGGGCCCCGGCGCATCACGTCACCGCGCCATGTCCCCCATGGCGTGGAACTCCCGCAGGGACGCGGCGCTGGCCTGATCGTCGAGGGCGCGACGGGCCGAGCCGACGAGCGACATGGCGTCCAGGAAATCCACATCGCCGTGGGCGTGCATGAACACGGCGTCGGGCTCCTGCTGATCGTAGACCGCCAGCATGCGCTGCACGGCCGGATCGGTATCCGAGGCGTCGAGGGCTTCCTCGAACAGCAGCATCTCGACGCGGGCCTGGTCGAGGACGTCGTCGCGTTCGGCCGGCGAGGCCGCCTCGGCGCCGACCACCACCAGTTGCGCGACCTGTTCCTGATCGTATTCGGCCAGACGCGTGAAGACCTCGTCGAGGCGCGACGCCTCGGCCTGCAGACGCTCGTGGCGACGGGCGTAGGTCTCGGCGTGCGGCGTGCCCTCGGCCAGCACGGACGGATCGACCACCCGGGGGTGGCGGCCGGATTCCAGGCGGGCGATGACGGTCTCGCGGCGCCCGATGAAGCGGTCCTGATAGTCGGACAGGATCGCCTGATAGCCGGGGCCTCCGTCGACGTCGGGGAACAGGCCCTGGGCGAAGGCGTCGATCTCGTCGGAGAGCCCGAACATGTCCTTGGCCTCCAGCAGCACGTCGATCCGGGCCATGGACGTCTCGACCAGGTCGAGGGATTCACGGGCGACCCGCTCCACGGCCACGCGCGCGGCGAAGTCCAGCTCGAAGTCGCAGACGCCGTCGCGGACCGCCAGTCAGGCGGACCATGATCTGGGTCCAGACGAGCTGTCCCCAGCCCCGCTCCCGCAGGTAGGTGTTGATGCGCGAATGCTCGTCCGTCGGGGCGGGATAGGTCGCCACCATGTCCTCGATCTCCGCGAAGCCGGGCGACAGAGCCTGCTCGATGGCCGCCAGGTCGTTGTTCGAGAGATGCTCCATGGCGGCGTTGGCGTCCTGGAGATAGCCCTCGACCCGCGGGGAACGTTCGTGCTCGGCGGCGATCGCGGTGGAGATGGAGAGAAGTATCAGAACGAAACAGATGGTCGGCAGCGAAAAAACGGTTCGCATTCGGAACCCCCGTCGATAGGAAGCGGGAAGCAGGGAGGTCGCTTCCCTATAAGGTCATCCTAGCATATGTCGGCGCGGTCTGTGAACAGTGAGTTCGGGGCGCGACCCGGGGAGCCTCGCCCCGCATTCCTCTTCGGCCCGGTTCGAGGGATCCGGATACCCCCTCGCTACCGGTACAGCGCCTTGACCTCGCCCCAGGCCGCCTCCTCGGCGCCGATGACCTGCTGACGGCCCAGGACCCGCAGCGCCGGGGCGTCGTAGGAGGTCGTGTTCCAGGAGCCGCTCCCGTTCACCAGCGCGATCGTGGCCAGGGGCGCGATGGCGCCGATGGAGTTGAGATGCCAGCTCAGCCATGAATCCGACGGTCCGCTGGCGGACACGACGACCCAGTAGGTCTGCCCGTCGGCCAGGTTCGGTTCGGTGACGCTGACCAGCGTCGTCGGCGTCATGCTGCCCGGATCGGCATCGAGGCCGCTCACGTGCCACGTCTCCATGACCAGACCGGGAACGCCCCCCAGATCCGTCGTCAGGGTCACGTCCAGCTCGTTCTCTCCGCTGTGCCAGAACACGGCGAGGTCGATCTGGCCCAGGGCGAACAGCTCGCCGCCGCCGGAGGCGACGGTGAAGGCCATGGCGAGGTCGTTGTCGTGCGTGTCGACGTCGGGCGGCGTCGTGGGGGGCGAGAAGGAGGTCAGGAGATAGCTGTAGGGAGAGTAGACGTCCCCCACGTCGAAGTTGTCGTAGATCGTCTCCGCGGAGACGGTGGCGGCCGCCAGCAGGAGGGCGACGGTCAGGCAGGCGGTGATGCGCATCGGGGCTCGCTTTCGTTGGCACTTCTCAAAACAGGAGTAATTTCATCCTATCACACCCCCGACGAACGATCAAGACGCCACCTCGAGGCCCGTCATACACACAGGGGCACCGGGACGTCCTCGGCCTACGGCCTGCGGTATTGTCCCGGTGCCCCTGTGTGTATGACGGGCCGCTCTACAGCCCGTACTTCTCCACGATCCCCTTCTTGTCCAGCCCGATGATCCCGTACTTCTCGCCGATCTTCGCGAACGCGGCCACGGCCTTGTCGATGTGCTCCTTCTCGTGGGCCGCGCTGAGCTGCACGCGGATGCGCGCGGCGCCCGCCGGCACCACCGGGAAGAAGAAGCCGATGACGTAGATGCCCTCGGCGTACATGTCGCGGGCCATGTCGTTGGCGAGCTTGGCGTTGTAGAGCATGACCGGGACGATGGGCGTGTCCTGTCCGCCCACCTGCAGACCGGCCGCGGTGATCCGTTCGCGGAAGTACCTGGTGTTCCACTCCAGCTTGTCGCGCCGCTCGGTGGACTTGGAGATCAGGTCGATGACCTTGATCGAGCCGGCCACGATCGACGGGGCGAGGGAGTTGCTGAACAGGTACGGACGGGCCTTCTGGCGACAGAGCTCCACGAGCTCCGCGCGGCCGCTGACGCAGCCGCCCGAGGCGCCGCCCAGGCCCTTGCCGAAGGTCGTGGTGATCAGGTCGACGCGGTCCATCACGTCGAAGTGCTCGTGCGTGCCGCGGCCGGTCTTGCCGATGAAGCCGCTGGCGTGGCTGTCGTCCACCAGCACCATGGCGTCGTACTTGTCGGCCAGGTCGCAGACCTCGTCGAGCTGGATCAGGTCGCCGTCCATGGAGAACACGCCGTCGGTGACGATCAGGCGCGTGCGCTTGTCCTGGTGGAGCTGCAGCTTCTTCTCCAGGTGCTTCATGTTCATGTGCTTGAACGTGTCGTAGTGCGCGGCGCAGAGGCGGATGCCGTCGACCAGGGAGGCGTGGATCAGGCGGTCGGCGATGATCACGTCGTCCTGCTCCAGCACCGCCTCGAACACGCCGGCGTTGGCGTCCATGCACGAGGGGAACAGCAGCGTCGACTCCATGCCCAGGAACTCGGACATGCGGTCCTGCAGCTCGCGGTGGATGTCCTGCGTGCCGCAGATGAAGCGCACCGAGCTCATGCCGTAACCGCGGGCGTCGAGGCCCTCGTGGGCGGCCGCGATGACCTCGGGATGGCTCGACAGGCCGAGGTAGTTGTTGGCGCAGAAGTTCAGCACCCTCTCGTGGTCGGCCCCCTCGGGGTACTCGACCTCGATCTCGGCGTCCTGCGGCGAGCAGATGAAGCGCTTCTCCTTGTAGAGGCCCTTCTCCTTGATGCTCTCGATCTCGGCGGCGAAGAGGCCGCGCGTCTTCTCGGTATACACCTCAGCGTCCTCCCGCCCGGGTCAACCCTGGTGCTTCTTGACCAGCTCGCAGATCGAATCGACGGTATCGAAGGCCTCGGGGGTCGCCTCGCTGTCGGGCAGCGAGATCTGGTACTTCTTCTCCAGGAAGACCTTCAGCGAGACCATCGAGAAGCTGTCCACGATGCCCGAGCTGATCAGGGGCGTGTCGAAGGTGACCTCGTCGTCGTCGTCCTCGTCCACGTACTCGTCGATCACGTATTCCAGGATCACGTCCTTCATGTCGTCCATGTCGGTCCCTTTCGTTTAGTCGTCTTCGAGAGTCGAGAGATCGCCGGCGTCCTCGCCCCATTCGATGGAGCGGAGATAGCGGCGCAGGATCTTGCCCGATCGGGTCTTGGGCAACTTGTCCATGACCTCGATCTCCTGGGGCATGGCCAGCGGCGACAGGCTCTTGCGGATGAAGTTCATCACGTCGAGCTCGAGCATGTCGTCGAATTCGAACCCCTTGTGCAGCGTGACGAAGGCCTTGACGACCTCCATGTTGACCTCGTCGGGCTTGCCGACCACGGCCGCCTCGGCGATGGCCTCGTGCTCGATGAGCGCCGACTCGATCTCGAAGGGGCCCACCAGATGGCCGCCGGTGTTGATCACGTCGTCGTCGCGGCCCACGAACCAGTAGTAGCCGTCGGCGTCGACGCTGGCGCGGTCGCCGGAGACGTACCAGGCGTCCTGGTTCAGGCGGCACTCGTCGGGCGTGGCGTCGTCCGCGGCGCCGACGAACTTGCTGCGGTACACGTCGTGCTGGTTGCGGTACTCGCGGAACATCGACGGCCAGCCGGGACGGAAGGCGATCAGGCCCACGTTGCCGGGCTCGTCGATGGGCACGTTGGTCTTCAGATCCAGCACGGCGGCGGTGATGCCCGGGAAGGGCTTGCCCATGGAGCCGGGCTTGACCTTCATGCCGGGGTAGTTGGTGATCATCATGGCGCCGGTCTCGGTCTGCCAGAAGGTGTCGAGGAAGGGCTTGCCGAAGACCTCCTCGCTCCACACGACGGCCTCGGCGTTCAGCGGCTCGCCCACCGAGGCGAGATGGCGCAGGCTGGACAGGTCGTGCTGCTTCACGAGCTCGTCGCCGTCGCGCATGAGCGAGCGGATGGCGGTCGGCGCCGAGTACCAGACGGTGACCTTGTTGTCCTGCATGAACTTGTACCAACGGGCCGAGGTGAAGCCCGAGTCCAGCACGCACTGGGTGACGCCCAGGGCCCAGGGACCGATGATGCCGTAGCTGGTGCCGGTGACCCAGCCGGGGTCGGCGGTGCACCAGTAGATGTCGTCGTCGCGCAGGTCGAGCACCCAGTGGGCGGTCAGGGCCTGGCCCCACACGGTGCTGTGCACGTGCTGGGCGCCCTTGGGCTGGCCGGTGGTGCCGGACGTGTAGTGCAGCACGCTCCGGGTCTCCGGGCCGCCCGGGTGGCAGTCGAAGTCCTCGACGCGGTTCTCCTCCATGTCGAAGAAGGTCTCGCCGTCCTTCAGCTTGGCGGGGTTGCCCTCCACCACGACGATGCTCTTCAGCGCCGGCAGCTTGTCGAGGATCTTGCGCACCTTCTTGACGTGCTTCTGGGTGGTGAGGATGGCCTTGGTCTCGGCGCTGGCCAGGCGCACCTCGAGCGAGTCGTCGCCGAAGGCCGAGAACAGGGGCTGCGCGATGCCGCCCATCTTCAGCACGCCCAGGAAGGACATGTACAAGGCGGGGATCTTGTCCATGAAGATGCAGACGCGGTCGCCGGGCTCCACGCCCTGGTCCTGCAGCATCTTCGCGAAGCCGTTGGACAGCACGCGCGCGTCGTCGAAGGTGTAGCGCGCCTCGGCGTCGCCGAAGCCCTCCCAGATCAGGGCCGTCTTGTCGGCCTTGCCCTGGGCGCAGATGCGGTCGGAGCACATGTGGCCGATGTTCAGGAGCTCGCCGTCGGTCCAGCCCAGGACCTCCTTGGCGATGTTCCAGTCGAAGTTCTGCCGTCTCTCCTCGTAGGATCCGATATTGCTCACGCCGACGCCCTCCGGATTCGGGTTCAACTCTCCATGACGACGATCGCGATCGCCTCTGATCGCGAGTGGGACAGGGTGACCCGGCACCCCGTCACCTGCTTCTCGTCCGCCAGTTCCCGGGCCCGGCCGTGCAGGGCCAGGTCCACCGCGCCGGATTCGTCCCGGCGCACCTCCACGTCGTGCCAGCGCAGCCCCTGGGACAGGCCGGCGCCGAGGGCCTTGAAGGCGGCCTCCTTGGCGGCCAGCCGGCCGGCGAAATTCTCCCAATAGCGCCGCTGGGTGCGGGCGTAGGCGATCTCGTCGGGCAGGAAGAGCTCCGCGATCAGCGCCTCGTCGAGGCGCTCGCGGAAGGTCGCGATATCGACCAGGTCGATGCCGACGCCGATGACCATGGCGCTGCGCTCCATCTCCCCCGTGGGCCAGGATAACACGGAAAAACCGGCGAAAACCGGGGTTTCCGGCCTGTGAAATGAATAAGCGGCAGCCGGGGATTTGTCCAAGGAAATCGGGGGTGGACGGGGGGTGCGGGGCGCCCGCGGCGGGGGTTTCGCCGCGGGCGCCGGCGAGGCGCGATCACTTGGCCACGGTCACCTTCCGCACCGTCACGCGCTCGTCCACCGACAGGCGGACGAAGTACACGCCGCTGGCGACGCCGAGGCCCGCGTCGTCGTCGCCGGACCAGACGACCTCGCGCCAGCCCTCGACGGCCGCGTCCACGGCCAGCCTCCGCACCCGGCGGCCGCGCGGGTCGTGGATCGTCAGCTCGCAGCGCCGCGCGCCGGCCGGGACGTAGTAGCGCAGCGTGGTGCGCGGATTGAACGGATTCGGGCCGGCCGACAGCCGGGGGGCGGCGACCGGGACGGGTGAATCCGCATCCGTGAGGGGGGACGGCGGGCCGCATTGCGAATGCGCCGTGACGAACCGGTAGCCGCCCGCGATCAGCACGTCGCCGTGGAGCAGCGCGGCGTCGGCCGGGCCCGGCAGGGTGCCGACGAGCGCGGGCGCGGCCGGATCCGACAGGTCCACCACGTGCGTGCCGCTCCAGCCGGCGGCCGCGTAGGCGTGGAGACCGTCGGCGGACAGGCCCTCGACGACGCCGAGCAGCTCGATCGCGCCGAGCGCCTGGGGCGAGGCGGGCGTCGAGACGTCGATGCAGGTCAGCGTCCGGCCCGCGGCGGAGAGCAGCAGGTCGCCGGCCAGGGCCACGCGCCTGAAGTACCCGCCCGCGAGGGAGCCGACCGCCGACGGCGCCGAGGGATCGGAGATGTCGATCACCTGCAGGGTCGTGCCGTCGGCGAGATAGGCGAAGTCGCCGTGGGCGACGACGTCCCAGGCCGTGCCCGGGCTCTCGTAGTCCCCCACCGGCGCGGGTTGCGCCGGGTCGGCCAGGTCGAAGACCCGCAGGCCGAAGCCGTCGGCGATCAGCACGTGATCGCCGGCCAGGGCGACGCCCCGCGCCTCGCCCGGCACGTCGAGGGTCGCGGTGACGACCGGCGCCGCGGGGGTCGTCAGATCCACGACGACCAGTCCGTCTCCGCTCTGGTTGTAGTCGTAGTTGCCGGCGGCGTAGGCGTGGTCGTCGGTGGCGACGAGATCCTGCGTGAAGATGTCGAACACGTGGCCCAGGGCGACGGGCGCGGCCGGATCGCCCACGTCGACCACCGAGAAAGTGGTTGAGATGCCCCACTCGCCGGCGGCGCAGACGTACGGCCCCGCGGAGGCCAGGTGATCGGCGTCCGTGTACAGCAGCCCCGTACGGCCCGCGTGGGAGATCCCGTAGATCCGCAGTCCGCCGTGCCCGTCCGCCGCGTAGACGTGCTGCGAACCGGTCGTCACGCCGTAGCAGGTGCCCGGCGTGTCGATGCGGGTCATCAGGACGGGCGCGCCGGGGGCCGCGACGTTCACCAGGTGCAGCGAACCGTCCGTCACGAGGGCCCAGTCCTGCTCCCAGACATCCAGGTCGACGGCCTCGTGGTCCAGCGCCAGCGAACCGGCGACCGGTTCGCCCGCCCCCGGCTCGACCACCAGCAACCCCGCCTGCATGGCGGCGGTCAGCGCCCAGGCGGGCTCGGTCTGGTAGCCGTTGTCCACCGATCCGATCGGTGCGACCGCGCGCGCGTAGCCGGGCAGGGGGACGTTGTGCCAGTGGGACAGCGTCTGGTCGTAGAAATCGTAGTAGTACTGCTGCACGCCGCGCTCCTGGCAGGCCACGAGCAGCCAGCAGCCGATCACCTCGGGGATGCCGCCGACGGTGGTGGCGCTGACCAGGCCCGACAGGCCGACCGCGTGGCCGGGCACCGCGACGGAGGTGATCGGCTCGGGCGCGGTCGGATCGTCAACCGACAGCACGACCAGGCCGGCGTCGTAGTCGGCCGCGAAGACCACGGGCTGGCCGTACGCGTAGGTGGCGAAGACGTCGTAGCAGTCGTCGAGCGGATAGGCGCCGACGACCGCGGGCGCGGCCGGGTCGGAGATGTCGACGAACTGGACGCCGCCCTGGCGATCGGCCACGGCGGCGAGATCCCCGAGCACGGCGACGCGATACGCGGCGCCCGGCGTGTCCGCGACGCCCGCGAGCGCGGGCTGCGACGGGTCGGCGACGTCGACCGCCACCAGCCCCGCGTCGTAGGCCGCCACGAACACGTGATCGCCGTCGACGGCGACGTCGCGGGCGTGGCCCGGCAGAGCCAGACCGCCCAGCGGGACCAGTTCCGGCTGCGCGGCGTAGTCGAGGCAGTCCGCGGCGGCGCCCGTCCAGGCGCAGACCAGGACCGAGACGATGATGAGCAGAGTTGAACGCATGATCCTCCCCCTAGGGTTGTCCGGACGCCGGTCGCGCCGACAACGCGTCCGCCCGTCACCCGACGTACCGGCCGACAGCCCCTGAACGTGCGGACGCGCCCCTTGCAAGAAGTTCTTTCAAGGCGGCGGGTCGGTTCGTTCATCCGGCACGAGTCAACCGTCACGTCTTCGTCCGAGGAGAGAATCATGCACAAGACCATCAAGATCCTGGCGCTGGCCGTCGCGGCGGGCCTGGCCCTCATCGCCGCCGGCTGCTCCGACTCGCGGCTCGATCAGCCCGAGGTCGCCGTCCCCGACGCCGCGACCCTGACCGTCGAGGACTGGAACCTCGACCACGCCTACGCCGTCGCGCCCCCCGCGGTCGGGGAGACGGCCACGATGACCCCGTCCCTCAACATGGAGTACCTGGGACACACCACCACCACCTTCCCGACCGTCGCCGTCTCCCTGGACGACGGCCACGCCTACGCCACCTCCATGCTGTACGAGAACCCGCCGCACAGCACCTTCGAGTCCATCGACATCTCCGATCCCGCGGCGCCGGCGGTGGTCGGACTGACCGACGGCATCGAGAGCGGCCTGCGGCTCCGGCTGGCCATGGACATGTTCGTCGACGGGGATCTCGCCTACGTCGCCGACTTCGCGGCCGCGCTCAATGGCGAGCCGTCCTACATCTACCAGCTCGACGTCTCGAACCCCGCCGCTCCCGAGGTCGTCGACCGGGAGACCGGACAGGGCAACTCGCGCGGCGTGACGGCGGCGGACGGCGTGGTCTACGACGCCCGCTTCCTGGGCGGCCTGATCACCTGGACCGAGGCCGGGCTGGACCAGCTCGGCCAGGAGGTCCTGTCCGGCACCGCCGTCGACGTCGAGGTCGACGGCGACCTGGCCTACACGTGCGGCACCATGGATCTGCTGTACACCACGAGCACGCTCGACATCTTCGACGTCTCCGACCCCACGGATCCCGTGCACATCGGCGCCAAGAAGATCAACGGCGAGAGCTCGTCCGCCTGGGATCTGGAGCTCTACCCGCAGGGACCGAGCTTCTCGAACGACAGGTACGCCTGCGTGGTGGACGGCGTCAGCTTCGCCGTTCTGGACGTCACCGATCCCAAGGACATCGTCATCGTGAGCGAGATCGACAGCTTCTTCGATCCCAACGCCTTCCCGGTCGCGGTGGAGATCGAGGGGCGCTACGCCTTCGTCGCCGCCGGATACGCCGGCCTCTACGTGTACGACATCATCAATCCCGCCGCGCCGCGCCTGTGCGGGTCCATGCGCATCCGGGGCTTCGCGCGCGACATCGCCGTCGACGGCGACCTGGTCGCCGTGGCCGCCGAGAACGGGGGCTTCGTGACCCTGCGCTTCCTGGGGGGTTGATCCGAGGGAACGATGCGCGACCGGGGCGCCGGCTCGTTCGCGGGCCGGCGCCCAACGCGACTTGATTTCGTGCTAGAATATCTCTTGAGTATCTGTCGGGTCGCACGTTCAAGACATATGACGACGCACCCCACGGCTTGAAAGGACATCCCATGCGCAGATTCGCCCTCGCGGCCTTGCTTCCGGCTCTTCTGGTATTGTGCCTGGCTTCCTGCCAGGAGGGCGTCGACGCCGTGCCCACCGGCCCCGACACGGCCGCGAATGCGCGGGTCCTGGAGCAACCGTATTACGACGAGTGCTACGAGTTCCTGTACGACCTGTTCGACAGCAACATCTACGAGGAGATGGAGTTCAGCGTCAACCTGCAGAAGGGTGGAACATTCACCAACCACCTGGAGGCGTGGGGAGAGGAGAACTGGTTCGAGGTCAGGGTCCCGCCGGGCACGGTCAATCTGGCGGACATGGCCTCCCGGACCTGGACCTTCACCATCAGCGCCGCGCCGCTCGGCGGTCCCCTCTGCATGGAAGCGACGCTGTTGAAGTTCGAGAGCCCCCCGGTCAACTTCAACAATCCCGTGGAACTGGTGCTGTGCCCGGGACCCTGGTACGACTTCTCTCCCTCGGGCTATTCGCTCTACGAGATCGAGTACGACCAGATCACCGAGACGTACTCGACCGTGAACTTGTCCGGATGCGCCCGCATATACGGCGAGCTGGGCAATCTGCGCCAGGGGGTCCTCGAGATCCAGCCGGGCGGGGCCCGCGGGCTCGGTGGGGGCGGTCTGCTGAACTGGGTCTTCGATCCCGACAAGCCGGGCGGCGAGACTAGCGACGTCCCGATGCAAGAATTCTAGTGAAGCTCCAGTAATAGGGATGCCGCCAGTCCGGATCGGCGGCGCGCACATCGAGCTGGGCGGCCCGCAACGCGGCCGCCCAGCTCTTTCCGTGCTGCAGGTGGCGGTGGAACGAGGCGGCGAGGTACCGCGCGGCCGCGTCCTCGATGCGGAGGGTGGGGGCGACGACGCGGCGCGCCCCCGCCTGCAGGAACGCCCGCGCGAAGGAGTTGAGGCCGCTGCCGGTGTCGGCGCCGAGACGCGCCGTCTCGCAGCTCGAGAGGTAGACCAGTTCCGCGTCCAGCTCCAGGCCGCGCACCGCGGGGATGGTCAGCGGCGGCTCCCCGTCGCCGCCGGCGAGACGCAGGGTCGAGTGGCCGGGCAGCCCCTGGGTGACGCTGGCGTGCGAGGCGATGTGGATCAGGTCGAAGCCGGACAGTCGGTCACGCAGGCCGGACCAGCGCGAGTCGGAGCCCGTGCGGAGCTCGACGGCCGCCCCGGGCCAGACGGTCGCGATCTCGGCGGCCTCCGCCTCGGCGTGTCGCAGGGCCGGCTCGCCGGACGGCGCCCCGTCCCGGCCGAGCACCAGCAGCCGCGAGACGGCCGACGTGTCCGGAGCGAGGGCGTCGCGGACGGCCGCCGCCGCGTCCGGGGCCTCGACCACGGGCCCGTGGTCCAGGACGAGATCGCCGGTTTCCAGACGCAGGGCGCTCCAGGGCAGATCGACGAGCGGGCCGTCGGGGACGATCCGCAGGGGACGGTCGCGGCGCCAGTGCGCGGCGACCGGGTCGAGCAGCATGCGGCCCAGCGTCCGGACATCCGCGGCGGAGACCTCCGCGCCCGGTCGGGACAGGTCGGTGAGCACCGCCCCGACGAGCCGCTTCAACTCCCCCGTCGGCGGCAGCTCGGTCAGCTCCCAGCCGAGCCGCGACCCGGTCCAGGCGAACGACCGTTCGCGTCCCATGAAGAGCACCAGGACGGGTTCGCCGTCCGGCGGAACCGTGGCGGCCAGATCCTCGGCCGCGGGCATGGACGCGTCGGGGTCCACGCGCCAGCGACAGGCCTCGGCCAGGGCCAGGGTCTCGGTCGCGACGCCATGACCCCGCGCCAACCCGGGATGGTCGTGCAGCAGCCCGATGCGGACCTCGGCCAGCTCGCGGTTCGCCTCCCGATGGAACGCCCGGTACTCCTCCGCCAGGAACCGTTCGCCCTGGACCCGCAGCAGGTCCCGAGCCCGCGTCAAAGCCTCGAGCGCGGCCGCGGGGCGTCCCACCGCGGCCAGGGAGCGGCCCCGCTCCAGATGCAGACGCGCCACCAGGTCGCGGGGCGCGTGGGGGCGCAGCATCGCCTCGGCGCGGTCGTAGGCCGACAGCGCCGCCTCGTGATCGGACGCGCGCGCGGCGGCCAGGCCCGAGAACAGGTGTCCCGCCAGCCGCGACCAGTAGTCGCCGGCATCGGGATCCGACGCGAACAGGGCACTCGCTTCCGCCGCACGCCCCTGCTCCAGCAGCGCGTGGCCCAGACGCACGCGGCTGCGGGCGAAGAGATCGGGCGCGCCCAGCTCCGACGCCAGTTCCACCGCCGCCGCGAAGGCCCGCGCGGCCGCGGCCCGATCGCCGGCGATCTGCGCCACCTCGCCGCGCGTGAGCTCCAGGCGCCACCTCGACTCCACGGCCCCTTCCGGCCCGAGCGACGACCCGGCGGCGTCGAGAGCCGACGCCGCCCGCCGGAACTCCCCCTGCTGTGCGAGGAACTCGGCAGCGGCCAGCTCCAGGTCCACGGCCGGTACGTGGGCCGTGCCGACGGCGCTCATGGACGCCTGCAGCGCCCGGCCGCGGTCCAGGGCTCGATAGGCCAGGTCGGGCCGGCCGGTCTCCAGACCCTGGCGGAGCAGGGCCAGCTGCACCTCGACCATGTCGGCGCGATAGCCGTCCTCCCCGACCAGGCCGGCGAGGATCCCGTGGAGCGAGTCGGCCCTGGCGTAGTCGCCCGTCTGTCCGAAGTAGCCGGCCCACTGGTAGGTCTGGCCGAGCCGGTTGCGGGGGTTGGCCCAGTGCGACAGGTCCGCATCGGCCCGACGCAGGTAGGTCCGGCACGAATCGAGCCGCCCCAGTCGCCGGAAATCCTCCGCCACGATGCCGGTCAGGTAGATCATGCGGGACGTGTCCCGCGCGGCGATCGCGATGTCCAGGGCCCGGCGGTGGAGATCGAGCACCGCGTCGAGATCGCCCAGGGTGCGGTGGATGTCGGCGCTCAGCCGCAGGGCGCGCCTGGCCCACGACGCGTAGCCCGCCCGGCGCGAGGCCTCCAGGCTCGTATCGAAGACGTCCAGGGCGGGCCGGTGCTCCCGACGCGCCGCCAGGACCCGGCCCACCTCCAGCCAGGCCCGCTGCACCATGTAGGCGTGGCCGTCCGCCTCGGCGCAGGCCAGAGCGAGGGTCGCGGCGTGCAGGGCCATGTCCAGACGGCCCGCCCGCCTGAGGCCGCCGGAGATCTCGAACCAGTAGAAACCCGTCATCGACACGCCCCCGAGCCGCCGCGCCGTCGGCAACAGCTCCCGCAGCAGGGCGACGGCCTCGTCGTGGCGTCCGTGGTCCCGCCTCAGCATGGCGACCCGGGTGGCCAGCCACAGCGTCTGCAGCGGGTCCAGCTCGGCGCGCCGGTCCCAGGCCAGCTCGAAGTGGCGGCCGGCTCCGGACCGGAAGCCCCAGAAGCGCCGCGCCCACAGGAAGGACCCCACCGCCGTGGTGGTGTCGGGCAGCTGGGCGTAGACGGCGTCGCGGTCCGAGGTGCGGCCGAGGATGGGGCTCGTGTGGGCGGCCAGTTCGATCCACAGGAAGTCGGTCGGATCGGCCCGCCAGAGGGCGAAGAGGGAGTCGCCCGCCGCCGCGCGGGTGGCGGGGTCGCCGATGTCCCGATGCAGCTCGTAGTAGGTGCTCACCGCGCGGGCGTGCGGCGCGTCGCCGGCCGGCGACCGCAGGAGGTCCAGGGACGCCGCCACCGGAGCGCGCCAGTCGTCGGGGACGGGCACGCCGTCCAGATCGACGAGATCGGCGCGCGGGTCCGGGGGGCCGTCGCAGCCGCAGAGCGTCGCCGCCAGGACCGCGGCGAGGGCGATCGACGAGTTCAGGAATCGCACGCGGACGTCACCTCCCTCCGAAGGCGTCGAACCTAGCACGGTCTGGACACGCCAACCAGTTGTCCGTACGATGATCCCTCGCCGGATCCCGGACCATCTCGCACGAAACGCATCGACGCCCATGAGCACGACCCGTCCCGACGATCAGCAGGCCCTCACGGACGCCCTCGTCGACGCCTATCGCCGCGGCGAGCCCGGTGCGGACGACAGCCTCTGCCTGCACCTGCGCCCCGTGCTGACGCGCTCCGCCGCCGCCTTCCTCTCCGACGACGGCCCCGACCTGGACGACGTGGTCCAGGAGACCCTGCTGGCCGCCCTGGGCTACCTGCGGCGCGACACGGCCTTCCGCGGCAACTTCATGCGCCTGGCCGTGACCATCGCCAACAACCGCTGCCGCGACATCCTGCGCAGCCGCAGCCGCAAGCCCCAGGTCCAGATCGATTCGCTGGCCGACTGGATCGCCGACGATTCGCGCAGCCCCCTGGACCACCTCCAGCGGGCCGAGCAGCACGCGCTGCTGCAGAAGGCCCTCGACGGAATCGGCCGCGAGTGCCGGCGACTGCTGCGCGCCCTGTTCGTGGAGGAACTGCCCGCCGAGGACGTCCGGCGGCGCATCGGCCTGAAGACCGTGCAGGGCGTGTACTACCGCAAGGCGGTCTGTCTGCAGGAGATGAAGTCGTTCTTGAATCGACGCCTGTCCATTCGTTCATGGACCGGAACGGATGCCGGGACCCGGTCCCGACCTCGCCCGAGGAGGGATGCACGATGAGCGAGCGAGAGACACCGCGGGACGGATACGAATGCGTCGATCCGGAGCTGGGCGACGAGCTGTGGCAACTCGACGACCCCGGCTCGGACGCCGCCCTGCGCGGACGCCTGGAAGCTCATCTCTCCGTCTGCGCCGGGTGCCGGCTGCTGCGCGCCGCGGAGGCCCGCACCCGGGAGGGGCTGCGGGAGGGCCGGCTGGTCCTGCAC